>JANYIL010000243.1 GCA_025362075.1 Chloracidobacterium sp.
ATCAGAAAAAGTTCATCCACCCCGAAACCGGCGAGTGGACGCTCGACGGAGCCTTGGCATTATACGCTTGGCATTCGCTACATCACACGGCGCATATTACTAGCTTGCGTGAGCGTGAAGGCTGGTAAAGAGTTTTTTGCCGCAGATTTACGCAGATAATCGCAGATCAGAAAAATGAGATATATCTTTTTGTATTATCCGCGTCATCTGCGCTAATCTGCGGCTAATATTCCTTATTCTTGGTAAAAATATGGGTGACACCGCACCTAACCGGCTTGTTTCGCTCGATGTCTTTCGCGGCATGACCATTGCCGGGATGGTTTTGGTTAATAATCCCGGCGGCTCGCCGGTCTATTGGCCGCTCGACCACGCCGAGTGGAATGGCCTGACGCCCACAGACTGGATCTTCCCGTTTTTTCTGTTTATCGTCGGCGTATCGATCTCGATAAGCTTAGGCAAGCGAGTTGCGGAAAAGCCGGACGCCAAAGCCTATTGGAAGATCATCTCGCGGGCCGCTTCGATCTTTCTGCTCGGAGCGGCACTGTCGATTGTCCCGTTCTTTCAGTTCCAAGCCAGCGATGCTCCCGATCCGCTCAAAATACTGATCTGGCTGACGTTTTGTGCGTCACTGTTTTTTTTGCTGCTGCGGAATTACAAGGTTGCCGCCGCGTTATGCATTGTCGGATTGCTCGGCATCGCCGGGATGAATCTCGCTGGTTACAACATCATCGGCTATAACTACGGAACGCTCCACATCGCCGGTGTACTCCAGCGTATCTCGGTTTGCTACCTTGTAACCTCGCTCATATTCCTGCACACAACATGGAAACAGCAGGTCGGCATCTCGGTATTTCTGCTGCTTGGCTATTGGCTGATAATGACGGTTATTCCGGTCCCCGGCTGCGAGGTCACGACGATCAGCGACAAAGCCTGCAATCTTGCCGCTTACATCGACAGGATGATCCTCACCGAAAATCATATCTGGCGTTTGGGCAAGGTCTATGACCCCGAGGGAATCCTCTCGACGATTCCGGCGATAGTTACGACCATCTCTGGTGTGCTGGCCGGGACGTGGCTTCGGAGGGATGAGGGCGGAAGGATGAGGGATGAAAGTTCCGATTCGTCCCTCATCCCTCATCCCTCATCCCTCGAAAAGGCTAACGGCCTTTTCGGCGTCGGCGTCGCCCTGCTCGCAATTGGCCTCATCTGGAACAGCTATTTCCCAATGAATAAGGCGATGTGGACCAGCTCGTACGTCTGTGCAACGACGGGCCTCGCATTGCTAACACTAGGCTTTTGCTATTGGCTGATCGACATTAAAGGCTACAGCCGCTGGGCGTGGCCGTTCAAGGTCTTCGGCGCCAACGCCCTTGCCCTATTTGTCTTCACCGGCTTCTTCGCCCGCATGATCGCCGCCTACCGCGTCACCGATTCGGACGGTAAATTAATTAGCGTCCAGCGTTGGGTGATTAATCACATTTATCTCCCAATATTCCAACCGATCGACGCATCCCTCGCCTTCGCGATCAGCTTTATCCTGCTGTGGCTGTTCCTCATGTGGCTATTGTATCGGAAGAAAGTTTATATAAAAGTCTAGAATCGGAAGTTTCTCGTGTGCGATGAGGCAATGATTTGACACGTATCAAGTTAGTAGGTATCTAAATATTTACGAACTTTTTTGTTAGATGTTATTATATCGATAATGAGTCAAGTATCAGAACAAACTATATTTTTAGGCGATGGCTTGCCACATCGTCCCCGTATTGCTGATGCCTCAGGTTCCGCTATCATTGGTGCCGTTGCTCTTGGACTTTTTACGCGAGATTGGGCGGCAGCTTTGGCTGGCGGTGTGCTAGGTGCCGGTTTAGCAAACCAAAAACAACCACTTGAGCTGGCTATTCGCGAATATTTTAAAAAACGCAATTTGGAGGTAATGTTCTTTTATCGGGCGCCAAGATACGTGAAAGTAACATTTACTTATGCTCCTAATGCTTTTTGGACTGTGGAATCTACCGTTCCCGACAGTATTAGCTTTCCGTCGGATGAAGAACGGGATGATTGGCTTTATGGCAATCTGATTAAGATAGAACTTCCAAAAATAATGCGCAAGATACGCAGGTTAGAGCAGAGATGAAACTAGATCTGGCTATTGATCAACTATTCGAATTAGTTAATCAAGTTCGAGAAGCTAGCTATAGCGATGAGAAAACACCCCTTCTTAATGCTTTGGCCTTAAGTAAGGAAGTTATTTCACTCGGAACCGGGGAAAGTGCCTTTGACGTTGTCATTTTTGGGGATTTGAACGGATTCAAACATCTAAACGATGAGCATGGCCATGACGCAGGCGATGTTGCAATAGGACAGGTAGGCGAACTTATTCACCGTGAATTTGTTGAAAAGACAAAGATAAAAGGAAAAGCTTTCCGCGTTAGTGGCGACGAATTCGTAATTCTAATAAAAAGAAGCTCTTTAGCATCATTTCGCTCTAAAACAACCTCATTTAAATCAGTAAAATTTCGCTACGAAGAAAAAGATCTTGAGACGAAAATGAGTTTTGGTTTCGTTGTTAGTGACGGAAAAACCGACTTCGCCGAACTAATGAAGAGGGCCGAAACCGCTTGTCTTTCCGCAAAGAACAAGGGCGATGGAACAAATGTTGAGTGGAGCCCGGAGGTAGAGCGAAATGCTCTTGTAGAACTCCGGCGTAAGTGCCCTTCCTGTTTTTCGGTAAATAAATGTAGTGTCCCAAAAGATCAATCGCAAAAAGGTTTAACGTCTTGCGCTTTTTGCGGAGTAGCTTTTTAACTCCGGTTTTTACCGCTGCCGGCCACTATACGCCGAAAAACTGAGCGCGCGTATTATTCTCAATTCATATTCGTCAGAACTGAACCTGTGTCATCGGCCCATCGACGATTTGGCCGATCTGGCCATACGCCGACCGTGTGTAGCGGGTGAATTTACCTTTTGAATTTGGCATATACCAGACGGTGGGTCTGCCGCGTTCGTCTTCGGTTTCGACAAAGATCTCGCGGTCGTTTTTGTCCCAGGAGCGTTTCAGGTGGGCCAACGGGTCGAATACGGGGCTTTCGGGTTCGGTTGTGTGAGTAACCGTATTCTCCACTGTATAAGCAATTGGAGCATTCTCCGCAGCGTCTAGCTTAGCGTTAAGCTCGGCGGCGGCAGTATTAAATTCTGCTATCTCCGTTTTCGTAAATTCAGCTTCGTCGAAATCATCAAGATCTTCATCGTAGGATTCGTCCAAAACGTATTCCGCTTCCATTGACGGCACCCATAGCTTTTTGAGCCGCCACGCACGAACATACGTAATGCCCAGACAGTCGGCGATCTCGCGATAGGTCGCCCCGTGATCGTGCTGCGACTTGACATTGCAGATCAGGTCGCGAAGCTCGGGGTCGATCTTTGCTTCAAAACGCTTGTCAAAGCAAAACGCCAGCATGCCGTCTGCCCGATGTGCAAGGCTGCAGACCGGGGCATTGTGTTCGGTCCAGTAAACGGGCCGCATAGCGGAGCGCGTCTGGATCAGATATCTGTATCCTGGTTTGTGCGGATGATGGCCGAGTGCAAATATGCTGTCTGCCGCGTCGCACAATATGCGGTTGCTCATGAGGTCGGCCTCACTGACTATTTGCTTTGGCGGCTTTCGCGAACCGGCGAGCACGAGCATCGAGATCGAGAGTTCGCGGGTAAGGCGGCGAAGCTCGCGCATGGCCGTAAGCGTTTCGCGCGTGCCAGTGTACGTGCGGCTCAAAGCAAAAATATCGTCCACAATAACGACACGGTATCCATGAGCCTTTATGGTGGCATGCAGCCAGGTAACGAGATCCGCCGGGACCGGCGGCGATTCACAGTAGAGATTCTCGGAGAATTTGCGACCTCGGGCGGACGCATACCTCGCCCGTATCTGCATGTCGGAATGTTTCAGATCGACATAAAGCGTCTTTTGCCGCAATGCCGTCATTCGAAACCCTTCGATCGGCCGTCCGCGAGCGATTGCATCCCCCAACTGCAGCGAAAATATGGTCTTTCCCACGCCCGACTCGCCAATAAACATGACAAGCTCGCCCTCTCCCCAGCATTCGTCAAACAGCATCCTTGCGGCCTTGTGCCGATAAGCCACTGTCAAACAGTCGTTTAGCCTTCGCGGTTGTGGTTTTGTCGATAAAGTCTTCTTTTTCTTTGTATTCATAACAAAAATCCCTTGACAAATACAACGTTCATGTAGATAATCTAATCGAACATTGTATTGCACAATGTATCATATATGAAACGACGTGGATGTCAAGAGTTTTTTTTCAAAAAAAGATGAAACAGAGGGTCAAAACGCCGTCAAACTGTTTGTTTTCATTGATTTGCGTGTTTCAATTGAGTGTGAAATAGGCGTGTAACAAGCGTGAAACAGGTCTGTAACAAAAAAAGGCGGGCATGGAGCCCGCCGGAAATTAATTTGATCTTTGAAAATCTAGGGATGAGCCTACGCAGCGGCTGCGACGACCTTTTCGGCGGCGTCGCGCATACCGTAGCCAGTCTGAATGTTGATGCCGGATTCGGCGAGGACGCGGCGGCCTTCTTCGACGTTTGTGCCTTCGAGACGGGCGACGATCGGGATCGACATGCCGAGATTCTTATACGCGGCGACCACGCCGTTGGCGACCATGTCGCAGCGGACGATGCCGCCAAAGATGTTGATCAGCACGGCTTTGACGTTCTTATCGGCGAGCAGGATCTTAAATGCCTGTTCGACACGCTCCTGCGAAGCACCTCCGCCGACATCGAGGAAATTGGCGGGCTCGCCGCCCGCGAGCTTAATGATATCCATCGTCGCCATCGCGAGGCCGGCACCGTTGACCATACAGCCTATATTGCCATCGAGCTTGATGTAGCTGAGATCGTGCTTTGAGGCCTCGATTTCGAGTGGTTCCTCTTCGTTGAGATCGCGTAGATCGGCATAATCCTTGTGCCGGAACATTGCGTTGTCGTCGAAATTGACCTTGGCGTCGAGAGCGATCAGGCGGTTGTCTTTAGTAAGCAGAAACGGATTGATCTCGACGAGCGAAGCATCGGTTTTCTCGTAAGCCTCGTAAAGTGAGAGCATGAATTTCGCGGCCTGATTGATCAGGTCGTTAGGGATGCCGAGACCGAACGCCAGCTTGCGGGCCTGAAACCCGCGAAGACCGACCGACGGGTCGATCGTCTCTTTGAGGATTAGTTCGGGCGTCTCTTCGGCGACCTTTTCAATGTCCATACCGCCGGCCTGCGACGCCATAAAGACATTGCGGCCCGTGACGCGATCGAGTGTGATGCCGAGATAAAATTCCTTGTCGATCGGCAAGCCTTCCTCGACGAGCAGTGTCTTGACCACGCGGCCTTCAGGGCCGGTCTGGTGCGTGATGAGCGTCATGCCGAGCATCGCGGCCGCAATCTCGCGGGCCTCGGCGGGCGATTTGGCAAGCTTGACACCGCCGCCTTTGCCGCGGCCACCGGCGTGGATCTGGGCTTTGACAACGACAACGTCGGTGCCGAGCTCTTTGGCCGCAGCTTCGGCCTCGTCAGGCGTGCGGGCAACGATGCCGCGCGGCACGGGAACACCGTATTCTTTCAGGATGGCTTTGCCTTGATATTCGTGAATTTTCATAAAATTGCGAATTGAAATGAAAGATAGAGTTTAGCTTATGGTGCTCTCATTGCAGAAGCCTGCGGCGTAAGCAAGGGCGATACATTCAACGCCCGTGTGTTACGCCCTTGCTTAGGCGCGGGCTTCTGCACACGATCCGGACACCGCCGGATCTTAAGTCGATAAACGCGGCGACCTATTGGTTGGTCGTTTTGATATTGACACCGATCAATTTCCAGTTGCCGTCTTCCTTGGTGTATTTGAGGTCAAAATTGGCACGCTGCCCCTTTGTCGGGTAATAGCCTTTTAGCACGAGAGCATTGAGGTCCGAGACTTTCTCGATCGCCGGAGAAGGCGAGAATGTTGCATCCAGCGACGCAACCGCCTTTTTGAAATTATAACTTTCCTTGTTATCGACAAAGGATTTGAACGCGGTTTTCATTTCGTCGGCTGACGAGTCTTCCTGCCAGACCTTTGCTACGGTCTTGTGAAAATCGGTAAAATCGCCAGCTTGGACGGCATCGCTAAAATCCATGAAAGTCGTCTTTACGAGCGTCTGGAGCCTATCGTTGCTGGGAATTTCGGGTGTTGAGCTGTCGGATTTCAAATCGGATTTTGAGTCGGAGCTGCCGCCCTTTTTGAAAACGACACCGTCGAGCGTCATCTGGTTGCCATCCGGCGCTTTGTCGATCTTAAATGTCGGCCCCAACGAGGCGAACGTGATCTTGAGTGTTTTCGCCGCTTCGTCGATCGTCACACCGCCGCCGCTAACCGACGAACTGCCCGATTTATAGTCGGCTGACCCGTCCGAGCGGATCGTCATCGTCGTGCCATCGGCCCCGGTCCAGGAGCCGACGTACTGCGACGGTGGCGGCGTACCCGAACCACCGCAGGCAAAGCCGACGACGAAAAATATGCCGAGTACAAAGAGAAAGGAGATGGTTGCGTTACGACCAAAAAAGGTTCTGTTTATGATGTTTTTCATTGGCTTTATTTATCTCCCTCACCTTATGAAACAAATGTTACTGCGACTTTTCGACCAGCTTTATGAGCGTACGGATCGCGACGCCTGTCGGGCCTTTGGCCTGGTGAGGCTTAACTCCGTCGGCCCAGGCCGTACCGGCAATGTCGAGATGTGCCCATTTGGCCTTATCAACAAATTCCTGGATAAAGACGGCCCCCATTATCGTACCGGCTTTGCCGCGCGGGCCGATATTCTTGATATCGGCGATGTCCGAGCGGATCTGCTTGCTGTATTCCGCGCTGAGCGGCAGCTGCCAGAATCCTTCGCCGGATTCCTTGCCGAGGCTGATGATCTCATCGACCAACGGCTGATCGTTGCCCATGATGCCTGTATTGAGGTCGCCAAGAGCAACAATGACGGCACCGGTGAGCGTTGCCATATCGACGATGCGGGTGGCTCCCTGTTTTTCGGCGTATGCGACCGCATCCGCGAGCACGAGACGGCCTTCGGCGTCGGTGTTGAGTATCTCGATGGTTTTGCCGTTCATCGCGGTCACAACGTCGCTCGGCCGCGATGCAGCACCGTCAGGCATGTTCTCGACCGCCGCAACGACGCCGATGACAGGCACCGTCGGCTTGAGCAGGGCAATGGCACGCATCGTACCGATAACCGTCGCACCGCCGGACATGTCGTATTTCATCGCGTCCATGTTTTCGCCCGGCTTGAGCGAAATGCCGCCGGTGTCAAAAGTAATGCCTTTGCCGACGAGAGCCAGCAGTTCGCCTTTTTTAGCGGTGGATTTAACCGGGTCGTATCTGAGCACGATCATTTTGGCTGGTTGGGCCGAACCGAGCGAGACGCTCATCAGCGAGCCCATGCCCATCCTGGTCATGGTCGCTTCATCGAGGATCTGGCATTTGAGGCCGACCGATTTTGCCATCGCCTGAGCACGTTTTGCCATTTCGGCGGGCGGTAGAATGTTTGCCGGTTCGTTGGCAAGATCGCGTGTGAAATTGATCGATTCGCCGATCGCCTGACCGCGTACTATGCCGCTCTTAAGCTCGGCGGGCTTTGCCCCATCCACAAACACGACGAGGGTATCGACCGTTTTTGAATTTTTGTCTTTGGTCTTGTATTTATCGAGCTCGAATTGGCTCGTGATAAAGCCTTGCACGGCGTTTTGGGCCGTTTCGGACGCATTCGCCTCGCTCCGGGGCAGCAGAGCAAAGCTCTTCAGACTGCGTTTGCGCAGATACCTTGTCGCCGTTCCCGCGAGAGCCGCAACCGAGTGTGGTTTATAATCGGCTTTGTCGCCGACGCCGACGAGCAGCAAGCGGCCCGCTGTGACCGCCCCCTTCGAAGCGAATCGCAAAAGGGCGGTCTGGCCCGCATCGCCTTTGAATTCCTCAGCCTTCATGACCTCGGCCACAAGGCCGCCGGTCAATTTGTCCAAATCTTTGAGCTCGTTGCCCGCAGCTTTTTCGCCTTTGAAAACCGCCACGACCAACGCTTCGACGTTGGCTTCGGCAAAATTTCCGGTTATTCCGTGGAATTTCATCAATACCTCAATGTTTATGTGTTTAATTCTGAAAAAAACGCTTTAATATCTATAACTTATCTAAGGTTTTGTTTCAACTCTTGCCTCATCTCTTTTTCGACAGTCTTGCGCGTCTCTGTCTCGCGTTTGTCGTATAGCTTCTTTCCTTTGGCGACGCCGACCTCAAATTTTATCCGCCCATTTTTCCAATAAATGCTTGTAACGACCAGGGTCATGCCTTTTTGCGTTGTCTCTTTTTCAAGTTTTTCGATCTCATTGCGGTGGAGGAGGAGCTTGCGCGGCCGCAAAACATCATGATTGTTGATATTCCCATGAACATAATGCGAAATGTGGGCCCCCATCAGCCAAACCTCGCCATCCTTGATCGTAACGTACGATTCCTTTAGCTGGATGCGGCCTACCATGATGCTTTTAACCTCGGTGCCGAGCAGTGCCGCCCCTGCCTCGAATTTATCGAGGATAAAGAATTCGTGGTAGGCCTGGCGATTATTAAGTATTTCCTTATCGAGCGGCATCGTTCAGAAAGTAAAAAGTAAAAAGGGAAAAGTAAAATATTCGTAATGGCCGTACTAAAAAGGTAATTCTTAATTGTCGGTTTTTGAAAGGTTTACTGCAAGTATCGGATTTGACAATCCGGTACGCCGCCCCGTAAATTATTAATACGCTGGGAGATCGTCTAATGGTAGGACTGCAGTCTCTGGATCTGCCTATCGGGGTTCGAATCCCTGTCTCCCAGCCAGTTTTAATTGAAAATTGAGAATTGAAAATACCGGAAATATCTATGTTTCGGTTTCTTCATTCTCAATTTTCCACTTTCCATTCTTATGGATGATTGGAACGAAACTGAGATTCGCGTCCGCTATGCTGAAACCGATCAGATGGGTATCGTGCATCATGCCAACTACCTGATCTGGTTCGAGGCTGGCCGAAGTGAGCTTTGCAGGGCTAAAGGGTTTTCCTACAAGCAGATGGAGGAAGAGGAAGACGCCCTGATGGTCGTCGCCGAATCGTATTGCCGCTATAAATCACCCGCTCATTACGAAGACGTGCTGACCGTTAGGACCAAGATCGGTGAGATCCGCAGCCGCAGCCTTCGCTTTTTCTACGAGGTCTACCGGGCTTCGGACAACACCCTCATTGCCGAGGGGGAAACACACCATCTCGTCACCGGTCGCGATAAAAAAGTCCGCGTATTGCCCGAGATCTACCGAAATCTCCTGATTGACGACCCTGAAAACTCTTTTCCGCCCAATCAGGCACCAAGTTAGTTTCGAGTTCATAGT
>JANYIL010000257.1 GCA_025362075.1 Chloracidobacterium sp.
TTGTTCGGAAGGCCCGTATGTTTTACGAACATCGACTATAAGGGAATAAGAGTCGTTGATCCGTGGACAATAGTAGTCGATGGTAATATCAACGAGCGTGCGGATGTTTCGACTCAGCGCCGACCCACTGGAAAGTTTGAGCTTACGCTCTATCGCACACCAACTCAGCCGCAGAAATGGATGATGAGGGATATTAAGGGGGAAGGCGGTAAGCGATTCAGCGGTAGCAGACGTTTCTGACCAACCTAGTTCGGCATCAAGGGGGAATATATTAGAAGACCTGATTTCGATAGAAAACGAATTGATCCGAGCGCAGATCAACGGTGACAAGTCGGTCTTCGAGAAATATCTGGCCGACAACTATGGTTTCTTTGATGCTGGAATGCACAAATCTATGGATCGGACAAAAGCTATTTCCAAGATAAAGGCTAATTCAACTTTCTCAAAGACTTGCGGAAACTATCAGCTGATACCGGAAGGTGATAAAGCCTTGCTGAAAAGTGTCTGCTCTTACACGGCGAAAGAACTGGTCTTTATTAGCAATATCAAAGCCGAATTTACCCATCGATTCGCAAAATTCAATGGACAATGGAAGTTGGTTTATGAGGAAAAACGCGAAATTTTTTGATAACGATCAGAGGAATTTCTGAACGATCAGTAATAAATAGTCACTTTAGAAGCCTGTCAGAAAACTCTCGATTTGACTTTTTGACACGCAGAAATAAAGGCTTTAGCCCCCATCTAGCCTGAGTGTCAAAAAACTACAGTTTTCTGACAGGGACGACCCGTCATTTCCCCTTAAACTAACGCCTCTCTAGCAATGCCAGGTAATTTGCCGTTAGTGTTCTATCCAGATCTTCTTTTTGATGGGCGCTTGAAGTGAAACAAGCTTCGAACTGAGATGGAGGCAAATAGACACCGTTATCGAGCATACGCCCGAAATAAGATTTGAACTTCGCCGTGTCGGATGTTTTGGCAGAATCGAAATCCGTCACCACGTCGCTCGTAAAAAATAGAGTAAACATCGATCCGCAAGTGTTGAGCGTGTAAGCAAGCTTGAGTTCAGAAAGGTTATTGCGAAAGCCTTCGTAAAGGTATTCGCATGAATTCGACAAACGCGTATAAAATTCCGGGTCATCGTCAATTATCCGCAGTGTTTCAATGCCCGCGGTCATGGCCAACGGATTGCCCGATAATGTTCCAGCCTGATACACGGGGCCAGCGGGTGCGATGAGGTTCATGATCTCGCGGCGTCCGCCATAAGCGCCGACGGGAAGCCCGCCGCCAATTATCTTGCCGAATGTAGTCAGATCGGGAGTAACGCCGTACAGTTCCTGTGCCCCGCCACGGGCAACGCGAAAACCAGACATGACTTCATCGAAGATAAGCAGTATGCCTTCGGAAGTACAAACATCACGCAGCGATTGCAGGAACTCAGTGTTTGCCGCAACGCAGCCCATATTACCGGCCACCGGCTCGATAAAAACGGCCGCGATCCCGCCTTTATTCTGCTCGATCAAATCGTAAACCGACTTGATATAATTGTATTTCGCATTCAGCGTGTCGCCCGCGGTCGATCTGGTCACACCCGGGCTGTCCGGCAAACTCAAGGTCGCGACGCCCGAACCGGCTTTGCTCAAAAACGAATCACCGTGGCCGTGATAGCACCCCTCGAACTTTATGATCTTTTCGCGGCCAGTAAATCCGCGGGCGAGGCGTAAGGCACTCATTGTCGCTTCTGTTCCGGAATTGACCATCCGAATGATCTGGATCGAGGGAACAAATTTCTTGACCAATTTTGCAAGTTCGATCTCTTTTTCGCAGCTTGCTCCAAAGCTTGTTCCGTCTTCCGCAGCGGTCTTAACGGCATCTATCACGCTCTGATAAGCGTGCCCGAGGATCATCGGGCCCCACGAACCTATGTAATCAATAAACTGGTTGCCGTCAACGTCGTAAATCTTCGACCCTTTCGCACGGCTAATGTAAAGCGGATCGCGGCCAACCGATTTAAAGGCACGTACCGGCGAATTTACACCGCCGGGCATATGTTGCTGAGCTTCGGCAAATAACTTGCTGCTAATTGTTGTGTCCATTACTTGTTAGTCTTTAAATACCTGGCGGCTTCCTTTGTAAAATATGTGATTATTACGTCGGCCCCGGCCCGTTTTATCGACGTGAGAATCTCCATCATCACTTTCTCGCTGTCGAGCCAGCCGTTTGCAGCAGCGGCTTTGACCATCGAATATTCGCCGCTAACGTTGTAAGCTGCAACGGGAACGTTAAACGTGTCCTTTGCCCGACGGATCAGGTCGAGGTATGAAAGAGCAGGCTTAACCATAACGATGTCGGCTCCCTCCTGAATGTCGAGGGCGATCTCGCGCATCGCTTCGTCGCTGTTGCCAAAATCCATCTGGTACGTCTTGCGGTCGCCAAATTGCGGTGCGGATTCGGCAGCTTCGCGAAACGGGCCATAAAAAGCCGACGAAAACTTTGCCGAGTATGCCATGATCGGGGTTTCCGCAAAACCCGAGCGGTCAAGAGCTTTTCTGATCGCCGCAACACGGCCGTCCATCATATCGCTCGGAGCGATGATGTCCGCGCCGCTCTGCGCGTGCGAAACCGACTCTTTCGCGAGCAACTCGAGGGTTGCATCGTTTTGCACATATCCATCCTCGACCACTCCACAGTGGCCATGCGAGGTGTATTCGCAAAGGCAGACATCGGTGATGACGAGCATCTCAGGAAAATTCTTTTTGATCTCGCGGACCGCTCGCTGAATGACGCCGTCGTCAGCGTAAGCACCGGAGCCGACTTCGTCCTTTTTGAGCGGAATGCCAAAGAGCAGAACGCTTATGATACCTAGCGTTTCAAGCTCGCCGCATTCGCGGACCACATTGTCGATCGAGAGCTGAAACTGCTCCGGCATCGACGAGATTTCTTTCTTTACGTTTTCCCCCTCGACGACAAAAAGCGGATAAATTAGGTCGGCTTTGCGGAGCGAGGTTTCGCGAAACATATCACGCAAAGCCACGTTTTTTCGCAAACGGCGAAGTCGCGAAACAGGAAAATCGGGTAAGTCGAAATTGCTCATTTCTTAATTCAAATATTCTTCGATACTGGCAGCCGTTTCAAAAGCATTTTTAACACAATCACTCATCGAAATTCCACGATAAAAGTTACTACAAAAATATATGCCGGGATTATTTTTTTCAAAAAGCTCGCACGCGGCGGTGATCTCTTCGTAACCGACGCGGTACTGCGGAATCGCTTTTTTCCAGCGTTTTATTTGGACAAAATCCGGTTGGCCCCGTACACCCAAGATTTCGCCGAGCTCACTGAGCACGACGGCTTTTAATTCATCATCCGACGTGGCGTCGAGCAAATCACCCGAACGGACACCGCCGACAAAGGTCACCAGGAGCTGATGGCCATCGGGCGAGCGTTCCGGAAAAACCGCCGAATGAAAGAGAGTACCGAGGATCGGCCGGTTCTCTTTACTGGCGATCAGAAATCCAAAACCGTCGAGCTTTGCCGCGACATCCTCGGATTTGAAACCTAAAATAACGACCGCCAATTGTGGATAATTAACCTCTCTCAATAGTCTGGCGAGAGTCTCATCGCGGCTGCTGATCAGATCGGCGGCTACATACGAAGGCGTCGAAATGACGACAGCGTCAAATTCTTGGCCATTAATGCGAAATCTGCCGTCTGTCTCTTCGATCCGGTCTACCGGACTCAATAGTTTGACCCCGTCTCCGATCTCATCGGCCAGCGCCTTGATCAAAGTTTTCAAACCGCCGCGAAACGAAAACGTTCGTGGAAAATTTGAGTCCGCCTTTTCTTTCTTGCGACGGATCGCGGCCATTATCAAACTGCCGTAGTCGCGCTCCATCTCGAAAAGCCTTGGAAACGCGGAACGCAAGCTCAAAGTTTTCGGATCACCCGCATAAACGCCCGACACAAACGGGTCGATCGCCTTGTCCAGAAACTCCGGGCCGAGTCGGCGCGAAACAAATTCGGCGACCGATTCTTTTTCCGGTGATCTCGAACGCACAAAAGGCTCGCGTATAAGGCCGAAGATTGTTTTAAGCGAAAAATACCCGTTGATAAAAGATTTCGGTCCCATCGCCTCTAGCTTTCCGCCGGAGAGGATATAGCGTTTCTTCGCGGATTTGTCCGCAGCGAGGACCTGATCTTCAAGCTTCATGAGTTTAACCAGTTCAACAAGTCTCGGCGATCTCAAGAGGCTATTCGGACCCTGCTCGATAGTGTAGCCATCGCGGGTCACCGTCTCCACATTCCCGCCAACCTTGTCTGAGCCCTCGAAAACGGTGACATCGAAGCCCTTTCTTTTCAATAGATACGCGGTAGTCAACCCGGAGATTCCGCCGCCGATGACGCCTACACGCTTACTCATTAGTTTGTCCCGGTCGCTGCTTCGGCCGCTCCCGTAATACCCACTTTTTCAAAAACAAGTCTCGCCAGAGCATCGATAAAAAGCGGCGAATCGTTGAGGCCCGTTGTGACCTCATATTGCTCGACACCAGCCTCTTTTGCTACTTGACGATACTCGATCCCTAATTCAAAAAGGGTTTCGAGATGGTCGGACGCGAAGGCAACCGGCACTACGACCATATATTTCACCCCTTGTGACGCAAGATCCTTGATCGTGTCCGGGGTGGATGGCGTAAGCCATTTCATCGGGCCGACCTTCGATTGGTAGCAAAGGCTGCTCTTTTGAGTGTACGATCCCTGACGCATGATCGCCGCGACAGTTTGCTTGATATGTCCTGAGTACGGATCGCCCTGGCGGACCAATTTCATCGGCGTACCGTGCGCGCTGAAAACTATGTGCGTGTCCTGACGCAGTTCGGCGCGAAATCGCTCAAGAGCCTCATCCACTCGCTCGACAAACGCATCAATGTATGGTGGAAAGTCGTAGTAAGACTCGATCAGCGTTGTTTCAATCGCCGACGAACTGCCACGTAGGTTTAATTGCTTCTCCCATTCCTTGACGCTTGATTCGGTTGTCGCCTTTGAATATTGAGGATAGAGCGGGAGCAAAATGACCTTCTTAATTCCCTCTTTTTCGATCTCATGGAGTGTTTCTTCTGTCGATGGTTTCCAGTAACGCATCGCAGCGTAAACCTTTGCGGGAAATTTCTGGTTCAACCGTTCTTCAAGCAGGGCGGCCTGTTTCAGGGTATATTCTTTCAGGGGTGATTTTCCGCCGATCTTTTCATATTGGCCTTTAACCATCGGCGCGCGGCGGTTGGAGATAAGCTTTGCGAGGCGTTTACGAAACAGAAAACTGCCAGGAAAATCGATAATGTCAGGGTCCGAAAACAGGTTAAACAGAAACGGCTCGACCGCATCGAGCGAGTCGGGCCCGCCTAGATTTAACAATACAACTCCGATCTTCTCGCTCATATTCTGCCGCGTTACACCGTTTTCGAGAATACAGGTTTTTCCTTCATCATCGTCTCAAGATAAGCATCAAAACACATCGCGATGTTTCTGATGATAAGGATTCCAGAGCCAAAGACCGTGATCTTTTCAGCGTCGTTTTTCACCAATCCTTCACGTTCAAATACTTCGAGCTTTCTAATATCGGCGCTAAAATATTCGTCAAAAACGATCCCAAACCGATCTTCCACGCGGCGCTTATCGATCTCCAGATTGCACATCACCTGCATTATTGTTTCTTTACGAATGTGGTCATCCGTCGTCATTCGATAGCCGACATTTGTTGCTACCTCGCCGCTATCGATGCGATTGTAATAGTCATTTAAGTCTTTAAGATTCTGGGCATAGATGTTTTCGAACTGGCTAATGGCTGAGACGCCGAAAGCGTAAACGTCGCAACCGGCATTTGTCGAATAACCCTGGAAATTGCGGTAAAGCGTGTTGTTTTTTTGGGCCTTGGCCAGTTCATCCGTCGGCTTCGCAAAATGATCCATACCGATATAAACATAACCGCTGGCAATCAGCCTTTCGATCGTCATTTCCAAGATTGCAAGCCTCTCATCCGTCGAAGGCAGCGCCTCTGACGGGATCAGATTCTGATGCTTCTTTAGCCACGGAACATGCGCGTAATTGAATACCGCGATGCGGTTCGGCGAAATATCGATCACGCGTTCGACAGTATCGGCAAAGGAATCCACCGTCTGAAATGGCAGTCCATAGATCAGGTCGAGATTGACGCTCTCGAAGCGTAGTTCCCGCGCCCATTCAACGGTTTGCCGCGTTATCTCCTCGGACTGCACACGGTTTATCGCCTCCTGCACTAGCAGATTGAAATCCTGCACCCCGAAGCTCGTCCTGTTAAATCCGATATCGCGAAGCGCTTCCATGTGGTCGCGGGTCAAGCCACGGGGATCTATTTCGACACTCGCTTCGATATTATCCTGGAAATCGAACCGCTCGCGTATGTGATTTCCTATATCACGTATCTCGTCCGGATAAAGGTATGACGGTGTTCCTCCGCCCCAATGCATCTGCAAAATTTTACGGTCGTTCGAGATCATCGGTCTCAGCAGATCGATCTCTTTTTTTAAATAATCATTATATCGGCGGATCAGGCTGCGGTCACGGGTCACAAGCATGTTGCAGCCGCAGAAATAACAGAGCTTTTCGCAGAAAGGAAAATGGAAATAAAGTGAAAGCGGTTGGCCGTCCGGGCGGGCGTTTGTTTCGACGATCTCGCGCTTATGATCAGCCGCAGTGAATCCCGTCGAAAACATCGGTGCCGTCGGGTACGATGTATATCTTGGACCCTGTTGATTAAATTTTTTTAGAACGTCGAAATCGATCGTTTTTGTACTGCCCATCGTGATACTGCCCTATTGATGATATTTGACGCTGAGTTCTTTAACACAGCTTACCAAATACTGTGTATTTTCAACCGAAGTATTTGGTAAAATGCCGTGGCCAAGATTGAAAATATGCCCGCAACCGCTGCCATAACGAGCAAGAACCCGCTCGGTCTCCTGTCTGATCTTCTCCTTCGGAGCGAACAGAACACACGGGTCAAGGTTGCCCTGTAGGGCTTTCCTTTCGCCGATCTCGGCCCTAGCCGCCGCCAGGTCCATGGTCCAATCCAACCCGATCACGTCGCATGTGATCTCGGCGAGTCTTTTCAGTGCATTTACGCCTTTGGCAAAAACGATCACTGGTGCCCCGTTGGTTTCAAGCCTCCCGCATATATATTTAATATACCGTAGCGAGAACTCCTCCAGATCATGCGGCGAAAGTATCCCTGCCCATGTGTCAAAGATCTGAACGGCGTCGCAGCCAGCCCGGATCTTCGCATTCAGATAATCAACGACCGCATCGGCCAAAAGCTGGAGCAGCTCGTGAGCGGCATTTGGGTCGCTGTAAATAAACCGTTTTGCTGTATCGAAGTTTTTGGAGCCTTTGCCCTCGATCATGTAGGTCGCAAGGGTCCACGGCGCACCGGAAAAACCGATTAGCGGAACACGGCCGGCAAGCTTTTCTTTTGTCAGTTTTATGGCGTCCATGACGTATTGCAGGCGGCCGGTGACGCCATCCGTGTTCAGCCGTTTCAGGTCGTCACGGTCACGGATCGGATCGTCAAATGTCGGCCCCTTCGATTCGACGATCTCCAGATGCATACCCATCGCATCGGGGATCACGAGAATGTCCGAAAACAGTATCGCGGCATCCACGCCGATGATATCGACGGGCTGGACCGTCACCTCGCTCGCAAGCTCGGGTGTTTTGCAAAGGGTAAGGAAATCGGTCTTTTCGCGGATCGCGCGATATTGGGGCAAATAACGCCCGGCCTGGCGCATTATCCAGATCGGCGTCCGCTCGGTCGCGTGCCGCTTGCAAGCCTTGATAAATATGGAGTCATTACCCAATGTTTTTTATATGTCCTATTAAACTAGCCGCGAAATCCTCAGCGTTCGCTCGTTGAGAGATAAGATCAACACGCATCAGTAGGTCCTTTGCTCTGGCACCCGTCGTTTCTCCGATGGCTGCGACCTTAACGCTCCTGAAATCCTCCGCATCAAACAATCGTCGAAAGCTTTCGACCCCAGATGGGCTAAAAAAGCAAACCCAATCGATCTTGTGTTTTCTAAACCGATTTTTGACTATCTCCACGATACCATCACCCGGTCGGATTTCCGCCGTTTCGTAAACCACAATCTCATCGACATTTGCGATACGTCCGAGGCGGTTTGGGATCGTTCGTTGGCTTTTGTCGCCGCGTACAAAGAGCAGTCGCTTTCCGTCAAATTCCGCTTCGGCAAATGAGGCGATCAATTCCCAAGCAGTGTTTGCTTCAGCATCATGCATGACATCAAATCCAGCATCTCTCAAAACCGTCCTTGCCCGCTCGCCCAAAACATAAACTTTTCCACGGTAAACGTATCCGGCCAGTTTCGATCGACTGACGAAGATTTCCGCCGCCGCCGGACTTGTAAAAAACAATCCGTCGTAAACTTCGATGCGGGCTAATATTTTGTCGAGCTCAGTCAAGTCAGCCGACGGGACGGTCCGTATCAATTCCAGATTCAGCACCTCGCAACCCTCATTTCTGAGTAGGGAGCTGAAACGGTCGTCCTTTCTTATTACCAAAACTACCCGACGCTTCATGGCATTATCGCCGGCGACATGTTTGTCTCGGCCCGCGATTCCGAGAGTAAGTTATCCGCGCCTTTGTCGATCAATATCCCAGCCAGATGTGTCCCTAAGATTTCTGCGTCGCTGGCGTTGCCCTCGACGTGTTCGCGGAAAACAACACTGCCGTCGAGGCTGCCGACAATTCCGTCGAGCCGAATCCGTCCATTTTCCAATATCGCCAAAGCACCGATCGGCACCTGGCATCCGCCTTCGAGACGCCGCAAAAATGCGCGTTCGGCGGTGATACATATACGTGTCGGCTCGTCGTCAAGTCTGGCGGTCATCTCCAAAACCTTCTCATCACTGTCTCGCACCTCGACGGCTACTGCTCCTTGGCCGACCGCAGGGAGCATCAAGTCGAACGGAATAAGTTGGCTTATTTTTTCTTCCAATCCCAATCTGTGAAGGCCTGCGTACGCCAGGATCATCCCGTCGAGATCGGATTCTTCGAACTTTTTCAGACGCGTTGGAACATTGCCTCGGATCTCCACGATTTTTAGGTCCGGACGGAAATTGAGTAGCTGACTCCTGCGCCTGAGGCTTCCGGTCGCAACGCGGGCACCTTGGGGCAGGCGGTCGATCAATGTATATGAGTTAGAAATAAAGGCGTCATTCGGAGTTTCGCGTTCGCAAACAGCACCGATGACGAGTCCATCCGGCTGAATCGTCTGGAGGTCCTTCAGGCTATGTACGGCAAAATCTATCTCGCCGTTAAGAAGCTCGGTTTCAATTTGTTTCGTAAACAAACCCTTATCTCCGATCTTTGACAAAGCAACATCCAAAAGCTGGTCGCCCGTTGTTTTAATGATCTTGATCTCGAATATTCTGTCGGGGAATAGGTCTTGTAAGAGTGTCTTTACAAAATTTGCCTGCCAAAGCGCCAATTCGCTGCCGCGTGAACCGATTATATATTTACGCGTCATACGGCTGCTGTACCAAATGCCGCGGATTTCATGGCCTGGAGCTTCCGGATCAAGGAAAAATGGCTGTCGAGGTCATCCCTAAAATCATTACCCGCCCTCGCCGCAAACTTATGGATCTCGGAAACATTTTGGTCAAGGAATTCTTTAATTCTCAAAATCTCTTTGGTCTGCTCGGGCGATGGCTTGGCACCTGTCTTTTCGTAAGCAGGCATGATCGGAAGCAGGTAATACCAGGTCAGGAAATCAACCATTTCCTTAACGATCATATCCTTGACCTTTGGCAGGTCCATCATTCGCTTCTCCTGGTTTCCGTCAATGATCGAGTGAAGATCATCGATGTTTTTAACAACGACGTTTGCATTCTCCCGAACCGAATCGTCGATATCGCGTGGAACTGCAATATCGATGACTAAGAGCTTTCGATCTCGGCTCACAAAGTCTTTTTTATAAAGGATAGGTTGTTCAGAACCTGTCGAACTGATAATGATGTCGACTTCTTCCAGGCGGTCCTTAAAATTATCGAAATCAAGTATCTCACTTTCGAACGAGAGGTCTCGGTGGAGGGCGGACAACTGCTCTTCGGCATGCTCACGTGTCCGATTGCTCACCAGTATCTTCCCGACGCGTTTACTTACGAGGGCCTCCGTTGTCAGCCTTGCTGTCTCGCCTGCTCCTATCACGAGGACAGAGCGTCCCTGAAGCGAACCAAGAGTCTCAGCCGCAAGTTCCACGGCCGCGTGACTGACAGAAGCGGCTCCTGAATGTATTGACGTCTCGGTGTAAGTTGTCTTACCAAGTTTGAAGGCGCGCTGCATCAGCTGATTGAGGATCTTGCCCATATACCCGTTTTCCCGGGCAATAACATAAGCTCCGCGAAGCTGCCTAAGGATCTGCGAATCACCTATTATCTTGCTGTCGATACTTGTCGCGACATTGAAAAGTTGTTGGCACGCCGCACATGAAATAAGGGCAAAAAAGTGTTCGTCCTGCACCAACCCTCTGGCATCTTTTACGTCAATAAGCAGATTTTTATAAATGTCCAGATCGATTTCCGGCGAATCGCTTACACCGTAAATTTCGGTTCTGTTGCAGGTTGACAGGACGACACACTCGGACAAAGACCCCTTTATCTGGCGCAAAAACAATGGAATCTCTGTCTCGTTAAGAAACAGTTTTTCCCTAATTTCAACGGGTGAGGTCTTGTAATTGAGCCCAAATGCGAATAGCGTTTTAGGCACTGCTGAACTTTCCAAATCGCTCTCCCAACTTTTAGAATTTCGCAAGAACTTCCGGCGTTAAATCCAAATTATATCTTAATTGACGTGTCAATGTAGACATCGACTGTGAGAACTTATCGCTATTCGTAGAATTAGGACTGATTATAAGATAATTTTCAGTTTCAAAGACCTAAAATAACAAAACGGTTATACGCCTGATCATGGACTCCAAAGTATGTGCTCGACGAAAATTTGCCCGGTCGGTCACTCAAAAGATTTTCGTTGAGATAACAAAGCCGGTCGAAAACCCCCAAAAGGCTCCGTAGCGCTCCGGAAGCAACACTTTCACTTCCTGGGCAACCAAAAGGCTGTCAAAAAACATTAGTTTATTGACACCGATATTACCCGTTGGGAAATGCCGACTAATGGCGGGTTTGGCCATCCTCTTTTGTTAGGGGTTTTTTGACAGTCCCGATCTCGACACGGCAGACACGCTGAGATTCGCGCGCCTAATTGAACTAACTCGCTCAGTACGTCTCCACGAGCAGTTCACAGCGAAATCTGAAAATAAAAAAGAGCAGGCTTACGCCTACTCACCGCGTTCCTTTCGGAATCCAGCTAGAACGTCCTTGAATGACCCTCGCGAAAAATAAAGATCACGTTCAACGGTTAAACCCTGAATATTGATGCCCTGCAACTCATTCAGAGAAAAATAGCCCCATTCTTCCTCGTGTCCGATCACGTAACCAAAAAATAGAAAGTCGTCGCCTTCTTCGTCGCCTTCGGTAACGAACCACGTCCAGTTTCCAGCCGGAAAGAAAAACTTGGCATAAACAATTGGATTCTTGTTGCCTTCCTGTGCATAGCGTTTGGGTAACTCGGCTCGTATTTCAGCCGTTAGTAGCTTCATGTTTTCTGCTCCTTTGCTCGTATTTGGTTGGGAAATTACGGCTTAAGAGTAGGTAAATGTATGGATTCGTCAACAGTCGTCATGACATCCGCCCAGCACACCCAGGAACGTAGAGAGTCCCAGGGGTGCTTTTGCGTCGGCCCTCTCTACGGCCCTTCGTAAATACCGAACCAGCGAAGCGAGATTTAAGAGTTTTGCCAATTCCTGTCTCGTGGCGTGGGTTTCACGTCGCGGCGGTCGGGCGGCGGCAATAAGCTAATAAAAATAGGGCTTACTGCCGACTGAGTAAACCGCGAACACCGAACCGGCGCAATCAGCTAAAAAGGCATGATCGAAACGGGTTTATCGCTCTTCAAAGTGCGGTAGATAGCTGTATAAATTGGATCGGGTTCGTTCAGCGAAAAGTGTTCCCGCGATGTGAAAAGAAAGAATTTCTTTAGACGATCGGGAACGGTTTGATCGGCAAGTTCGGCAAGGCTTTCAGCCCTTGCCTGGGTAAGCGTGACCGTTAGTACACGAAACCATTTCACATTGAACATCTTTATTTGCCGGTTCTGTTCAAGATATTGGCAATATGCTTTTATCTTGTCGTCAAAGGTTCGGCGTGTAGTCGTGCTGCGGTCCGCTTCAAGGGCGAAGGTGAGCGGACTGCCGGAAGCCGGTCGCGTCGTATTTACGATTGAGAAAAATCCGTCGGGGCAAACCGGCAGACGGATTTTCCGTCCGTTCTCGTAAAAAGTTACCGAATCATATATCCCCTTCCCCTCTCGCCAATCGGTTAGTTGGAGTGGACTGTTGCGGCTGGCAAGCAAAAGTGTCGCGTGAATGTCGGTGACTAAAAGTGTGTGGCTTAGAAAAAGGGGTTTAAGTTCGTTCGCCCGAAATCGGCCCGGCACGTCGTTGATCGAGATTATCCCCTGAAAAGCAAGGTACTTAAAACCCTCGCTGCCGATCGTGTAAATATGCTTTTGGTTCGGATTTGGAAACTTGATCCGATAAATATATTTCTCGGCAATTAGCTGTTGGAGTCGAAGATGTAAGGCCTGCCGGTGCCGTCCCGTGAGTGCTGTGAGATGGTCAATAGTGCAAAACCGCAACTCATGACAGTAGCGGAGTATCTCGAGATCGGAGTCGCGTAGAGCGGTTAGCATGGTAAGCGTTGTACGTGGTTGCGTCGGTTAGCTCCACCGTTGCCGAAGCGGTTGAGCTTCGGGCGGACGGTCAGGACGCCAAGCAGAGCGCAGGCTACCCTACGGTCGTGAGCCTTGCAGTCAGCGGGGCGAATCGCAGCAGAGCGTAGTCACTTCAAAACTGGCGGTGCCGTTGGAAGTGAGAGCGTAGGGTAGCCTGCGGTAAGCTGGCAACGGTGGAGCGTCGGTTAAGCGAGGTTTCTTGCGGGCGGTAAACCGGCAAGCGTCACGTTACGCCGTTGAAACGGTAGCAACGGTCGCTGCAATAGTTTCACGGGTAGGTATCGCCGTAAAGTTATTCGCTTGCGATAAGATCTTGCCGCACCAATTGCTCGGCTTCTTTCTCAAACATGATCTTGAAAATGTCGGTTGAGAAATCGGCATTCTTCCAGCGGTCGCTAGTAATAAGTTCGGCTCGTTTCCTGGCTAAAAGAGTTTGACGGTCGTTTTCCGTCAAGCTATGAAAAAGCTGATAGCCGCGCTGTTCGCGGGCTTCACGCACTCGATCTATCTCAGTTTGTTTCGCCGTTTCCCGTCGCACTTCTTCCTCGTGCTTTACCTGAGCCTGTTCCAACGTAAATGCGGTCACGGCCCGATCAATGTAATTCGCAATTGCTCCAAAGGTCGCAATGGCAAAACGGGTCTTTTCGGCCTCGGACCTGGTGAAATTAACGATGTACCGGGAAAGCTCCTCGCCGTGGCTGGCGATCATCCAATCGGCAAGATCGCGGTGCTTCTGGGCGGGCAGGGTCGTGAGCGAATCCGTGCCAAAGAAAACCTTGTGGAAATAAACCAGAAGCTCAGTCCCCTTCCCCTGCTCGGTCTGTATCGCCGTATTTGGCTCTGTACGGCTCTCTACGGACGGATTCTCTTGAGGTTGTGGTTCGGCCTGACTTTCACTGAAACGCGGCTCTGGTGGGTCGTTTTTTAGCCGTGTGCGGCCACGCTTGATCACGAGCTTGTAGTCCTTACCGTCCACGGTCCTTTCGAGGGCGGCGGTCCGTATCAAGTACCCGTTGGTAAGCGGGGTGTTCTGGAGTTCGGCAATCGCCGGTTCAAGCAACTGCTTTCGACCGCTCGGCTGAGCGTATTTCCGTCCCTCAAGTCCAAGATCGGCAAACAGTTCTTTGGTTCGCCGTTCGTAGGTTGTTATGTCTTTCGAGAGAATCCGGTCAAGCTGCGTGTATAAGATTTGAGCCACTTCGCTCTTGAATCCGATCACGACATCCAGCAATACCGGCTTTGTGTGGTTCCGCTCAAGGTTGGCAACAATTGCATCGTTCAGTTTGAAATAGCCCTCGGCACGGGTGACATGGCCGTCCTGTTTCGCGGTAATGATCTTGAGGTCGGTGATGATGTTGAAAAAGTTTAGCTCCTCCTGGGTCTTTCCGGTCGCCGCGTCGTGATATGAGTTTTTCCAAACAATCGTGTTTACCCGCAGGGGAGTCAGGGAGTCTGTGATTGTCTCGATTGTTCGGGTTCCCCATTTCTTAGCCAAAGACTTCGAGAGTCCCCGAAGTGAGAAATAAACAACGCTGTCCGGGCTGCCATTGCGCTGGTGATGCTCGACCAGGGCGTAATAGGTTCTCTGATCCTCGGTCGTTAAGGTTCCCTTTCGGGAGGCAGTTATCTCTACCTCGGCTTTGATCTTCTGGCCGTTGTCGCCGTCTATCTCGCGGGTTAAAACTCGCGGTCCCGGATCGCGGTTGGAGTTCGACGGAAGCCAGATCGACCACTTCTCCAGATTAAGCTCGGATCGAACCCGCCTCGCCGGTGGCGGCGGAGCCTGGTCAATCGCTGGCAAGACAGCTTTCGGTTCTTCCATGTGGGCGGCAGGAATGTGGCGTGGTTGCCGCTTGATGATACGCGCTCACCCGCCGCAACTCCATGCCCGCCGTCCGCGTCCGTTGTCTTCCATTCGGCCTGTCCGTTCCGCGCGGTCGGTTTGCTCTTCGCCAATCTCACACGTGCCTAGTGTGTTTGAGATAGTTAGAGAGACTTAAAGATACTTAGAACTACTTACATGAGCAAAAAGCGCTAATCTGCCCTCCAAATCAAGCGTGTTTTAGAAAC
>JANYIL010000261.1 GCA_025362075.1 Chloracidobacterium sp.
GACGATGTTCGCGAGACGATCATCGAAAATATCAATTTCAACCCAACCCGTGACCGCTATCGCGTATTTATCATCGACGAGGTCCACCAGCTTTCAAAACCGGCGTTCAATGCCCTGCTCAAAACGCTCGAAGAGCCGCCCCAAAACGTCGTTTTCGTCATGGCGACGACCGAGCTGCACAAGGTGCCGGACACGATATTGTCGCGGTGCCAGGAGTTTGAGTTTAGGACGATCCCGCTGCAAAAAATATTTGACCGGCTAAAGCTGATCGCCGATGCCGAAAAGATCAATATCGACGACGACGCCCTGCGTGAGCTTGCCCGCTCGGGTACGGGTTCGATGCGTGACGCTCAGTCGAATTTTGACCAGGTAATAAGCTTTTCGGGCGAGAAAATAACGGCCCCGGACGTGACGAATGCACTTGGGTTTGCGGGTGTCGAGATATTGTCAAAAACGATCTCCGCGATCACCGAAAAGGACGCCAAAGCGGCCCTCGCCGTCGTCGACGACCTGATCGGCCGCGGCCACGACCTGCGTAATTTTTGCCGCGATGTGCTGGCATTATTTCGCGATCTGCTGGTTTTCAAGGTCGCCGGCGATGCAAGCGAGCTGTTCGAAACAGCCGTTTTCAATAGCGATCAAATGCGAGCAATGTCGTCCGCCTTTAGCAAAGCCGATCTGCTTCGATTCTTCAATTCCCTGTGCGAGACCGAAGCAAGCCTTCGCGAGGCCGCACATCCGCGTTACGTACTTGAGATCGGCCTGATCAAGCTGATCGAAATGCGGTCTGTCGCGACGATCGAGAGTATTCTGGAGCAGCTTACTACCCTACAGTCAGGAATCAGTAGCGGTAGCGCTGAAACAGGTAGTCAGGCGCCTGCCGCTGCCGGTGCTGCTGCCGCTGTTCCCGCCGCTGCCGAGGAAAAAAAAACTCTGAAGGTTGAGCCCGAGCCAGCCTCGGCCCCGGAGATCATTGACGAATTCGTGCCGGAACCGCCGGATCACCAAATTGATTTTGATGAATCGCTGGTCGAACCTCCATTTTCCGAATCTTCCGAATTCGACTCTCCCGTAATAGAATCTCCAGCCGCATTCAACCGGTTTTCACCCGAATGGATCGCGTCGGTAGCCGCTCCGACCATTTTACCGTCGCTGCCGCCAGAGGACCTGGAACACGTCGAAGACCAGCGGCTCGACGATGCTTACGAGCAGAAATTGGTGTGGACCGGCGACGATCTATTGCCAATCCTCGACGCGGCTAAATGGATCGAGGAATTGACGGGCATTAAGCCACCCGTTGCGTCGCAGCCCGCTGCCTCGAACGGCCATTCCTCCGCCGCGACCGCACCGGCGGTAGACGTTGCTTCGATCCGGCCCGATTTTAAGGAAGACGAGCATGTCGAGATCCCGGTGCTCGGGACGAACCCGACCGAGGAAGAGTTGATCGCCTATGCGGCCGCACACCCGAATGTCAGGACGGCGATGCGTGTTTTTCGTGGCAAGATCGTCGAGGCTAGGAAGGGGTGACGCCGATTTCTGGAACATCGCCGCTCGCGGATTCGTATGTTAGATTTGGCAAATTCAGTTCATATTTGATGAAACACATATTTTTGCCGGAAAAATTGAAATTTCTTGCCGTCGCGTCAGCCCTTTTGCTGCTGGCCCTGACCGCATTTTCGCAGGACGACAAGACCGCGTCGCCATTGCCCTCTCCGACGGGTTTTGTTAACGATTACGCCGGCGTGTTCGACTCGGCAACCAAACAACAGCTCGAAACAAAGCTCAAGAACTTAAAAGAAACGACCAACCCCTCGGTCGAGATCGCCGTCGCCGTAGTAAAAACGACCGGAGACCGCCCGATCTTCGACTATTCGCTCGCCGTCGCTCGCGGCTGGAAGATCGGCTCAACCGCAGGCGATAATCCGGGAGCATTGCTTCTAGTCGCAATCGACGACCGCAAATATTTCACACAGGTCAGCAAAGATCTCGAGGACGAGCTGCCCGACGGTGTCGTCGGCAACCTACAGCGCCAATACCTCGTGCCGGAATTTAAAAAAGGCAATTACGCCAAAGGCATTTCAGATACCGTCGATGCCTATATCGCCGCGATCCGTAACAAAGGCAACACCGCAACCACCACAAACTCCAATACGTCGCGGCCCGTCACCGGAAGCAGCGGCTCGGGAGGCGCCTTTTTCAGCCTGTTTTGCTGCGGCATCATCATTTTCATAATTCTGCTGATCATATTCACCCGGGGTAAGGGCGGTCGAACCAAAAACGACCGTGACCGCTGGGGTGGAGGCGGTTTTGGCGGTGGAGGCGGCGGGAGCGGTATCGGCTCAAATATCGCGTCGGGCGTCATCGGTGCATTGATCGGCTCGGCACTCTCAGGCGGGGGTTCGTCGTCCTCGAGCGACGGGGGCAGCTCGTCAGGCGGTGGCGACTTTGGCGGATTTGGCGGCGGTGGCGACTTTGGCGGCGGTGGCTCCGGAGGAGACTGGTAAATTATGAGACATCATTTCGAAGCATTTATCGACGATCTCAAGGCGACGCATCGCAAAAATCTGGCGTCCGTAATTCTCTACGGCTCTGCGGCGGCGGGTGATTTCGTCGCCCACCAATCCGACTACAACATACTCGTCGCACTCCACAAGATTGGCCCGGAAGATCTGCGGAACGCTCAACCCTGTATTCGCCAATGGACACGTATGGGGCACCCCGTACCGGTCTACTTCACGGTTTCCGAACTGCAAAATGCAGCGGATGTGTTCCCGATCGAATTTCACCAAATGAGCATCGCGAGAAAAGTATTGTTCGGGGCGGATGTGCTTGCCGATCTTGACATTTCGGATAAATTCCTCCGTCTTCAGGCAGAGTACGAGCTGCGAAGCAAACTGATCCAGCTTCGCCGGCAATATATTCCTGCGTCGGCGTCGGTTGACGGCCTGAAAAATTTGATGGCCGAGAGTCTGTCGAGCTTTGCGGCGCTGTTTCGAGCGGTGCTTATAATTAACGGCCTCAAACCGCCGGCAACTAAGCCGGAAATCGTAGACATGACTGTCAAACACCTGGGTATCGACGCCCTTCCGTTTGAAAAAATCTTTCATATCCGTGAGAATAGCTCCACTGGAACTTTGGACGAAACAAGTGCGAACCGCCTATTTGGAGAATATATGGAGCAGATCGAAAAGGTTATCGACGCGGTCGACGCAGCGGGAAAATGATCTAATTATCAGGAGAAAAATAATGAAAAGAGCAATTCTATTAACATTCGTATTGATCGTAGCTTTTGGCCTCAGCGGCTGCAGCTACAACGACCTGACCGCCAAACAGCAAAATGTAAATGCTGCATGGTCTAAGGTCGAAAGCTCGATGCAGCGGCGGGCAGATCTGATCCCGAACCTTGTCGAGGCCGCGAAAATGGCCGGCATTCAGGAACAAGAGGTCTTTGGCCAGATCGCCGACGCCCGTTCCAGGCTGCTGGACGCCTCGAAAGCAGCTCCTGAGGGTGCGGACAAAACACCGGAACAAAAGCAGGCCGTCATCGAAGCCAATAGTACTTTTGGCGGCACGATCGGACGCTTGTTGAGTTTGCAGGAGAATTACCCGGTACTGCGGTCGAATGAATCGTTTCTGAAACTGCAGGACGAACTGTCCGGCACAGAAAACCGTATCAAAGTGAGCCGTGACGACTATACCGACGCCGTGAATGTCTACAATAAGACGAGAAATTCGTTTCCGGCAGTGATCTCCGCGGGGCTGTTGGGATTCAAAGAGGAGCCTTATTTTAAGGCTGATGAGGGAGCAAAGACGGCCCCCAAGATCGACGCCAATTCGATGAGAAAGCCGACAACCGCTCCGGCAGCTCCGGCTCCGGCCGCGCCTGCACCAGCGAACAAATAACGGTCAAAAACCACGGGAACTGCACATTGAGCAGTGATCACAAGGCTTGCTCGGCTCGTACGTGCAAGCCTTTTCCTTTGATTCCGCCGCAAAGAGGCCATCGACGATAGCCTCTGCAATAGCGAAACGATCCTGAGATGGATGAGACGATTGTGGAGTGAAAAATAGGGGTTGTTTAGTTGCCGAAGCAGTTTCAAGCCTTTCCAGACGAAGGCTAATCTGATCCAGGCTCGTCTGGATGGATGGTAGGTCACCGCCCCGCGATTCGGCCGCGATCAATTTGGCGATCTTTTCGGCAAGGTCCGCTGCCTTTGCGTTATCCATAAAAAACTTGAACGAAAAGGCCCGAAATAGGCAAAAATCAAAAAAAACTGAATCTGCGATCTCGCGCCTTTTTGCAGCTATTTCTTTTCGTCAGGCAGTAGGTCAATGTAGTCCACTACACCAACGATCGCCGAATCTATCGCCGCTCCCGGTCGGCCCGTAGCGGCCGTTGAGGCAGACCAGCCTTCCTGTGCTATCACCACGATGTCACCTTTGCCCGAATTGACGGAATCGAGGGCTATACACGTGTAGTCCATGTCGTCTCCCGTCGGAGTTATCTGACGGCACAGCATCGCACGCGTGCCCTCGTAACGCTGATTCTTCTGCGTTGCAACGATATTACCGATAACTCTTGCGAGAAGCATTTTTACCCTTGGAAAACATGGGCGTCGGAATCGATGATCCCGACAATTGTGCAGTCGGTCGGCGTGTCATCGCGTTTGAACGGAAACGATGCTTCTTTCCCTCGGCACCAAAAAACCAGCTCACCCTCGCCCGCTCCGACGGCGTCGAGAGCGATAGTCGGGCTGCCTTTCGGTTTAAGATCCGCGTCGAGCGTCTGCACAATCAAAAATTTACGCCCAGCAAGGGTTTCATTCTTGACCGTGGCGACAACCGTGCCGATAACACGCGCGATCTGCATAATTTGACACTAACCTTGCTTCTTAAGATCCGCGATCGTGGCTCTAAGTTTGTCAGCGTCAGGCGCCTTGGGAACCAGAACGACGTATTTCTGTAATTCCGCCGCCGCCGGGCCGTTTTGTTTCTTCTGCATATAAATCCCGCCGAGGAACCGGTGAGCAAGAGCAACGCGCTCTCCGCTCTCTTTCGCTGTCGCCATCTTTAGATGCGATTCGGCCGCGTCAACATTCTTTAGATAAAAAAGTGAGATACCCAGGTACATGTGGGCCTCGGGCATGTCGCTTCGCTGCTTTAACACATCGTCAAACACTGCGGCGGCCACCTCGTAGTTTTTCTTGAGATACTCTGCATAGCCATAAGAGTATTTTGCCTCGACATAATCGGGCTTCAATTGAATGGCCTTTACAAAACTCTCCAGGGCCCTGTCGATGTCACTGGTTTTCAGAAGTGCCGCACCTTTTTCAAAATAAGCGGCGGCAAAATTTGGATAGGCAGCGATCGCTTCGTCAAAAAATCCGATCGCGGCCTTTGGATCGCTCGTGACCTTCTCCATTCCCTTCTGAAATTTCGCGACGGCGGCTGAAGGAACATTATTTAGAAGCGTGTTAACCGTCCGGGCGGCTCGCAATTGGAAAGAGGCGTGATACCCTTGTCCAACCGGCGCAAAGCGGTCGATAGTCATAGTTTCGCTCGCTTTTTCAAACCCCTCTTCTTTTACGCTGATCTCATAATTGCCATCCGGCAGGCCACCAATCATGTACTTGCCATCCCTATCAGTTGTGACTGAGGTATTGGTAAAATCCGCCCCACCCACATAGACCCTTACGCCCTTTGCAGGGCTTCCGTCAGGGAGGTTGACAGAGCCTGAGATAATATGGGACCCGCCACTTCGTGGAATATTCCGGTCGCCGATACCCTGGGCGACCGCCGATATTCCGCTAATCGACAATATCGCTAAACCAATGAAAATAAACTTAAATTGCAGCTTGTTTCTCATTTCGCAACCTCTTTCTGTTTTTTTTACTGAACAAAATCAATCTCGTCAATCACGCCAATTATTGCCGAATCGACTGGACAATCTTTATTGCCCTCCGCGAGCCTTGCAGATGAACCGCTAACGACGATCACTTTTTCGTGAAAACCCGCTCCGACCGTATCCACCGAAACAACATAGCCGCTCTGGTCTGAGCCGTCCAAATTGATCGGCTTGACGATGAGCAGCTTTTTTCCGTGCAGACGTTCGTCTTTTTGCGTGGACACGACCGTGCCTAATATGCGTGCGATTATCATTTTGAAGTTCAAAGTTCAAAGTTCAAAGTTCAAAGTCCAGTTCGCCGAAGCAAACTTTGAACTTTGAACCTTGAACTTCGAACTATTTCTTAACTACCGGCAGCGTCTCGTCTACGCTCGAGTGCGGACGCGGGATCACGTGTACGCTGACGAGCTCTCCAACGCGTCGAGCGGCGGCGGCTCCCGCATCGGTCGCGGCCTTAACGGCTGCGACATCGCCTCGAACTATCGCGGTAACAAATCCGGCACCGATCTTTTCGTAGCCGACAAGCTGCACATTTGCAGCCTTGACCATTGCGTCGGCGGCTTCGATTGTGGCCACGAGGCCTTTTGTTTCAACCATTCCCAATGCTTCTTGCATTTAGTTTTGCTCCTGGTTCGTTTGTACGAATTGCTAAAAGTTACTTAGTTTAACCTAATTTGGCCGCTTGGCTCAAAAGCTCGATTAATTCTTCGCGTGTAAACGAGATCTTTTGCCCGTTCGAGCCGCCACGCTCAGGATAGCTCACGTCCAGCTCGCAGGCGGTATTTGTTTCGTGCAGATAGCCGCAGGCCTGGCAGCGGGCATTTTCTCCTAAAAATCCGGCCTTTTCTCTGATCTGAATCAGTTTTTCGATAGCATCTGCCGGAAGATCGATAGCTCCGCCGAGCGTTTTTGCAAGGATTGCGATCTTCGCGGTGTGTTCGAGAGTTTCGAGCCTATCGAAAGCCTGCCAGAGATGCTCGCCGTAGGCGACCGCTCCGTGATTGGCCATTAAGAGCGCGTTGTGATGCGGGACAAAGGGCTTCATTGCCTCGGTCAGTTCGTCGGTTGATGGCGTCCCGTAATCAGTTAATGGTACGCAGCCGAGGGTCAAAATCACTTCGGAGAGTATCGGCTTGTCGATCGCAAGCCCGGCGGCTGAAAAGGCGGTTGCGTGGGGCGAATGTGCGTGACAGACCGCCCTGATGTCGGGCCGCATCTTGTAGATAAGCAGATGCATCGCCAACTCCGATGAGGCCCGCTTATCGGACAGCGGCTTGCCGTTTATGTCGGTCAGCGCCAGGCCCTCTTCGGTCATGCGGCCCTTTGACGTCATGGTCGGCGTCGCCAGCACGGTATTGTCATCGAGCCGGATGCTCACGTTGCCGTCAAACGCAACGACATGGCCGCGTTCGTAGAGCAGTTTGCCGATCTCGCAGATCAGTTTTCGTGCGGCCGATTCCTCCATAAACAAAGAAACCACAGATTAACACATCCATCGGACGGGCGTTAACCTGTGGCCTTAAATTGAATAAATATCTACCGTCTAAATCGCGGGGGCGGAGGCGGCAGCGGGACCGGCATATTGACATCCGGAACCGGCAGCTCGTCCATGTGAACGTGACGAAGCTCGCCAGGATTAAAGCTCGAACCCTCAAGCTGGTTCCTGAGCCTCAGATTCTCATTGCGAAGCTGCTCATTTTCAATCTGGATCCGCTGAAACTCGCGACGAGCGAAACGACCGCTGCCAAATCTCGGAGCCGAGATATCAACAAAGAAGCTCGCGATAAAAAGCCCAATTACGAATGTCGCGAAAAACGGCAACACTCTCTTAAACAACCCCTTCACGTTACTGCACATTTGTTTACCTCTCAAAAAACTTATACTACTTATTCACGCCGATCTTTGACCTTTGGTTTCACATTACGTGAACTTTGTTTCGGCGGCTGGGCCAAAAAATACGACAGACTCTCAAGCGACGTCGTCAGATCTATACTTTTCAACTTAACGCCATTCGACGTTTTCAGAGCAACCGGTGCGAAATTCATCACTGCCTTGATCCCCGCTTTCTCAACCCGCTCAAGAGCGGCCTGGGCAAATTCGGCCGGAACGGCGATCACCGCAACCTCTATATTATCCTGTTTGACGACCGCCGCAAAGTTTTTTATGTCTTTGACCTCGGTTTCGCCAACTTTTTTTCCGATCTTTTTCGGATCGGCATCAAAAAGGGCGGCAACAGTGAAATTTGCCTTGCGAAAACCATAGTAATCCGCGAGCGCGGTTCCCAGACGCCCGGCACCGATTATACCGACGCGATTTTCGCGGTCGAGCCCGAGGATCTTAGTCAAATGATTTCGCAGGGCCTCGACATAATACCCAACGCCGCGTACGCCAAACTCGCCAAAATACGCCAGGTCCTTACGTATCTGTGCCGAATTGAGATGAAACCGGTCCGCCAAAGCCTTTGATGACACGGTCTTAGCTCCCGCAACCGCGATCTCATTAAGACATCGGAGATAGACACTGAGGCGGTTCGTGGTGAGTTCGGAGATCTTTTCGGACTTCATCTATACTAACTAAACCAAATTGTGAAATATCGCGCAATATGGTGGATGTAGAAAGCTAAGCGCGACGTTGCCCCGCATCGCTTTTTGAATTACAATTGCGTTTCACGTGTGAAACGTATCGACGGCGATGCCAGTATTAGTGATTAGTAAAAAGGCCGACTCGTCTCAGATGAAGGAGATGATGATGTCGCTTGGCAGTTATATCAAATTAGCGGTAGACATCGAGCAGGGAATCTTAGCCGGCGGCGGCAAACTTCATGCAGATTGTGAAGGAGCGTTGATCGAGGGTGGGAGTAAGCAGGAAAATGTTTGGGGAGCAGATTGGTATCCATTTCCACAAAAAGTTACGTTTGAGTCGATGATCAATATTCGTCCCCGTCTTGGCAAGTTTTCAATGGAACTTGAAGATCCCGATCTGAGACGAGCAATCGAGAAAATCGCCAGAAATCTACTTGAAGGAGTTTCATATGAGTAATGTCGAGGAACGCCGCGAACGTTATATGCAAGATGGGCTACCGATAAGGATCGGCGGGATTGCGGCAAATATGGCACGCATGGGATCAATCTCCGCTTGGCCGGAAACACAAAACGTCGCATTTGACCTGCTCGAAGAATCAAAATTCTTCATCGAATGGATTGCCCTGGAAGCGGACATTGAGACAACGTCTGCGTTGATCGAACTTCAACTGCAACTAGTCCTCTGGCAGCGTCAGCTAGATAAGGCGTGGGCGAACGAAGATTCGCGGGCCGAAATCGGTCGTCGGGCAAAAGAATACTCCAACGACCTTCTCCAGAGATCAGGGTTGCTAAACGAACGATGATCGCCTATCTTTCCGGCAAACTTCTTGAGAAACAGACAAATACCGTGATAATCGATGTCGGCGGTGTCGGGTACGAGGTGTCGATACCGCTCTCGACTTTTTACGAGTTGGGCGAGGTCGGCTCGGATGTTCAGTTGCGGATCTACACGCACGTCCGCGAAGACGCGATACAGCTTTTCGGCTTTAAGACGAATCGCGAACGCGAGCTGTATCTGCGTTTGCTGTCGGTCCAGGGCATCGGAGCCAAATCGGGCATCACAATGCTCTCAGGGATGAGCGCGGACGAGATAATAATGGCGATTCGCACGGACGATCTCGCTCGGCTAACGTCGATCCCCGGCGTTGGCCGGAAAACGGCCGAGCGGCTTGTTATAGAGCTTCGCGACAAGGTCGGCGAACTCGCGTCCGCCGGATCATTGCCGCTTGACGCGGAACGCCCAACGCTGCCCGCCGATGCGGTTTTTGAGGACGCACTCTCGGCCCTCGTAAATCTTGGCTACCAGCGAAACGCCGCCGAAAAGGCCGTCAAACAAGCCGCTCAGGAAGGCACAGAGATGTCGGTTCAAAAGCTGCTCAGACGGTCGTTGCAAGTGCTCGCGAAGTAGTTGTTTTTTGTCGCCAAAGGCGACCGACATTAAAGCCTAGGGTGCAGCGGAGCGGAACCCTAGGTATGGTGTTTCAATTATTTCGCTCCCTGAAGGGGAGCAACAATTCTTAATCGTTCGGCCTTGCGTACCGGGAATTATTGACGGTGCCTCCAAAATATAGCGGTGTTTTGTTCGTCGCTTTCAGCGACGGGTTCTATTTTGCTTACCAAACCTAGGGTTCCGCTTCGCTGCACCCTAGGCTTTATTGTTTGTCGCCTTTGGCGACAGGAGTAGCTACAAACTTAATGCTCGATATTGTTCGGGATATCAAAAAAGATTTTTCCGCCCTCGACCGCCGGGCGGTCTTCGCCCTCGTTTACGCTGCGGTCGGTCTGACCTGCATCACCTATTTCAAGAACCCGGATTACCTCGCATTGATACTCGGCAAAACGAGATTTTCGGCCATCGGGGAGGACGCGGCCCGTCCGGTCAACAACAATCTTTACGGCCTGATTTGGTGGGTTTTTGTGTCGGTGACGTTCTATTTTGTCTTACCGGCGTTATGTGTAAAGTTCGTGCAAAAACGGCCGCTAAGCGACATCGGGCTGTCATTCAAGCTGGAAACGGGTTTTGCGAAGCTGCTCGTCATCTGTATCGCGATAATGCTGCCGATCGTATATTTAATGTCGCTGACGGCGGGTTTTGCTGCCAAATATCCGTTCCTAAAGGTCTATAACGGCGATCCATATTTCAGCACGACGCTGCTAATCTGGGAACTGGTCTATTTCTTTCAGTTTTTCGGCCTCGAATTTTTCTTTCGCGGCTTTTTGCTCCACAGCCTCAAGCCGTCGCTCGGAGCGTATTCGATATTGGTGATGACCGTACCGTACACAATGATTCATTTTCAAAAGCCGATGCCGGAGACGTTTGCCGCCATTTTCGCGGGCATTTTCCTCGGCTGGATCAGTTACAAATACGGCACGATCTGGCTCGGCCTCGTGCTGCATTGCACGGTGGCATTTTCGATGGATATTTTGGCTTTATACAATAAGGGATTATTATTCTAGGCAATGCAGAGTGTTGAAACTATAAATATAAGAAACGAGGCGTTGCCAGACGACGAGGCACAGCTTGACGCTTCGCTGCGCCCCACGCAGTTTTCGGAGTACATCGGTCAGACAAAGGTCAAGGAAAATCTGCGTGTCTTTATGAAAGCCGCTCTCAAACGCAGGGAGGCTCTCGACCACATTCTGCTGACCGGCCCGCCGGGGGTTGGCAAGACCACGCTTTCGAACATTGTCGCCAACGAAATGGGGGCCGCGCTCAAATCAACCGCAGGCCCGGTAATCGAAAAGGCCGGAGACCTGGCCGCTATATTGACCAATCTCGAAGAGGGCGATGTGCTCTTTATCGACGAGATCCACCGCCTCAATCCGGCGATCGAGGAAATTTTGTATCCCGCGATGGAGGATTTTAATCTCGACATCATGATCGGCCAGGGCACGGCGGCGCGGTCGATCAAGCTTGAATTGCCTAAATTTACCTTGATAGCCGCCACAACGCGACCTGGATTGCTCACGGCTCCGCTGCGAGGGCGTTTTGGAATTATTTTTAATCTGGATTTTTACAACGTCGCCGATCTACAGACGATCTGCAAGCGTTCGGCCAGCATTCTGAACGTCGAGATCGACGAGCAAGGCTCGCATGAGATCGCAAAACGCGGGCGAGGCACGCCGCGTATCGTCAATCGCCTGTTGCGGCGTGTGCGCGACTTTGCCGAGGTCGATCACGAGGGACACATTAACGCACACGTCGCCTGTGACGCCCTCGACCGCATGGAAGTAGATAGCTTTGGCCTCGACGATATGGACGCCAAGTTACTAAAGACGATCATCGAAAAATTTGACGGAGGCCCCGTCGGACTGGGCACAATCTCAGCCGCGATCCACGAAGAAAAAGACTCCATCGAAGAGATCATCGAGCCGTATTTACTACAGATCGGCTTCCTAAACCGTACGCCACGCGGCCGCATGGCCACCCGCCTCGCCTACGAACATTTCGGTCTCGAATCGCTGATGCGGACAGGTGATAATCCGTCTCTGTTCGGATAGTTCACCCGGACTACAAGTATCGCGTTTCGAAGAACCCAGTCGCTATCGCTCCCGGTTCTGACGTTAAGCACCCCTTTTCCGTTCGATAATTTCGCAAAACCTCGTCAGTTGACGCGTATCATTTAGGTGTGTTTGTACATTTTTGTATCATCGCGGCCCAGATCTGCTTAATTCCCGCCACGGATACTTCAACTATTTTCTCAGTACAAAACCTGACTTTAAGCGGGATCGGGGCCTTTGGTCTCAACCGTGCCGACGGCATCCGTAATTTCAGCGGATTCAAGCGATAAGAAGTAACAAATAAGAAACGCGAAAAGACACGAAAAAGAGTAAATTCCCTTTCGTGTCTTTTTAGTGTTATTTAGTGGTTAATACGTCTTAGCCGCCTACTCATCCCCCACGTCTTCGCCTGAGTCGTCCTCGACCGGGAGGAGTGAGGCGCTTGTGACGCAATCGTCTTCGCCACATTTGATGAGCGTTACGCCCTGGGCGCTGCGGCCGGTTTCGCGGATGCGGTCGGTGCCGAGGCGGATGAGTTTGGCCTGTTGGGTGATGATCATGATCTCGCTGTCGTCCTCGATCGGGAACGCGGCAACAACCTTGCCGGTTTTGGCGGTGGTTTTCATGTTGATGACGCCTTTACCGCCGCGTTTTGTCAGGCGATAGCTTGAGACGAGCGTTTGCTTGCCAAAGCCTTTTTCGGAGACGGAGAGGATCTTTTCAATTCCCTCCTGTGAGACGCAGCAGACCGAGACGACAAAATCGCCGGTGCGAAGGTTGACGCCGCGAACGCCGCGGGCGACGCGTCCCATCGGGCGGACATCCGTCTCCTGAAAACGGACGGCCATGCCATCGTGCGTCGCGATAAATATCTGTTTTTTGCCATCCGTGCGGATAATATCGAGCAGCTCATCGCCAGCGTCGATGTTGATGGCGTTGATGCCGCTGACGCGGATGTTTTGGTAATCGGCGAGCGACGATTTTTTGATCACGCCCCGTTTGGTGACCATCGTCAGATAGATCTCCTCGCTAAAATCGCGAACCGGCATGACGGCAACCAGCTTACGTTCGGATGAGAGCTGCACGAGATTGACGACCGCCTTACCGCGTGCCGATGTGTCGCCCTCGGGTATCTCGTGGACCTTCATCTTAAAGACCTGACCGTCGTCGGTAAAGATCATCAGATAAGCGTGCGTCGAGGCAATAAACAGATGCTCGACAAAATCCTCATTCTTCGCCTTTGCGCCCAGACGGCCCTTGCCGCCGCGTCCCTGTTTGGTATAGGCGGCGACCGGAGTGCGTTTGATGTAGCCGGCGTTTGTCACCGTGATCGCAACGTCCTCGTCGGGTATCAGGTCCTCGATGCTCAGCTCGACGCCGGCATCGACGATCACGGTGCGGCGAGTGTCGCCATAGATGCGTTTGACCTCAACCAGTTCGTCGGTGATGACCTGGCGGAGAACGCTCTCATTGTCGAGAATATTCTCCAATTCTGCCATGTATTTAATGATCTCGGCATATTCGTCGAGTATCTTTTGGCGTTCGAGGGCCGACAGTCTCCGAAGTTGCAGATCGAGGATCGCCTGGGCCTGAATGTCGCTGAATTCGAGGCTCTTCATGACCTTTTCGAGGTCTTTTAGAAATTCACCCTGCGATTTGCCGCCCGAAATGCCGCGCCACGCCGAAACCTCGCCGGTTGTAGCCAAATTGGCGATCAACCACGATTTTGCCTCGTCCACCGAACGCGAGCTTCGAATCAGCGGAATGATGTAATCGAGCGCGTCAATCGCCTTATTCAAACCTTCTAAAATGTGGGCACGGGCCTGAGCCTTGCGTAGATCAAATTCGGTTCGGCGGCGGACGACCTCACGCCGAAATTCGACAAACGCCTCGAGCATTTGCTTGAGCGTCAGCACCTTTGGCTGGCCGTCGACGATAGCGATGTTGATAATGCCAAACGACGACTGCATCGGCGTCAGCTTGTAGAGCTTGTTGAGAATTACCTGCGGTATAGCATCGCGTTTTAGCTC
>JANYIL010000266.1 GCA_025362075.1 Chloracidobacterium sp.
CATTTGATTTTGATGCCGGCATTGTCGTTAGTGCATCGCATAACCCGTTTCAAGACAATGGGATAAAGATATTTTTGCCCTCGGGGAGAAAGATTGACGAAGCGACCGAACGTCTGATCGAGGCTGATATTTTTGCGGATGAATTTGCGGTCGAGGCCATCGAATTTGAGCTGAATATCGAGCGGGCGTTAGAATTTAAGCGGGCTTATCTGGCTCATCTTCGCGATGAGGGAAATGGTTTTTCGGCACAGGGCATGAAGATAGTCGTGGACTGTGCAAACGGAGCGTCTTCGGCTCTCGCTGCCGAACTTTTTGCCGCCCTTGGGGCTGACGTGATCGCGATCCATAATGAGCCAAATGGACGCAATATCAACGAAAATTGCGGCTCAACGCATATCAACGACCTGCCTACACGGGTGCTCAAGGAAGAAGCGCATCTTGGCGTTGCCTTCGACGGTGATGCCGACAGGACCCTTTTTGTCGATGAAAAGGGGAACGTCGTCGATGGCGACGCGATGCTCTGGATCATGGCTCAATATCTGCAGTCGCACGGAAAGCTCGCAAATGCTACCGTTGTCGCGACCGTGATGAGCAACATCGGTCTGGAACATGCTCTTAAGTCCAAGGACATCGAACTTTTACGGGCCAATGTCGGCGACAAATATGTCCTCGATGAACTGCTCAAAACCGGCTCCGAGCTCGGCGGCGAGCAATCGGGCCACATCATTTTTCCGGAGATCAGCCTTGTTGGCGATGGTATGATGACGGCGTTACTCGTGCTGCGGGCGATCACGGAAAAGGGAGTACCGCTATCGAAGGCGGCCGCCGGATTTGTCCAGTATCCGCAGGTCCTGATAAACGTCAAGGTCGGCGAAAAGCGGCCGTTTGACGACGTGCCCGCGATCGCCGCCGCCGCCAAACAGATTGAGAGCGAACTCGGTGACGACGGCCGTCTTTTGCTGCGATATTCCGGTACAGAAAACCTCGCTCGCGTGATGATCGAGGGCAAGGACCAGGCCTCGATCGAGGCGCAGGCGCGGCGTCTGGCAAATGTGATCGAAACCGCACTCAGCTAAAACCTATGAGCACACGATCAGTAAAGATCGGAATTTCCGGACGACCATCCGAATACGAGATCAAGATCGGCCCCGGTCTGCTAGGTGGTTCCGGTACCTGGGCCCGCAAATGTCTGGGCAAAGGGGCGGCAAAGATCGTAGTTGTCTCGAACCCCACCGTCTTCAAACTCTATGGCGAGCAGGTGACGTCGAGTCTGCAAGCGGCGGGTTTTGCGGTTTCGCAGTTTTTGATAAAGGACGGCGAGGTGCATAAGAATTTTCGCACCGCGGAATCTGCCCTAAAAGTCTTTTCCGAGGCGAAACTGTCGCGTACCGACGCCGTCGTTGCACTCGGGGGCGGCGTTGTCGGCGATCTCGCGGGGTTTGCTGGGGCGATCTACCTTCGCGGCATCACGTTTTTACAGATGCCGACGACGCTGCTCTCGATGATCGATTCATCGGTCGGTGGCAAAACGGGTGTTAACTCGGCTTTTGGCAAGAATCTGATCGGGTCGTTTCACCAGCCAAGTGGCGTTTTGATCGATACAGCGACGCTCGCGACGCTGCCAAAAAGGGAAGTGACCGCCGGACTTTGCGAGGCTATAAAACAAGGTGCGATAAGCGGAAAACCGCTGTTAGATCAGACGGGAGACCTTTTGACCTTGTACGGAAACGAAAAGGATTCGGCTTTAATTTCAAATTTAGGATTTCAAATTCCCCTTCGTGATCTGATCGCCGCCCAGATCGCATTCAAAGCTCAGATCGTTACCGGAGACGAACGCGAGTCGTCAACGCGTCTTGACGGTAAATCGCGAAAAATATTAAATTTTGGCCATACGCTCGCCCATGCTCTCGAAAAGGTTACGGACTATAAATATTTCAAACACGGCGAGGCCGTCGGGTACGGCATTTTGTTTGCCGCCGAACTGTCAAAATCTCTTGCGCTGCTTGACGAAAAAAGTGTAAACTTGTTATACGATGTTGTGCATCGGGCTGGCACATTGCCTGCTCTCGGCAACATCGATCCGCAAGAGGTATTTGAGGCCTTTAAGTTTGATAAGAAATATCTGTCCGGTTCGCTCCAAATGGTCCTGTTAAAAGGCATCGGCAAACCAGTGATTAGAACGGACATTTCTCCCGCCCCAATCAAGGCAGCCCTCAAAAAGCTTCTTCGAAAATGGGCGTGACCGCCGCTCGCCCCGGTTTTCAGAGGTAAAGCAAATGAACAGTTCTGCAAAAAATCACGAATCCGAAAAGGGAAGCGCGGGCGTTAAATTTCTATTCGTGCTGTTATTTATCGTGCTTGTTGCAAACGCGGGTTTTAATTACGTGCCCGTCGCATACAGCGCCGAGAGCCTTAAATCCGACATGGGCACGGCCGTTTTGCAAGGGCTGGCACTGCCCGGCAAAATGAACCCCGCCGATAATATAAAAGTGCGTATTCAGAGAGCTATCCAGGCCAACGGCATCCCACCGGAAGCCGTCGTTGACGTCAAGCAGATGGGTAATATGCTGACCGCCCGGGTAACCTACGCTAAACAGGTCAACATCCTGCCTTTCGGTATATATAAATACAATTACGTTTTTGATTACACGGCTACGCCGACCGGATTTTTGACGAAACAGTAGATTTTAAGTCAAAAGTAAAAAGTAAAAAGTAAAAAATTCAGACTGTTGCGAGAGCCTGCTGGATCTTTAAGGGTTGGATCTGGATGAGAGCGTCGGTCGCGTCGGCTAGCCAGGTCGTCGGGCAAACGCCGCACGTCGTACATTTTTCAACCGCAGGACACGGAAGGCTCGAGAGCGACTCTCGGGCTTTTTCATGTTCGGTCTTGAGAAATTCGAACGAAAGCCCGCTGTCGACGATTGACCACGGCAAGAATTCATCATAGCTGCGGTCCCGCGAAGTATGAAATGCCGGGTCGATACCCGTATCACGAAGAGCCCGATCAAGATCGCCGCCATTTCGAGCAGCCGCGTCTATGGCCCTTGCGACCGTGCGGTCACCTGACGAATAAAGTGCCTGCTCGTGAGCGATGCGGGACGACATGAACCGGACCTCGACATTCGGTACCTTGCTCAAGCCTTTGCAGACGTATTTGATCCGCTTCTTTAATTCTTTTTCGTCGCAGATCGCGTCCCATTGGAATGGAGTATTAGGTTTGGGCACAAGGCCGTTGAGCGATGGGATGATCTTCCCGGCCCGGCCAAATTTCTTGCCAGCATCGAGCATGCGGTCTTTAATCCTCTCGACCAGGACAAACATTTCATCGAGGTCTTCCTGCGTTTCGGTCGGCAGACCAACCATCATGTAGAGTTTGATGGTCAACATGCCGCGATCAAATACGGCACCGCAGATATCGACGATCTCGTCGTTGGTCAGGTTTTTGTTAATGACGCGGCGAAGCCGGTCGGAGCCGGTTTCCGGGGCGACGGCGATCTGCTGATCGCGTGATTCGACCAGCGCGTCGAGTAATTCGTCGGAGATCTGATCGAGCCTTAAGGAAGAGACCGAGATGCGGTAGTTCATCGCCCGCAGCTCTCTCAATATCGTCGAAATCTCAGGATGATCGCAAACAGCGGTCGAGACGAGGCCGATCTTGTTTGTTTTCGAACGCCACTCTCTCGCCTTCGCCAAAATGTCTTTCGCCGGCACGACACGCGGTGGGTAGTAGTTATACCCGGCCCAGCAAAAACGGCAGCCCTGCGAACAACCTCGCGAAATCTCAACCAGCAGACGGTCGCCCATTTCCGCATCAGGCGACCAAATGGCGGTCGAGGGGCAAAACGTGTCCTGGTTTACGAGAAACTCGGCAAGCTCTGTTTGCCCGCGTTTCATAGCTCGGCGAAGCGTGCCTTCTTTTGGATTTACCGATGCTAAAGCCCGCCCGACGCGTTTTGGAACGCCGATCTGCTTTGGCAAATAGTCGAAAACCGTGCCGTCGTCGTTGTAGATCACGTCGTAAAGCGACGGCACATAAAACCCGCGGCCGATCTGCGCGAGGGCCAGCAGTATCTCGTCTTTCGATTCGTGCTCGAATATCGCGTCAACTAATTGGAACGCCAATACCTCGCCTTCGCCAACTGCAATGACATCCGTAAAATCGGCTATCGGTTCGGGATTGAGGAATGAAGCGGCACCGCCCATGATGACCAGTGGATCAAAGTGCGTCCTATCCTTAGACCATACCGGGATGCCCGAAAGGTGGAGCATCTTGGCCATGTTGAGGTAATCGGTCTCGAACGAGATCGAAAACGCGACGACATCAAAATCGCCGACCCGCGATTGCGTTTCGAGCGACATGAGCTTTGTGCTCGTCCGCTCGTATTCCTTTAGCTCGTCCGTGTCGGGTAGGAAAACTCGTTCACAAGCGACGCCGGGAATGCCGTTAAAAAGCTCATACATCGTATGCAGCCCCAGATTCGCCATCCCGATCGCATGCGTGTTGGGGTAGCAGAGCGCGATCCGAAGATCCGCCGCGCGGGCGACGGTGTAGCCCTCCTCGGTGAGAAGTTTACGTTTATAGCTCTCTGTGATGCGTCTGCTCATTCGTTTACAAACAATCAGAATAACAGACGCGACCCGAAATGGATAGGTAAATCGGCCTCGGTGTAAATGTCCTGTAAAGAACTCGATAGAAATGTCCTCTAGGGAAAGAGCCTAAGATAAGCCTTTTAAGGGGGCATTGATGGCAGAAAGAGGGACATTGGAGATGAGCAGAAAAGAGCGGGAGACGCTGGTGGTAATGGGGCGA
>JANYIL010000285.1 GCA_025362075.1 Chloracidobacterium sp.
GAACGCTGAAAGCGTTCAGAAACTTCGGCGATGAGCGAACTTACGTCGCTACGCGACGTGGCAAGCAGGGATGCTTGCCGCTCCAGTCATTGCCGCTCCAGTTTATAACGGACTTCCGATCATGTAACGCAAGCTGCTGGCGGTGCCCATGATCTGTAAAACTTTTTCGAGACTAAATCCTTTACCGGCGACAAAAACCTGATCGCCGGGGCTTAAGTAAATCATCGGTGCCTTGCCCGCCTCCATATCGGCTAGGCTTACGATGCGTCGCGAGAGCAATCCGTCTTTACCGTAGCTGACGAGCGCAACCTTCTTTCTATCACCTAATTTTGTCACACCGCCGGCGTCGATGATCGCCTCGTAAACGCTGACCTTGCGGTCCATCACGCGGACGCCGGGCGTCTGGACGTTGCCCATGACGCTGTAACGGGTGGCCATCGCCTTTTCGAGCGTGACCGTTACTTTGGGATCGATGATAAATTCGTCCAGCCGTTTGGTTATCTCGGCAGCTACCTGCTCGACGGTCTTACCGGCAACGAGGACGCCTTCGCGGATCAGCGGGTAAGAAATTCGAGCATTCGGCGGTACCGTCCGCCCGGTAACGCAATAGTCGGGACACTGGCCAAAAACCTCGACCGAGATCACGTCGCTCGGGCCCAGGCGGTATTCCTTAAGATAATTGTCGTAGTACGGCAGTATCGCCTCGGCCTCGGGCGACTTGTCGACCGGATCGGTCGAGGGCGAAACGGACGGCGCCGGCAGCGGGATCGGTTTTTCACCGGCCGGTGCGGCGGCGGTCTTTTTAACGTCTTTACCCTTGTCCTTGTCAACCGTCTGAGCCGCAGTCACGACCGCGAACAGGGCCATGGCCAGTGCGGCAGCCGTCAATTTGTTGAATGATAAGATTGCTTTCATTTCGATTAACCTCGTCCCGTTGTACTAAAACGCTTATTAATGTGCTAAATCCAGATTATCGGCCCTTTCCGAACAACACGGTCTTAACCGTTTCGAAAACGATGACCATATCGAGCGTGAGGCTCTGATTTTTGATGTAGTAGAGGTCGTATTGCAGTTTTTGTATCGCATCGCTGACCGAGGCACCGTAAGGGTACTTGATCTGTGCCCATCCGGTCAGTCCGGGTGCGACCAGATGGCGGTGCTCATAGTACGAGATCTCAGTCGCAAGCTGCTTTACAAAATGGGGTCGCTCAGGCCGCGGGCCGACAAAATTCATCTCGCCCTTGAGGATGTTCCAAAACTGTGGCACCTCGTCGATCCTCAGTTTTCGTATTACCTTGCCAACGTAGGTGACCCGCTTATCGTTAGATAATGCCCAGACCGGCGTGCCATCGGCTTCGGCGTCGGTTTTCATCGAGCGAAACTTGATGACATTGAAAACATGGCCGTTCTTACCGACGCGTTCCTGTTTGTAAAAGATTGGGCCGCGGGATTCGATCTTGATGAGGAGGGCGGTGAGCGTTGCGATCGGCAGCGAAACGAGCAGCCCGATAAGAGCAAGGACGCGGTGAAATAGCTCGCGAACGACCAGTTTAACCGGCGAATCCCGCCGCCGACCCGCAAATATCAGCCACGACGGCCGCAGCATGTCAACGTGTACCTTTCCCGTTATCCGCTCAAAAAATGACGTGCATTCCTCGATTGAAACGTCACCCGCAAGGCTCATCCTCAACAGGGCTTCAGTCGGAAAAGCACCGCGCCTTTCGCGCACGGCGATCACGACGCGGTCGACCTTTTCCTGGCGAATGACGTTTTCGAGATCAGGACCTTTGCCGAGAATGACCGACTGGCCGAGCTTGTCCTGCGGTTTGGCTCCATTTTCGGAAATGAATCCGACGATGCGGTAGCCAGCGTCGCGCCGTTCCCAGACGGCCTCGGCCGTGTCGAGAGCGGTCTGCCCGGTTCCGACGACGAGTATCTTTTCGCCGATGTCCGGGTGGCCCGTGAGGGTATGGATGCACATCCTCCAGCCCAGGAGCAGCACCAGGACGAGCGGCACCGAGATCACCGAAGCCCCGCGCCCGATCAGCAGCGGCGGGACAAAATAAAAAACGATGGCCAACAGCGTCCACGCTATCCCAAGCGCCTGGACCAGCCGCAGCATCAGCTCACGGCGGTTGGTCATCACGATGTAATCGTAAAGGTCGTAGAAGTATAGGATCAGAAGGCAGACGCCCGAGGCCACGGCGATCTTGACCCAGCCATTCTTTTCGTCAAGCTCATAGGCCGACCCGGCAGTCCCGAGGCGCAGGTACATTGCCAGGATCACACCCAAATATAGGATGGCCGCGTCTGCCAATATTAACCAAAATATTCTCGGACTAAACCGTGTAGCACTCATTTTTGTTGGGTTCGGAGTTCCAACTTTAGTTGGCAAATCCTCGGCTAAGAAGCCAGCTAAAGCTGGAACTCCGAACGTAATCCTAGGGGCGTGTAGTCTCGTTCAGGCGTTTATAGTTGTAGTAACCGTAGTTGTAATGCGACTCTTCCATCACGTCCTCGCTCTGGTTGAGCACGACGCCTAAGAGGCGATCTTTGGGCAGCGGTTCGAGCACACGCTCGAGGACACTGCATTTCGTGCGGTTTGCACGCACAACGATGATGGCGGCGTCCGCCTGATTGATCAGGACGGTCGCGTCGGTAAAGATGCCTAGCGGCGGTGCGTCGACGATAATGTAGTCAAACATATCGCGGGCCTCGCGCAGGATGTCCTTAAACCGCGGGCCCGAGATCAGCTCGGCTACGTCCTGACGGGCCTCGCCGCCGGGAAGGATGTGCAATCCGGAAGGTTCAAGCCGGATGATCGATTCCACAAGGGTGGCCGTGCCGGCGAGAATGTCAGAAAGTCCCTTGTCTGTCTCGATCCCGAGATAATCGGCGAGGCTCGGCATACGCAGGTCGCTGTCGATGATCAGACACTTGACGCCATCGGTCTGGGCCAGCATCCACGAAAGATTGAGGGCCGTGACCGATTTGCCTTCGCTTGGGTTGACACTCGCGACGACGATCGATTGCAGCTTTTGCCGCTGGCTCTTATGCAAAACGTGAGTCCGGAGGCTGCGATACTCTTCGCAATAGCTGGAATTGGGGTGTGTAATAGACACAAGACGAGGCTCAACGCGCTCGGCATCGACGGTCCAACTGACAAAGTCAGGAAGAGTCCGCGATGCCGTGCGTGTTAAGGCTTCGGCGTTCAATTTTGCCCCGGCAGTAAAATCCGATTCCAAATCAGGGAGTGCCGTCCCGATCAATGAATCCGGCTGCCCTATGAACGCCGAACCTGGTGTGCCGATCCTCAAGTCCGTCGACAGCAGGGCCGGCGGCTGGTTAGCTCGCCGCGTACTGCGGTCAAATTGGACTATGTTTTCCGAAGGCGATATGTCGATCGCGTTCGGATCCTCGGCATGCTTCTTTTGTAATGCTTGTAAGATACTCATCTTTTGCTAGCTCCGTATGTGCTGCTACTAAAACTTGTTAAATGACCCGAAAAATTCATCGATCTCGAGCTTTACGTCGTCGTCGATGTCGTCAAAGACCAACCCGGTCGAATGGTCGGTAACATGGCCGTTCGTATAGCCATTGCCATTGCCATTGCCGTTGCCGTTGGTATTTTCTTCCTTAAACACTCGCGGTTTGACCGCATCGGTGCGGGCGGCCCCATTCCAAATATCGTCGCGTGTCTCGGCCCGCATGACACGACCGCCCTTTGCGTGGAACGCTGACTCAACCGCGAGCATCGAATCCTTTTGCGGCAGCATATCGAGGTTATTGGCGACTTCCTCTATGATCTGGCGGCCGATCATCTGTACGCCCGCCGAATATGCGGCAAGCATCGCGTTATCGCAGATGTTGTTGATATTTCGCGGAATACCCTCGGAACACCGAAAGATAAAATCGACCGCGTCGGGCGTGAAAACATTTGGCTGCGCTGATCCCGCGATCAGCAGCCGCTCGGTTATATACCGGTCGACCTCCTCGACGGTCGGGAACGAGTGCATCGCGCACCGCAGGGCGACACGCTGCTTGAGCTGACGCAGATTTTGCTGATTTAGCTTGTCGCGAAGCTCAGGCTGGCCGGTCAGCACGATCTGGAGGTGCTTAGCGTTGTCTGACTCAAAATTGAGCAGCAGGCGGATCTCTTCGAGCACGTAGTCCGACAGCTCATGGGCCTCGTCGATGATGATCACCGTGCGAAGGCCGCGGCGATGGCGTTCCTCGAGTACCCTGCCCATTGTTGTAAGAAGCTCCGATTTGTTAGTCCAATCCTTGATGCCCAGCATCTGGGTGACGTGCTGGTAAAACTCGTCGATCGACAGCCGCGGATTGAAAACATACGCCGCCAAAACCGACGAATCGAGCCGCCGCAGTATCCACCTCAGCGCCGTCGTCTTTCCCGTGCCGACCTCGCCGGTCAACACGATCAGGCCTTTTGCATTCTCGAGGCCATAGTACAGGCTCGCGAGAACCTCGTTATAGCTCGGCGTGAACACAATAAACCGCGGATCGGGCGTCAATGTGAATGGTATGTCGTCTAAACCGAAAAATTCTTTATACATAACGTTTTTGTCAGAACCGCCTGCGTGAGCGGGCGGAACGATCGCTCCTTAAAAAACCTCTTTCAATCGAACACGATCTAGGCCCGTGTCCGCCCGTTAACGCAGGCGGCTGCGGACTATGCAACCAACCTGTCGAAAACACGTGTCGCCTGCAATATCAGGACGAGCACCGGGATAACGCCTATCGCCGCCGTGAGACCGGCAGCGAGCTTTAGCCAGTGTGAGCGCCGCTCCCATGTTTTCTCGCTCTCAGAAAGCAGCGAGGGAACCGACGCGAGCACCGGCAGCCCGGTGTAATGCTTGGCGTCGTCGATGTTCTGCACCTTAAAGAGCCGCGGTATCTCAAAGAACGCCGCAATAAAAAGTCCGAAAACCAGCCCGATGCCCGAGCCGACGAGTGTCAGTACAAAACGTTTTGGTGCGACCGGTGACGAAGGGATATTTGCCGGGTCCTGGACGCGGATCGTCTCGCCCTGCTGCCCTTGCGCAACGTTT
>JANYIL010000001.1 GCA_025362075.1 Chloracidobacterium sp.
TCTGATACCTTTGTTTCAGGGTAAGCTGCTGATACTTTTTCATGGTAACTCTTCGATGTCACCATCAAAGAGCGAAGATGCTATCTTCACCTTGCCCTCCTCCGGTGACCTTTCGAATTGCACTTACTACTTGAATCCAAGCATATCATTGTTGCATTTCTTGGTACAAATTTTATCGTTGACACACGCATATTCGAATTCAGCGAACCGCAAAAAAAAGACCGCATTGCTTCGCAGGCAATGCGGTTAGGTTGATTGGAGATCGTGAATAGAATTAGAGCCTTGTCACCGCGACCAAAATATTTGCCGCTGTACTCGTACGTGCTTTACTTCCGTTCACTTAATACAAACGTCCATTGGCCCTTGTCTTCCAAAAAAATGGTGATCTCGGGTGGATTCGAACCACGGGCCACGCCTTGACTCCTACCGACATTGGTCGTTGATTTCTGCGCGTAGGGAGAAATGCAACTGTTTTCCAATATCCGCTAGTTCTGCAGAAGATTTCGGAAAAAAAACTTTGCCGCCGGTTTCTGCGGTCAACCGTTCGAGAAATCCCTTCGCCTTGGCCTGTATGCCCTTTGCGAGATAGCCGGTGCCAGTCGCCAGATCGGACACAAATCCTACTGCGTATATTGGCACCTTTGATTCGAGCGCTAGACTAACGAGCTGCTTTTCATTGTAATGGCTGTTGAGATCAGTGCCATTTGTTATCAAGATTAGAGCCTTTTTATTACCGTCTTTTGCATCTTTTATGCTTTCGATCGACAAGTAGGCAGCGTCAATTATCGCCGCCTGGCCTGGCCCAATATATAAATTGTCCAGGGCATCGTTCAAATCCTGTTTGTTTGCCGTCATTGGCTGCTTGATCTCGATATTATCGCGCCCAACAAATCGAATGATCATCGTTTCATCGCCCGCACAATTCGCGGCAACCACGGACCTGCCCATTTCGATTATTTTTTCGAGTTGACCTCTAACACGCTCCGAATTCTGGACGGCTATAACGTACGAAGAACTGGAAGGAGATGTCTTTGCGGGCGTCGGCGAAGGCATGGCCTGTGTGGTCGTTATGACGGTGGTGCCCCTTGTGAATGGAACCGACAATCCGGCGGCAACTAACAATATCAGGAATATTGTTTTCATATATAAATGGTGATCCCGGGTGGATTCGAACCACCGGCCTTTCACTTAGGAGGCGAACGCTCTATCCAACTGAGCTACGGGACCGAAATCAACGTAAAACGGAAAGTGGAAAACTAATGCTTTATTTTCCACTTTCCATTTTCCGTTTTCCATTATCAACTATTATAGTGTATCAGCGACTGGACGTTATAGCCCTTAAACTTGTTACGGCCCTTGAGAAAATCCAGTTCGACGACGAATAAGAGTCCGGCAACCTTGCCGCCGACGCCTTCGACGAGATCAACGACGGCCCTGGCCGTTCCGCCGGTCGCAAGCAGGTCGTCGACGATCAGCACGTTGTGGCCCTTACCGACCGCGTCCTTATGCATTTCGAGCGTGTCCTGACCGTATTCGAGGTCGTATGAGATCGAGACCTTTTCGGCAGGCAGCTTTTTCGGCTTTCGAACTGGAATAAATCCCGCGCCGAGTTGATACGCGACCGGTGTGCCGAAAATAAACCCCCTTGATTCGACGCCGATCACGGTATCGATCTGCATCCCGCGACACGCCTCGGTCAATGCGTCGATCGTACCCTCAAGCCCCTCGGGATCGAGCAGCAGCGTCGTAATATCGTAAAAATTGATCCCCGGTTTGGGAAAATCCGGTACTTCGCGGATAAGTTTTCGTAAGTTGTCCATTTATTTGTTAGTTGTTCGTGTATCGTTGTTATCTAATTCTTCCTGTAACGAACGACGAACGATAATCTCTCTATCTTTCTATCCTAAAATTTGAGTATAAGCCGGCTGGTTCGACGACCAATTCTTCAATCGTGCCGACCCGCGAATGCCGCGGCCCTGCCGCGAGATCGAGTCGGAACGAATCGACCGATTGTGCGTTTCCCTCGGCCCAGACCTCGACGCGGCCGTCCTTGAGATTTCTGACATAGCCGCGAACCTGATGTGCCGCAGACGAACGCTGCGCAAAAAACCTGTATCCGACGCCCTGAACATCGCCGCTAATGAAAAATTTCCTCGCAGTCACCATAAAACAATTACGAATTACGAATTAACAACTACGATCGAACAATTCGTAATTCGTAATTTGAAATTCGTAATCGATCAGCCCAACGCGTCCATGCATTCCATCAGCGTTCGCTGCCGGCACGTGTAAACGGGCATGCCGCGGAGCGTAAATTTACTCGCGGGCGTCTGCCGCAATTCTTCGACCAATGCAAGAAAATCGAGCGGCTCGTCGGTTTCGAACGACACCATGTATTCATGATCGTTAAACCCGAACGCATGCGTCAGATGGATCTTGATGTTCGGAAATTTTTGTCCGACCATGAAATTTTCCGCGATCATCGCGTCTCGCATCTCAGCCGACATTTCGAACCAGTCATTATGCTTCGCGCAGGGATACACAAACAGATACTTCGACGTCCCTGCCGGCACGTGAAACCGGTCGTCATTCGGGCCGTCGACAAACATCATCCGCTTTGTAACCGAAAGGTAGTTATCAACCGTCTCCAAATAGCTGCCTAGATTGGTCCGATAGAGCTTGGCCGTCATGTCCTGAACGGAATCGAGCGAGCTTCCAACCCGCCAAAACATCATGTCCGCCTTGGAATCGAATCCAACCAACGAGTACGAGAAAAGCAGGAAATCGTCGCGGAACTCATCAAAAACCTGCTGAAACTCAGCCTTAAACCGTTGTTTCGTTTCAACATCTAACTTCCGCCATTTAGTCCCGACCCGGAGAAACAGGAAATTGACGAACTGTTTTTCAATTACCCCGAATTCCGCGACGTTGCTGCTCTCGGCGACGAGGCGGAGCGGACTTTCACCCGGTTCTTTTTTTAGTCTCAGCGGATCGACCGTCATGTGTTTATTTTGGCAAGTTTATCCTTCGAAGCGCAAATGGCTTACCTACACTATTTGTTTTACAAAAGTCATGTTTGATGACAGAATTGGTCTATGATCCGCTTGATCCCGATTTTGGTTCTTCTGCTGGGTGCGACATACGTTTCGCTCGCACAGCAGAGGCCGTTGCTGACGGATGATGTCGACATCACGCGGCCGGGAGCATTTGATATCGGGGTCGGGGTTGATTTCTTTCAGAAAGCCAAATTCCCGCTTTCGGGTATAAATGGCGATCTAACCCGAGTCGGCGATGTCCGCATTCGGACGGGTTTCGCGTCAAACGTCGAATTTCAGATCGAGGGTACGCTGCAAAATTACGTCGCGATCAATTCGAGAGGCTCGTCCGCAATCCCGTTAAATATTAATGGAAATTCGACTAACGACACCGACGATTTTACGATCTCGGCCAAGATCAAGCTGCGTAACGAAACGTCGAAATTGCCTGCCGTCGGCTTTAAGTTTGGCTTTCAGATGCCTAACAGCGATCAGGCGAGAGGGATCGGCACTAATTCGATCAATGTTTTTGGAAAAGTTATAGTGCAAAAGAAGTTTGGTGACATCGTAGGCGGCACGCCCAAGTTTAATGCCTACGGCAATCTCGGCCTTGGTATCATGACGGCCCCGCTTGAGCGGTTTACTCAAAACGATGTGTTTCTGTATGGCGTGGCCGGAATTTACAGGCTTACAAACAACGTAAACCTGCTCGGCGAGATAAACGGCCGCCAAAGCACCCGCAGCGGCGCTGCCCCGGTAGGCACCGAGAGCATCGGACAACTCCGGATCGGAGCCCAGATCAAGGCGTCCGGGCTAAGATTCGATACCGCCGCCGCTTTCGGCCTGACCAAATTTAGCCCCCGAACCGGCATCATTCTCGGCGTCACCTACGTTAGCCCCAGCGTTTTTACTCCGGCCAAATAAGTGCGCAGACTGTCCAGTCTGTCGATCTTCGCAAAGGCCTAAACATTCTAATATACGTGCATATTGGTTCGGCTAATGAACAGGCCAGGCGGCCTATTCTACGTTGATAGGCGAATTCCCTTTCCCGATATCCGGGCCCGTCCGTATAGCCTCGGTCACAAAATCCTTCGCAATTCTTACGGATTCGCTCAACTCCTTTCCAAGTGCGAGATTAGCCGCGATCGCCGCAGACAGCACGCATCCCGTTCCATGCGTCGCAGTCGTTTCAATAAATGCCGCTTCAAATAACACTATGTCGGGGGCGATGAAAAGAAAATCCGTCGCCATTCGCTTCTCGCCATGGCTCCCCTTCTCCCCTTTTCCCCTTCTCCCCTTCTCATAAAGGTGTCCGCCCTTTATGAGCACGTTTTTCGCCCCCATCGAACGCATTATCGAGCCAGCACGCTCGATATCCGCTCTCGATGCGATCTCGGTGCCGGAAATTCTCTCGGCCTCGGGAATATTCGGGGTGACGAGGTCGGCGATGGGGAATAATAGTTTCACGAGGGCAGTCAATGCCGCATCGTCGATAAGGTCAAACCCCGATGTAGACCGCACAACCGGATCGACGATGATATTCTTCAAGTTCCGTTCAGTGATGATCGCCGCGACCGTCTCGATTATCTCGCGAGTCGGCAGCATGCCCGTCTTTATCGCCGCGACGTTGTAATCGTCAAGCACCGGTTCAACCTGTTTTCGAACGGAATCGGCCGTTTGATGAACTGCGCCGAAAACACCCGTAGTATTTTGAAATGTAACCGACGTTATAGCGGCAGCCGCAAAACACCTGAAAGCTGAAAACGTCTTAACATCCGCAATGATTCCTGCCCCACCCGAGGGATCAAGGCCGGCGATCGTCAAACACACTGGCTGCTGGTTTTTGCTTTGCATTATGTTCGCAGATCCTGAGCGGCCACCCGCAATTTTTCCTCGTCATTAAGAAAACGGATCGCCGCAAACCCGCTCGCCCGGGCATCGATAACCGAATGGTAATTCGTTTCATCAACCCCACCCAAACCAAGTACAGGAAAAGGCCCGAGATCCAGGCAGACCTCGGCCAGACTCTCTAAACCTTTCGGCGCACCTTTTTCCGGCGTCTCGAAGACTGGCCCGTACACAGCAAAATCCGCCCCATGTGCGGCTGCGAAACGGGCTGCCGCTAAAGTATGTGTCGATGCTCCAACAATGAGTCCAGATGGGAAACCGGCCCGAATCGCCTGCACGCCGATCGAATTTGCGGCGAGATGCACTCCGTCAGCCCTTGCCGCCAACGCAACGTCCGCCCGGTCGTTAACCAGTAGACGAGTCGATGACCCGCTCGTGATAGCGACGGCTTTGACCGCCACTTCGAATAGCAATCGTGCCGTTAGGCACTTTTCGCGGAGCTGAACTAACGAAACCTTTTCTTCGACGGCAACACGGACAATGTCAAGCATCCTGAGGCTTGTTTGGTCAAAATTGGCGGGTGTGGCCTCGCCGGTCGTAATCAGATAGATAGCGGGAGGATAGAGATGGAAACTCACGATTTGTCCGCATTTTCGCTCGCGGCGAGCATCTTGACGCTTTGATTGAAATGAGCCGCTTCCCACGCCGCAATCACGAGATTAAGGACGCCAAGCCCCGTCACCGCTCCGCGAATCCAGGTTGACGCTACCGCTTTCTGTAATATAGGCAAGCCCGTCTTATCGGTCAGAAAAACAAGCAGATAATTATCACCCCACGGCCCAAACAGCGCATCCCACGGCGACAGTATGAGATAAAACCCCAGCAGCATGCACAGGATGACAAAGAAAATGACGGTCAGTCTTTCAATCATCTAAAGCCCTTTTCCCGCGTTCTGAATAGTTTAATTTACTTCGTTTCATTCGGGTTTGAGTTTATAATATGTGCTGTCGGTTAGGCAATTTTCGGCGGACTTGGCGCACTACTGGTGGCGCACATCTTTTGAATATGAAAACAACGAGTAGAAAGTTAGATCTCATGCTAGGCGAAGGATCACCGGAAGCCCTGAAGGGGCTTTCAGAAGCTGACCTGGCCGAATTTGGGTTTTTCAGCTCTGGAGGAAACGGCTTTTCGATTGGACGCTCGTTGGACTACTGCGAATACGAAGGTAAGGGCTTGCCGGAATGGAAGAATGGTCGACAATTATTCGTTGAACTAAACGTCAATTTTGTTGTCCGCGTAACTTGCGACCGGGGCGGCACAACCTATCTTGAGATACACCAGGCCGGGAATCAATCGTTTCACAGTTTCCCATTCCAAGGGATTGAATACCGGGACGCTGTTTTCGCGGCGGTTGATTTTCAACAACGGCTTTCACACTTTCTGATTAACTATGCAATGTATCCTCTTTTTTGGGCTTTATACCGGGAAAAAGAAACCGACTCCAAAAAGAAAAACGATGCCTACAATGCTATCGAGGCGAATTTCAAAACCTTTTTTAAGAACATTCTAAAACCAAAACGAGAACGAGAAATCGGAGTGATCGAAGAAAACGAAATCAAGATCACGTCCTACGAAAGCATCGAAAGCGGAAGGAATCTACAGCCAGAAGCGGAAAAGCAAGAGGAAAGAATTGGGTTTTTGAAGGACGTTTTTAAGGCGTTCAGCGAGCTTGATAAAAAGAAGATCACAAAACCAAAACAGAAAGATTTGAGACCCTATATTTTCCCGCGACACGCCGACAAAGAGAAAAAAATATCGGAGATGAAAAAAAAACATCGCCTGGATTACAAAGACCTTTGGCAAAAATATTTGACCAACAAGACGCTGGATGGTTTCCTATCTGCCTTAAATACAGAAAGATAAAATTACTGCTAATCGAATTTAATTAACGCTCATAATCGGGCGTTTTTTTCTGATTAAATCATCGCTGTTCGATTGAGATTATCTCACTTGAACGGCGATTTTTATTTACGGAGTAACAACAATATGACTACCAAACTTTTGACAGTGAATGAGGTCAGCGAAATTCTCGGACTGAAACCGGCCCGTGTGTATGAGCTGACACGCGACAAACGCCTTCCCTTTGTTCTTCTCGGAGAGCGGCAATACCGATACAGCTCAACGGCGATCCAGAATTGGATCGACAATGGAGGAAATCAGGTATCAGCAAAACGGAGAGGTGACGGACTATGGATAGACAATCAAAAACCAAAGCTAATAGCTTCGGCTCTAAAACAAATTTCACGGGCGGTGAAATATCGCCGATTTCTGTTTCTGATCATAACAACGATCTGGAATCTGTTCAATCCATTATTGCCGGAATGATGCGAACCGGGAAAACGATCCGAGAACACGCTCAAGCATTGCTTGCGAAGCCCGGCGGTAGAAGTTAAGACGGCTCAAATCATATTGGAGAACGCTATCAAAGGCGTTGAACTGATAGACATAATCGACAGACTAGAGAGGCTAGAAAATGAACATCAAAAAACAGACTTGAGAAACTTGAATCAGCATCGAATGTGGATTCTGAATTTTGCACTTGTCCGCGTGAAATTGTGACCAGAGTAATAGCACCAGACTTAGACCGGACGGAAGAAGAATATCAGCAATTACTTGCTGAAAATAAAAAACCGGAAAACTGCGATCAATGTGGAAAGGCGATCGAAAGGCGGCTGATAATTGTTGACGTTGCAAGACCAATAAATGCTTAGTTTGCTGTGTTCATTTTCTCTGCGTGCAGGACGCTATCGAATCCTCAATTTGCTTTTGATCGCCGACGGATAGGCCTGTCCTCTTACTTAGAAAAGCTAGTTATATTTACTTTCATTCGGCTCCGTCTAATAGAATTGTAGAGCCATCAATTAATTCCTGATTGGTAATATCCGCATCGATAAACATTTTTAGAAGGTCGAAAGTGATAAACATCTCAAACTTCTCATCGTGTCTATCATCTTTCCTGACGAAATCATACGATGAGATTGTAGTCGCAAGTTTTATTCCGTCAAAGCTCTGAATCTTAGCAGTAATTGCATAAATCTCTCGAAGATTTTTTAGAGATTTTTCGGTTTGTCGTGCCGTTCTTTCAGCCTGATTCAATTGAATAGTGTTGTAAACGACATCTTCCGAGGTTGTTACAGAAAAGAATTTCTTATCCTTAAATACGGCCTCACCAAAAACATCCATTTTTAGATTCGACCAAATAATTAGCTTTTTTTGTTGCTCAATTGGCAATGTTGCCAGCGAACCTTTGAATATCTTGGGTAGAAAGTCATTTATCAGGGTGGACAAATAGTCACTCATCAGAAATTCTGAACGCGTTCCTTTGAAAAGTAGATCTGACAATACTTTTTGTAAATCGAGTTCGGGAGCGATTAGAAGTTTAATCTGCGTCCTAAGTTCTGCGTTCCCATATTTCGCTATTGGCGTTGTCGCGTCTGTAACCAAGACGACCTCGCTGGGTTTGTTATTAGATTGTTTAATATCGCTTATGCGATACGCGGCTAGGTCTGGAAAGGCCCTGTCTCGCCATTTTGCACTACTATTTAGAGCGATCACGCCGGGAGTAACCTGGGAAACGGTAATTGATGATTCCATTCTTCCCTGCCACGCCTTGAACTTGTCGAACGGTGCTATTTCACTGTCGAATTTTGGAATTACCCAGTCTCCCTTAACTATTGGAGTTTGCGTGAATGATGTTAGGGCTGAAAATAGTACGAGCGAAAATAGCAGGGTGTATCTCATAGTTTTTAGCTCCTTTCTCTATCAACCGTCATTTTCTTGATGCTGGCCGACCGGGCTTCCCGTAAGTTTCAACATTCGTTAGAGCGGCTTCTTTAATCAGATAATCGCGTCCGTTTTTGTCTGCAATCAATTGATATACGCGCGCGTAAACCCTTCAACGACACCGTCAAAGTATAACGCTTTTATTTTTAGGGACAAACGTCCGGTGCGCCTAGTGATTTACAAAAAGATTTTTGACCCGCGTCGCGACGTCGCGAAAATCGACGTTTTCGGCATAGACCTGCTCAAAGTATTTCGCGGCGGGACCTTCGTCGCCGTTTGCTTCGTAGGCACAGGCCAACTCATACCAGAGGCCGTGGTATTCCTCGACCGAAATATCGCGAGTCTCAAGGGCCCTTGTAAACCACGTGATCGCATGATTGGCTGTGCCGTTTTGCAGGAAGCAATGGCCAAGCAAATTAGCACACTGAAAGAATCTCCGCGTACCGTCATTGGCGTTAGTGAGATTGATAGCATCCTGAAACTCGGCAATGGCCTGTTCCAACAGCCCCATCTCCTGATAGGCAACCGCCGTGTGATAATGCGTGTCGAAATCGCCACCCGGCGCCTCGGTTTCTTCGAGACCGAATTCCGAACGAATTTGGTCAATCCCGAGTGCGTTACCCGTCACCTCATCACTTAATTCTGTTGCTTCAACGGCCCCCGTAATTTCGGTGACTTCCTCGACCGTCTTAGCCGTTTTCGCCTCGGCGGCACCCGATCCGATCTGCTCACGGATTGCGGCAAATTCTTTTCTTTCGCCAAACTCCTGGGCGAGCTCGGTCAGCGCCTTCACGGCGAGATCTTTATATCCGTTCTCGATATAGAAACTAATGCTATCAAGCTCTTTCTGTACCTTTTGCTGGTCAGCGTGCGGCAGCAAATCTTGATCGTCGTACGCATCCGGTTCGTCGGTGTCCGCTATGACACTTGCTTCGACGACCTCGCCGTTTCTTTCAAAAGCCTCGTCAAGATCCGATCCCCAACCGGGCTTGTGTCCGTTTGTCGAAGCAGAATCGTCCGCTTCTAAGGGGGAATCTTCCGTGTGGTCCGCGTCGGGAGCGGTCTTGATCAGCTCCTCAGCGGCGGGGCTCTCGACAAAGCCGTATTCTTCGTTGATCTCGTTCAACCGGTCGCGATAGCGTGTTTCGTGCGGCCGAATGGCGATGAGCTGGGTTAGCGCATATCGTTCATCGTCGATCGACCCGAGCTTTGACGCCGCCGCGTACAGCCGTTCGAGCGCGAGACGGATTCCGGACTCATCGTTGAGGAACGAATTGTACCGTACCAGCAGCCGCAGCCCGGTCAACTGCGCCGGATCGCGTTCAAGTATTTCGTTGATCCATTTTCCGCACTCGTCCGCTTGGCCGCCCGCGAGCAGATATTCGGCCGACATTGTGAGGATGCGGGCCGCCGATTCCGGATCGTTGACGTTTAGATATATGCGAATAAGATCGAGGAATTTCGGGTAATTTGCGGGTTCGATCTCGACAAGTTTTATGACCGCCGTTTCGGCACCGGCGGCGTTTTGCGAATCCATGCAGCAGTCGATCAGCAAATACAGCACGTCGCGGTTATAAGGCTCGTTTTCGAGAATTTCTTCGAGCAGCGAAGCCGCCTTTCCTGCGCGGCCAAGGGCCGTTTGGGCCTTTACCAGACCGCCTAATATTCGCAGATCGGTCGCTTTGACGTCGTAGCCTTTCATCAACGCCCGGATCGCTTCTTCATGCTTTCCCTGCCTGCCAAATCTGGCCCCGGCCTCGGAATATGCCTCGACGGCCTCGTCCTTTTGATTTTCGCGCAGGTACGAATCGGCGAGATTCATACAGACGTCGGTGTTGTTCGGGTCGAGCAAAGCGATCTGTTTATACATCGCCAGGGCCTCGAGCCGGCGGCCGTTTTTCTGATAATGCTCGGCCAGCGTTGCATAATGCGCACGGGCCTCGCTCAGCGAGCCTTTCGATTTGTGAAGCTCGGCCAGCTTTGCCGAAACCTCGATAGAATCGGGCTGAATGCGCGAGATCTTGTTATAAATGGCGATCGCCTTTTGCGAAAACCCCTGGGCGTTGTAGTGCTCCGCGACCTGTAGATAACACTGAACGGCATCACGCTTTTCCGAATTTTTAGCGTACAAATCGCCCAGCATATTGAGCGTCGCAATGTCGCGCGGATCGTTGTCGACAACCGCTCGGTACTCGGTGATCGCCGCGCGGATCTTGCCTTGCGCGACGTAACGCTCCGCATTTCGCATCGCCTTTGTTTTATCGAAACTCATCTGTTGTCGCTTGTCAGAAAAACTTGGGTTTGGTGAAACGCCAGGCACGCCGTGGATTGAACGGATATTTAAGAGGAGTGCACAGGCTGAAACATAAACAAAACCTGCATTTATCAATCTATCACGGCGGATAGGCGGTGTCAACGTTTTTTGGTTGTGTTGTACATGGTTAGGCACATTGGAAGCGTAAGGACAACACCAAAGTATCGCGGCAACGAGATACAGCCAAAACTTGGTAATAAAAAAAGGCGGTTTGGAATAGAAATCAAGCGGTTTGGTAGAGTGATTTACCCCGTTTGGAAGGACAAAAAGGGCGTTTGGTAGAGTTCTTTTAGCCCATTATTTTTAGCTCGCCAACCTCAGCCGTCTCCACAGTGATCGGCGGCCTCAGCCTGCTCGCCCCCTTTCGTTCGCGCCACCTCCGACGCCACGATAATGCACTTCGGAGAGAATCCGCGATAAAGACCTGCTAGCTCCCCGACCGAGGAAACAAGAATCGCGAGAATCGCAGGCCTGACCCCATCCCTCTTCGCGATGCCTGACCCTGCATATCTGACCTTGCAAATACTGACTGCAAATCCCTCTCTCATGAGATCTGTACGAAAGCCGTGGCATCACAAATGCCATCGAGCGGTATAGGCCTTGCAGATTTGCTCGAGCATCCGTCTGTATTCTTCATCCGGATCAATACCGAACTGGTTATTCCGGGCTATTCTTGGGGGATTCACATTGTCGATTAGCACTGGCACCAGCAATACGAAATCATATGCAACTAGATCGGTTCTGCCTGGAGGACGTGTTGGTAATGCTCGAAAATGCTGAAAGGTTCTTTCCGGGGCATTCGCGCTGTTTCTACTTATTGCTCGCGGAAATTCAGTCCATAGGGATTCGTCACCAGTCGATAATCTCGGCAGGACGCTCGATTCAAAGTCATCAGGTTCCAGATTCGGTTTCACTCTATCAGGCACATTCAAGACATTGCTCGACAGCCCAACAAGAACCGTCGCAACCAGAATAGCGTCGGGCCGCTGCCGGTGAAGGACTCCGACTAAATCACTTAAGTCATCATATCGGTTAGTGCGATTTCTGTGTGCAGTGACAACGGACTTATTCTCAACACATAGTCGCAATCCGGTTAAGTCAGGTAGGGAAGATTCTACTTTCGGTTCAGCAACAATAAGATCCGCCTTACGTTCGCGACCCACTCCAGACGAGCGATCCAACCATTCTCGAATTCGTCCTTCAGAGAAATCTTGCTCAAACGGTTCACAGGCATTACGCAAATCCCGTAGAATTCCTCGACTCATGGCCTCGGAATGAGTTTCTTTCCGGTGATTGTGATACCCGTGAGCGACAATAGCGTCAATCACATCAGCAGTTCTCATTATAAATTGGCGAATAAATCTGCAGTTGGCGTGTGCGGCTGGACTGGCCAACTCGCCTCATTTCCGAGGACCGAACGGACGACTTCCCTCGGAACCGGCAATCTTTGCAACACTTTACTTTGGAGACGGAGATAACCCTTCGACGCTCGCTGACAATTTCTGTTTAGCCAGTCCTGAGCCGGCGGCGAGGCTAGGAAGTCTGCCAAGATACCTATTGTGGCAGGATTTCGAGGGACAAGATAATACAGCGAATGTCTCGGAAGCACCGTGCCCGTTTGATCTATCCAAAAGCGCGGCCGTTCGCATATGTCTTTGCAGAGAATTTTCGGCCGAAGAATGTCCGGGAGCAATGGCGTTTCGTGAAACGCATACCAAGGCTTATACCGAACACATGTCCGTCCAAGTAGCTGTATCCGATTCACTGATTGTGATAAGTAAGTGCCGAGAGCACCCAACTCTTCAATAGGCAGTAATCGCCCATACGAATCGTACGGGGTCAGCATTACAGAACGTCGAGGCAGTTCCGTCGTCTCAGGGGTCAGTTGCCTACCCGCCATTGTTGGGTATGCGAAACGCTTAAGATTTGGGTCAAGACTATCAGCAGCGCGAACAAATACCCCATCGGCTCCAGTGGCAATTCCGCAACTAATTCGCAGACAGAGATCTGCGAGCGTCGCTGATGCACCGTCGTGCGTGTTAGGGTCGATCAGTGGTAGCCAAGAGTCTGCCCCGGCCACCTTTATCGTTGTCGTAGTTCCGTCGCGGCGTTGCACATGAGTCGTGCCGGATGTGGACTTCGACAAAACCGTGATCATTGGGTACGTCACGAGATCGCCAAAGGTATCCTCGGATAACAGATGGATTTCTTCAACGTGGTGAGTCGCTAAGAGATCACGTAGGGGGGCCGCCGTGTCGACGTATAAGTATTTTTCCGGGGTGATAAAAACAAGACGCCCCTGCGGTGCGAGACTGCGTAACGCCTGTTCAAAAAATAAAATATAGAGATCGAAACGGCCCCGAGCAGTTGAATATAGTTTCCGATAACGAGTCTTTTCTTCTTCAGACAATGCCGTAATCGGTACGTACGGTGGATTTCCGACGATGAAGTCGTAACTACCTGCAAATTCTGTCAAAAAGTCCCGGTGCTCGATATTGACTGCCGGAATATGTTGGTATTTCTTACGTAGGGCCGAGAGATGACGCGAGTCAGATTCAACACCAGTAATCTGAGGAAGTGGAACGTCGTGCCGCTTGCACCACCTCAGAACGCCATCGATAAATTCGCCAGTACCACAGCCCGGGTCCAGCACCGAGTCGCCCGCACGCGGCGGGCGGCTAATGAAAAGTCTTGCGACCATTTCATCAACGGTTGATCGTGGAGTTGGAACAAAGCCTTTCATTGAAGTCTTATACTAATCAACTGGACGCATATACATCAACGGAAGGTTAGCATCTCGGGTGCTAGGTCTTCCAGCCGGCAACAACGAGCTTGTCGAAACATCCCCGCCAAACGTCGTCCAGTTTATCGAGAAATGCTTCATAATCGTCAATATGTCCTACGAGTATAGAGTGAAGAGTTTTCCTTTCGGACACTTCCATTCGAATCTTATCAAGCTCCTTTTCGTCGCGCGCCAATTTCGGAATGAGACGATCAAGTTCGGGAAGCGTTAGAGGATTCATTAACGGCATTATATCAGCAAAGAGCGGTCGGGTCGCAGTGTAGATAGAGAGTAAATCTCGCGGTTCTGACAGGAATGGTTATTTCGAAACTGTAAAGTTATTAACCGTCAGCGTTGTGCCGATTGAGCGGTGGAATACGGAAATGGCTTTCTTGAGGTCGGTGCGGGCCTGGAGTTCGCGGTCGCGGGCCATTTTTCTGCGCGACTCGCTCTAATTGCACATTCGGTAAACGAAAGTCCGCGTCGGAATCCCACATTCCGGTGCCTTTTTTATGAATATAGCTGTCGGCGAGCGAGGTTATTATTTCTCTGTATGGCATTCGTTGCAGCCCGTAGGGGCCTTTAGCTGAGGATCGCGCTTTATTGCCGCCTTGTGACAAACGATGCAATTGACATGGTAGGCATTGATGTTAATCAATTTTCCGGTCCGGGGTTTCCCAGTGCTCTTAGGGTAAGTGACGCTTGCCGGTGGGTACCCGTCGGCAGCCTCGGTTGATTCCTGAAAATGGCACGTCCGGCAAGATTGCACTGGTTCTTTGGACGTCTCAAGCTGTTTGGCGGTGAGTATTTCCGACCTCGTGAACTTTTTAAGATATTCCTGTCCCTTGGGAGCGGACGGTTGAGCGGTGTGATGACATTCGACACAGGTATTAACAGTTTTTCCGTCAATGGTGTACTTAACATCCGTGGTGTGTTTGGTGTGGTCAAAGGGAACCTCGGGCTTCATTTCACCCCAGTTTTCATCTTTGCTGTCTTTTGCAAGAATTATTGGTTTGTCGGGCTGCGTCGCGCTCGAATCCGGGATTGCCTTACCTGATATATCAACCGCATGCGGAGGTGTTGTACCGTCGGGCATTGAACATATTGAAAACCACGGAGTGGAGCACAACGAAGTCGCGGCGTCAGCACCGAACGCTACCGTAAAGTACCCAACCGGGATAGCGAGGATTACAAATAGTTTTAGTTTCATATCAATTGCACTAACAAATCGGCCAACCATTCGTGGTCTGCGGCCAAATATACTTTTGAGAATATTAGAATTTCTACTTGCAAATATTAGTTTTTTGCATTATAAGCTATTACTGTAAAATTGTAAAAAAGATTCATTAGATTGATTTGAAAGAAGTTAGTCGTTGGTAAACGAACTGTCCGCATTTCAGTCAGTTCCCCCGTGTTCTCATCAGAGCCCTAAAAACGAGGTGTTTCTGTGATCAAACAAGAAAATCAAAAAAATCGCCTGCTGATCTCCGCAAGGTCGGTTAAGTTAACTATTATTGCCGCATTCGCCGTCGTATTGCTTGTCTTTGTGGGACAGAATGCGATACCTCCGGTGCTTTCGCAATCGACCAGCAAAAAAGTTGCTCAGGGCGAGGTCGGCCAAAGCTGTCAAAAGTGCCATGCCGCGGTCGTCGATGCCTACGCCGCGAGCATGCACGGCAAAAGCGAAAAATTTATGGAGGGCGACCGTGCCCAGGCTTGCGAGACCTGCCACACCAACAGCGCAAAGCATGTTAAGTCCGGAAAAAAAGAAGACATTGCAGATATGGCAAAACTGCCGTCGAGCGAAATTAACAGCTCATGCCTTCAATGCCACTCGCAGGATAAACACACGTTTGCATGGCAGGGCGGAAAACATGACAACACCAAAATGAGCTGTTTGTCGTGCCATAGCCAACACCATTCAAAGTCCGAAGAGAAAATGCTCGCACGCTCCACAACGGAGGAAACCTGCCTTAGCTGCCATACGAGCGTTCGCAAAGCGGCGTTTCAGCGTTCAACCCATCTGTTCCGCACCGAGCATGGCGATATGAAGGTCGGCTGCACGTCCTGCCACAATCCTCATGGCGGCGGGGCGGACAAGATGCTGGTGGGCGAGACAATTAACAATACCTGCTACGCCTGCCATGCCGAAAAACGGGGCCCGTTTCTCTGGGACCATCCCCCGGTTCGCGAGAATTGCATGAACTGTCACACACCGCATGGATCGAGCAATACGAAGCTCCTGTCGATGCGTGCCAGTCTGTCGTGCCAGCAGTGCCATATTCATATGTTGCCGCGCCATTCGACCACCGCCGCAAAAGCCCTTGACATCTGGTCCCTAAATCGCGGGTGTGTCAATTGCCATGCCCAGGTCCACGGCTCGAATCACCCTGGGGGTAGGACCCTGACACGCTAGGAGGAGCAAATGAGAATACAGACAGACAGACATAAACTGAATCTTCGGGTCGAGTTTTTCCTCATCACTTGTGTCATCTCGGTGCTCCTGCTCACATCTCTCGCCCCGGGCCAGGGGAAGGATCAGAACAAGGCAAAGAAGAAACCGACGGCAGAAGCGCCGCTGGAGATGCATGGAAGCGTCGAATTCGGCGCACAGCTTCGAGAAATCCAGGGATCACACAACGCTAAGTTCCAGGAAACCCGCGATGTTCCCAGAGGATTGTATGTACAAAAATTGAAGCTGGATTTCACATCTGTTGATTCTCCCTACTGGATAGCGATTAGGGCTTCTGAACTGCGGCAGAGTGACCAGAGCTTCACTTTTGACGCGGGCCGGGTTGGAAAATTTCGCGCCCATTTTGTCTGGGACCAAACCCCTCATTACTTCGGCACCGGGCAATCTTTCCTTCAGTTGACTTCACCGGGTTACTATTCGGTCAGCCCTACGTTGCGAGCGGCGCTACAGGCTGTCACGTTGCCGGACGGGGGCCGCACACCTGTGAATGCCGCATTACCCAATTTAGTCCGTCAGGAATTGCTAACTGCTCCGAAGACTGAGGTGCGGCTGCGCCGAGATCAAGCGCTATTGAGGGAGAGTTTCCAAGTTTCTGACAAGGTCGAAGTACACATGCAGGTTAGCTGGCTGCGCAATCGCGGGACGCGCCCGATGTCCGCCGGCACATTCGTCCGGCGCCCCGTTCCCGCGAACGGCCTCGCGGATACCGGAGGTCTGTGGGAAGGGATCGGCCAGGAGTTCCTGGAGCCGATTGACCATCGGACGACAAATTTTAAGATAGGGGCTGTGTTTCACGGCGAACGATGGAGCGCCGGCGTGGACTACGATCTTTCGCTCTTCCGCAACCGTGTCGGATCGGTGATTTTCGAAAACCCTTTTCGGGTAACTAACGAGCAGGGCTGCCTTCCTAACGCGGTGCCTCCGCCGGCTTTGACGTGTGGTGCCTCGAATAGATTTCGGACGGTTCAGTGGCAGACAGATTTGGCTCCCAACAACGATTCTCACACCATCACTTTTTGGGCCAAAGTGGACCTAACACGGCAAACTCAGGTGCGGGGCCTGTTCTCGCTGGCCTACTGGACGCAGAACGACGCGTTCCTTCCCTGGACACTTAATACTGCCATCAGGCCCCTCGACTGGGACAATGTTTCACCAGTTACCAATCCGCTTGACGTAAATCAACTTCCTGCGAGAAGTGCAAACGCGAAGATGAAAAGCATCAACCAGGAATATGCCCTGGTGAGCCGTCATAAGACGTTCCGATTCCAGGGGCAATACAGGTCACAGTCCGTAGACAATCAGACGCCCGGTCTCATTTTCCCGGGATATGCCGCATTTGGCGATTCGACATGGCGAGCGGCGCGGACAGATTTTTACAACTTGCCCATAGAAAACCTGGATTGGGACTTTCGGCGACAGAATGCAAAGGCCGGCTTTGAATGGGAAATTCGGCCGACGTTGACGTGGAAAGTGGACTATGGCTGGGAGGCCTGGAATCGCAAGTTTCGGGATGTGAACCGCAACAATGAGCACAGCATTAGAAACCGGGTGGAGTTTGAGCACAATTTTTATGGTGGTGGAAAAGCCGGCGGGGCAGCTAAATCGGAGAGTCGTAAATCACTCGCGATGCTCCGGCTAAAATTAGATTACACCTATGCGAATCGCCAAACTCAAGGCTACAATACCCAGCCATTGACGTTTTGCACTGGAAATGCGGTGCCACCCGATACGACGTGCCCGGTCGCCTTGGGCGGGGCTCCGGCGGGTAGTCCTCAGGGAGCTTGGGTGGTCACGCGATTCACGCCTTTCAACCGGGGCCAACCCATTGAATTCAATCTCCTTCGCCGTTATGATGAGACGGGCCGGACCCGCAATGACGGGACCGCGACGGTAGAGTTGATCAAGGGTCCGTTCACAAATTTCTCAGCTTCGTATCGCTACCTGGGGGATAAGCATGACAAGAGTTTCTATGGCCGTCTATCCAACCGCTCCTCGTTTATCGATGCCCAGTTTACTCACTCTTTTGAGAGCGGAACGTTCCTCTATGCGAATTATTCACGCGAGATGAACCGCTATTCATATAGGGACCTTGCTCATCTTCTGCCCAACCCGCCCGCGCCTCCGGGCACTATCGTTCAGGGCACTCTTGCTCAATTCCCGATTGCGAATACATGGGAACGCACGAGTCGAAATGATCTGGACAGTTTTGATTTTGGTATCAACGCCGCTCCGCAGCAGGGAAAGCTGCAAAAGTGGGAGTTTGATATTTCTTACGCGCTCTCATTCGCCCGCGACCGGATCAGTACCTTAAACCCGTACGCGGTTCGGGCGGATTCGATCCTTCATGCCGGGGCCAATCCGTGGCCCGATACCGTGGTCCGACGCCAAGACGTGAATATCGCCGTTACACGCCATATCAGGGAGGGTATCGAGATTGGCGGGCGTTACTGGTACGAGCCATACACTCAGGATGATTTCAGCTTTAACGTCCTCCAGCCCTACGTGCATGGAAACATCACGAGCGACGCTCCGAAGTATCTTTTCCAGGATGCGCGTTATGGCAGTTATCACGCGAACGTAGCGACTGTTTTTCTGCGCTACACGTTT
>JANYIL010000180.1 GCA_025362075.1 Chloracidobacterium sp.
TAAACCGGATCAAGGGGTGATAAACTTGAGTTACTTGGGTTCTAAGTATTTTCGTGCCGATCCCGTCGGGTTTTTTCTGGAGTGTTACATGAAGAAGATCGCAACGGCTGCACTTACGTTTTCGCTATTACTTTCCGCTTGCCTCCCGGCATTTGCTCAGTTGACCAAGTCAGGCGGGGGAGCGGTCGGCTCGTCGGCGCAGTTTGATAAAGTCGAGGCTTTCTCGGACGGCCGCGGCGTCTTGATCCGGTGGCAAATGGTTTCCGAGACTCGGAATGCCGGTTTTTATGTCTACCGCGTCGGGCCAAAGAGTATGGAAAGGGTTAGCCAGACCATGGTCCTCGGCTCCGCCGCCCGCGTCGGCGACCGGACTCTGCCGGAAGAAAGCTATCAACAATACGACCCGCAGGGTACTTCCAGCACGATATACGTCGTCCAGAGCGTGACGATGGACGGCATCCGGATCCTCAGCAGCCAGACAAATGCAAATTTCGTCCCGAATCTCTCGATGGTTGCCGGCAGGACGACGGAATCCTTTGAGATCGCGGCCCAGTCGACGACCGGCGACATCGAAAAAACGATTCTGCCCGAACTGAGCGCTCCAGAAAAATCACCCGACCTCACGACCCAGCGGGCCGTCGTCGCGAAACCGGGTGTCAAGATCGGCATTAAGGCCGACGGGCTCTACCGCGTCACGCGTGCCGAGCTGCAGGCGGCCGGATTCAATCTCGCGAGCACCTCCGCTAACTGGCGTCTTTTCATGGAAGGCATCGAGCAGGCCATCCTCGTCGGAGCAAACGACCAGTACATCGAATTTTACGGCAAGGGCCGCGACGACATCGAGTCGGACACGCGGGTCTATTATCTGATAGCGGATACGACTGGCGGCAAACGCATGGAAAATGGCCTCATGAAGTCGATCTTCGGCACGGTTGCGGCTAATAATTTTCAGGCGACCGTGTTAAGGGAACAGAGAACCACTTATTTCAAGCAACTAAGGAATGGCGATGGGGACAATTATTTTGGAGACGCAGTAATTAGCCCGGATGCTCTTCAATCGACTATCATCCCGGTAAACCTACCTGGTGCCGATACGGGCTCTGCCGGAAATGCGAACGTTTCGTGGAAGATGATCGGATATGTACTTGGAAATCACACGGTTAAGCTCATGATCAACGGGCATGATGCTGGTAACATAACCGGCAGCGATCTGAATAATTTCTCGGGTCAAAAAACTGTACCTGCTGCGTTCCTGGTTGATGGACCTAATAGGTTCGAAATGACCTCCGGCTCGACTACAGATCAGAGCCTTTTCGACTCATTCACCGTAACTTACCCGCGAAAATTTCAGGCAAATCAAAATACACTTCTACTCAGCTCTCCCGGACGAAAGACCGCCATCTTAAACGGGTTTTCATCACCGAATATTCGGGTTTTTGACATATCGATCGATGGCAGGCCAATGGTGGTCCCCGCACTACAAACCGTCCAAAATGGCTGCAGCTATGGTGTAAAGTTACCGTCCTATCGCGGCAGAAATCTGTTTGCCCAGTCCGCGACACCCGACCCGCGCACGGCGGCGGCGGCCAATTGGAATGTTGACACCGATGAAGCGACGCTGACTGGTCATCAATTCTTTACTGGTATGCGAGGGCAGGTTACATCAACCGGAACGCTGCCCGGCGGAATCGCCGCCGTAACCGACTATTACGTCCGGGTGAGCGGATGTGATTCTGTGGCCCTTTACGATACCCTCGCACACGCAACAAATCTTGCGAGTACGACCGGAAAGATCAATATCACATCCACGGGCAGCGGCAGCCATACAATAATACCGTCGTCGGTATTACAGGCCGCATCGGTGACGCCGAATATTCCATCGACGCTCTCGACCGTCAACCATAATGCAAACATGGTCATCATTTCGTACTCGGCACCGGATTTTATGGCGGCGGCAAATACCTGGGCCAACTACCGCCGGTCGCAGGGATTCACGGTCGAGGTTGTCGACGTCGCGGATATATTTGATGAATTCAGCTACGGTTCGTTCAGCTCACAGTCGGTCAAGGATTTCCTGAGTTTTTCCCGCACGTGGAACACGCCGCCGCATTATGTTCTGCTGATCGGCGACGCGAGTTACGACCCGAGAAATTATGAGGGATTCGGGTTCGACCTTGTTCCGTCAAAGCGTTTTGATTCTTACTTTGATGGGGAGACGGTTAGCGATGACGCCTTGGCCGACTTTGACAATGACGGCCTCGCGGAGATGGCAATAGGACGCATACCGGCACATACGGCAGCGGATATTACCACAATTTTTAACAAGACGACCGCCTTTGAAACCGCCGCACAGCAGTCGCTCGGCCGCGGAGCAACGTTTGCGTATGATGTACCGGACGTGGGCGACGATTTCCAGGCAAATTGCCAGGCGATAAGGACGCAGTTGCCAGGATCGATGCCCGTCGATATGATCTATCGCGGTGCGGCAGGATCGTCGGCTGCACTAATAAACTCGTTGAATACAGGCAAGTATATCGTCAATTACTGCGGGCATGGTACCTCCGGAGTTTGGGCAACCCAAACTTTTTTCGCCGCTACCATGGTGCCCCAACTGACGAACGCGACAAGACAATCTATATTCACTATGCTGACCTGCCTCAATGGCTACTTTATAAGACTCGATGCTGATTCGCTCGCGGAAGTTCTCGTAAAGTCCCCGACCGGTGGTGCCGCAGCCGCGTGGGCGTCAAGCGCCGAAACCACATCGGACATTCAGACCATTATGGGCAAGCGTTTTTACGGCGAGATCGCATCGGGGAACACCAAACGCATCGGCGATCTTGTCGTGGATGCCAAATCTTTTGTGCCCTATGACCCCGACGATGTGGATGTCCGTTATTCATGGGTGTTGTTCGGCGATCCGATGTTAAAGATCGTTCCGTAAACACAAAAATCGCGGACCACCCTTTAGCGATCCACGATCATCTGTAAAAATTGGTACTCGCGGCGGGGTTCGAACCTGCGACCTCTTCCTTCGGAGGGAAGCACTCTATCCAGCTGAGCTACGCGAGCTTATTTCCGACATTGTATCACTTTGCCTGATCACGCGGAACGATCGAGATGTGCTTGATACGCACTGGCTCCGACGGTTTCTCGCCGTCTTTCGGGACACCGGCGATCGTCCTGACGTTGTTCATTCCGTCTATCACCTTGCCAAAGATCGTGTATTTGTTGTCAAAGCCCTGCTCACGTTTCAACGTAATAAAAAACTGGGCGTTGGCCGTATTAACGTCCTGCGTACGGGCTGCCCCGAGGATGCCCGTGTCATAGGGGATGTCCGAGAATTCGGCTTCGACGTTAGGCTTGCCGGAATCGCCTTCCTTCGCCGGGTTCGGAGTTTTACCGGGTTTCGTATCCGAATTTCCCGCCTGTATTACTGACGGATTTACACGGTGAAAAATGATCCCGTCGTAATATCCCTCGTTTGCCAATTCCTTAAAGCGGGCGACCATCTTCGGAGCGACATTCGAATATAGCTCCATCTTGATCGTGCCGAATGCCGGCTGCTCCATCTCGATGACTGCTATCTCAGGGTCGGCAATAGGCGTAATGCCTTTTTTAACTTCGGCATTGGCAGCCTTTCCGTTTACAGGTTTATTGCTCGTGCTACTGCAAGAGTTAATAAATGCGAGTCCAAGAATAAATAGTAAAATTCCAAGGTTTTTCATAACTTAATTATTTATCAGATCGTCTTTTCACTGTCCAGAATTATTGTGACCGGACCGTCATTGATCAATTCAACGTCCATCATCGCGCCAAATCTGCCGGTCTCGACTTTTGTGACCATTTGTCGTGCCTGCGCAACAAAATACTCGTAAAAACAGACCGCATCTTTTCCCGGAGCGGCCTCAACAAACGATGGCCGACGCCCGCGACGCGTATCGCCGTAAAGCTTAAATTGCGAAACAACGAGCATGTCACCGCCGCTATCGGCCAGCGATAGATTCATCTTGCCGTCGGCGCCCTCAAAGATCCGCAGATTGACGATCTTGTCGAGCAGATAATCGGCGTCAGCCTCGACATCTTTTGTAGAAACACCGAGCAGGATCAGCAATCCATGATCGATCTCACCCGTGATCTCGCCATCGACCGTGACCTTCGCACGCGATACACGCTGAACAACAGTCCTCATATTGCGAAAAGTGAAAAGTGAAAACCAAATTAGTTATTCACTTTCCTCGATATAGACCTTGTTCATGACGATCGGGTCGTGCGGTTTGTCGTTGTGGTTGCGGTCGACAGCGGCGATCGCGTCGACTACGTCCTGGCCTTCCGTCACCTTTCCAAATTTTGTATAGCTCGGCGGCAGAGGGTAATCGACATGCATGAGGAAAAACTGAGACCCGTTGGTGTTTGGGCCGGAATTCGCCATTGCAACGGTACCTTTATCATACGGCCCGGCGTAAAGCGTCGATCCACGGTCGATCTCATCGTCAAATTTGCCGCCCCATGCCGATTCACCGCCGTAGCCTTCGCCAAGCGGATCACCGCCCTGGATCATGAAATTAGGGATCACGCGATGAAAGATTACGCCATCGTAATAATTCTTGTCCGCAAGCAGGCGGAAATTTTCGGTCGCTTTCGGAGCGTCTTCCTCAAGAAGCTCAAATTTGATCGTGCCTTTATTTGTTTCTAAAACTGCAATTCTGTTTCCCACTAATTATTCTCCTGATTCAAAATAAAACGTTCGATGGCAGCGGCAACGCCGCCCTCGTCATTACTTAAAGTTGTATTAAAATTCGGCATCTCACGCAACTTGGCGTCGGCGTTTCCCATCACGACCGCCGTTCCGGCCCACTCGAGCATCTCAAGATCGTTAAAATTATCCCCCATTGCCATCACATTTTCCGCCGTCAGGTCATTAATCTCAGCGAGTTTAGCAACTCCATGGCCTTTTGACGCGTCGGGTGGCAGAATGTCGAGCAACGTAAAATCGAGCGATGGATAGATCGTGGCGAGAATGGTAACGCCATTTAGGAATTCAGCCTTTAGCGTTGCCTCAAGCTCGTGCATCGCTTCGCAGCAGCCGGAAAATGAGATATGAACTATCTCGTGATCCCCGAGAATATCCTCGAGCCGTGGAACGTGAGCGACGCCGCTGCGACCGATCTCGTCACCATGCAGCCCTTCGGACCAGCGTAAATATTTTTTTAAGGGAATATTGTCGTTTGAGACGCGGTCGTAGAGCAGCGTTCCAAGCCCGTGCGGGTCCGTGCTGACGAGTGCATCGCCGCCAAACTCCTTCCCGACACGGACGACCTCTAAACTCGTCTTCGTAGTTAACAACGAGCAGTGAACCGTCTCCTCGCTGTCAGCATATTTGAGCAGCCCGCCGTTATGCGTGATCAGCGGTGCATTCAGCCCAAGATCGATCCCAACCGGCTGTGCATCGCGAAAACGCCGCCCGGTCGCGATCGTAACGAGCACACCCGCTGCCTCTGCCGCACGGATCGCCGCGCGATTGGCATCCGGGACTCGGCCTTTTGAGTCTAAGGTAGTTCCGTCGAGATCGAGGGCGAGGAGTTTTATCATTTGGCCTGAGCAGCTCTATCTGCGTCTACGAATGATCGTAACAGCTGATTGATGCGGGTCTGATATCCATTTCCTCCAGAACGAAGATAGTCGATTATGTCTGAATCGATTCTGAGAGTTACCTGCCGCTTACGCACCACAGGTTTCAAGCCTTTTCTGATGACTGCATTTGCCCAAAATTCCGGTGTCGTCCGTGGTATATCCGAGTAATCGATATCCTCATCCTTCATGTTTTTGAAGGCGTCAATATCAGTCCCGTATGTTTTTGAAATAGTCTTCTTGTTCATATTTGTCTGCCCGTCTAGCCGATATAACTCGTATAATCGCGTTGTCGCTGACTGTATTTTCCGTATGAATTATAGTGATAACGTCACCCAGAAAAAGCCCGAGCGTTCGGAACCGATCCTCTCCATATTCAAACCTGTCGTCAATATACGTAGCAGTTTCGCTTTCGAAAACCTCCCGGAGATCCGCAAAGTCGATGTTGTGACTCCGCTTGTTGGATATACGTTTAGTTTCATCCCATTCTAATATTATCATATGTGTAACTACATTATGTAACTACGTCAATTATTATTACCAGTAGCCTCCGCCCGCTTTTCCTGTCGTTCTCTCTCCAACCAAGCCTGATATTTCGCCTTGCCTTTTTCGAACTCGGCTGCGGACGAGTAAAACCAATGCGTTCCGTCGTTTGCGTCGACGTTACGGACATAGAATAGGTAGTCGGTCTGTGCCGGATTCAGTGCTGCCTTGATCGAGCTTTCGGTCACGGACGAGATCGGGCCGGGCGGGATGCCGGGGAATTTACGGGTGTTGTAAGGCGAATCGACATCGAGGTCGCTCTTGTTGATCGTGCCGTCCCAGCGGCCCTGCATTTTGGCGATGTAGATGTTTGTCTGGTCGATGCCGAGCGGCGTACCGCGTTTTAGGCGATTGTAGATCACCGACGAGACGAGCGGCCTGTCCGTCTCGACGCCTGCTTCGGTTTGTATCAGCGAGGCGATGGTGACGATCTCCTGCGGCGTGCGGCCCATAGCTTTGGCGGCGTCACTCCATTCCGGTTTCCAGAACTTTTTGAACTCATCGACCATGCGCTTGATAATCTCCTGCGATTTTGCGTCACGGGCAAAGCTGTAAGTGGTCGGGTACATGTAGCCCTCAAGATCCTTTGCGGTCGGTGAAATGTCGCGGATGAGCGTTGTATCGTTCATTAAGGCAAGTACCGCTTTGTCGTCCATCGGCAGACTGTCGGTACCACCTGCGGTCGCGGGCGGGGTCCTTCCAAACTTTTCCGCGATACGCTTCGCAATATCAAAGCGCGTAAATCCCTCCGGAATCGTCAACTTGATCGTTCGATCTTCTCCTTTTTCGAGCACTTTCAGCACTTGCAGCGGCGATATTGGCGAAGGGAATTGATATTCGCCCGCCTGCAATTTGGTGCCGTCGCCGATCGTCCGTAAATATACGAGCGTCGCCATTTCGCTGGAAATCACGCCCTCAGTGGTCAATTTAGCGATGATCTCACGCGGCGTCGAGCCTTTTTCTATCTTGATGTATTCACTGCCCTTGGCGTGGTCGTGCGGGGTACTGACCGCATTATAGACCCAGTACGAGATGCCGCAGATAGCGATCAAAATCAGGAGCAGAGATGCAAATAAGATCTTTACAAACTTCATAAATCCAAAGCAAAATATCCACGAAAGACGCTCAAAGCGTGATTGGTGGATAGTCTCAATTCAACTGTTGCGATATCACTTAGCGGCCAGATATTTTCCCACTGAGGCCGTTACGGCTTCGCCCTCGGGCGTGTCTTTCGATCCGAAGCGTGCAACGACCTTTCCGCTTCGATCAAGCAGGAATTTGTTGAAATTCCATGATATATCGCCGCTGAATTCAGGATCGGTCGCCTTGTTAGTCAGGAAGTTGTAGAGCGGATGCTGGTCCTTGCCCTTGACTGAGATCTTTGCAAACATTGGAAATGTCACATGATATTTTGAAGAACAAAACTCCTTGATCTCAGCTTCCGTCCCCGGTTCCTGGCTCATAAAATTATTCGCGGGAAAGCCTAGAATGACAAAACCCTTGTCCTTATTTTTTTCGTAAAGAGCCTGCAAACCTTCATATTGCGGCGTATATCCGCATTTGCTCGCTACGTTGACTATCATCACGACTTTGCCTTTGTAGTCATCAAGTTTGACGTCTTTACCGTCAATGTTTCTCATCGTAAATTCAAGTGCGGACTTTTCGTTAGCCGGTTCGGATGGGGACGGGTTTAGGATAAACCCGAGTTTATACGCGCCGCCAGCAATGGCGACAACGGTAACTACCAAAATAACAGCGATAATTTTTACCATAGTTTACTTCTCCAATTCACGTGGGGTTCGCGCCTTTGGCAATTCGTCGGGCACTTCGCCGGTCGCCGCAAAGATTTCTTTAAATGCACCGACGCTCGCCAGCACCCCTGATGTTTCCATCGGCATAAAAATAACTTTCGAATTCTGCGTTCGTGCCATATCACGCATCGAGTCGATATAACGCGAGGTAATCAGATACTGCGCGGTTTGGCCGCGATCGCCTATCGCACTCGCTATCTGGGCGATCGCGGACGCCTCGGCCGTGGCATTTGTCAGGCGAGCCTGGGCAGCACCCTCGGCATCGAGTATGGCGGATTGCTTATTGCCCTCGGAGCGGGTGACGGCAGCCTGTTTCTCGCCTTCGGCCCGCGTGATAGCGGCTTGTTTGTCGCCCTCGGCAGTCAAGATCAACGCACGGCGATTTCGCTCGGCGGTCATCTGTTTTTCCATCGTGATCCGAACGTCTTCGGGTGGGGTGATGTTTTTGATATCGACACGCGTAACTTTGACGCCCCATTTGTCGGTGGCTTCGTCGAGTATCATACGCAGTTCGTTGTTGATCTGATCTCGCGAAGATAGAGTGTGGTCGAGATCGAGCTTACCGATAACCGAACGCATTCCTGTAAACGTCAATTGCACGATACTTCCAACGAGATCGTTGACCTCGTATGTCGCGCGGACGGGGTCGGTTATCTGCCAATAGACGACGGAATCGACCGTGATCATCACGTTATCTCTCGATATCACCGATTGAGCGGGCAGATCGATATATTGCTCGCGCGAATCGATAAACGTCGTGCCGGGCCGTACGTTTGTCCAATACACAGCTCGCGGTGCCTCGAAAAAAGGCACGATGATATTCAATCCGCTTGCCGCGACGCGATGAAAGCGCCCGAGCCTTTCGATCAGCAGCACGCTCGACTGCGGCACGATCTTTATCGTCTTCCATGCGACGATCAGAAGTGCGATACCTAGAAAAGCGAGAAAGATCGCGGTTGCACCAAACATATCCATTTTTCCTCCGTTCTTGTAATGATGCAAATATACAATATTGTCGTTGTAAACGCGATTCATTAGCGTTAGTCGTGACTTAGTTCTGGGGCATTCGGCTATCGTCAGGATGTTTTTTTTGACCGCCTCAAACCATATTTTTTCGAGATCTGTCTTTTTGTCGGTGGTTTGACGACTGTATGAGCGAACGCAAATATTAAGCATTCAATTCTGCATTCGATAAAAGGAGACACGATGATTCGCAAAATAATTAATCTTAAAGCTGCCGCCTTTACGGTCGCACTGGCAGTTTGTTCACTCATAATGCAAATGACGGCAAGAGGCCAGATCGCTCCGCGACAATTTACTTCCGTCGATTTATCACCGGCCGCCACCTCGTCGGCAATTTACGGGATCGACGCTTTTCAACAGGTGGGTTACGTCGGCGGCTTTCCCGGCGGCGTTGTGGCACCCGCAAACCATGCATTTATTTGGTCGGACGTCGGCGAGGCTACTGTAGACCTGCATCCGGCATTTCTGGATTTCCCGCAGCTCAACGCGGCTGGAAACTCGATCGCGAATTCGACCGATACGGTCAATCAGGTTGGCTACGGCTATGGTGCCGCGACAAACCAGAAGCTAGTCGCGCTTCGCTGGAGCGGAACCGCCGCAAGCGCCGAAGTGCTTCAAACGCCTTTCAATAATCACGATTCGGTTGCCTTGAATACATGCGGCGGCCAGGCCGTCGGCTACGGCGTAACAGTTCAATTTATTAGTGGTCGCGGCTCCATTCGTGCGGTGGCCGGGCCGATCCATGCCGTTTTGTGGAACTCCAACACCAGCACGATCGGCATCGACCTCAACAACGGTGCCCAGGCGACGATCGCGACAGCGTGTTACGGCACGCAACAGGTCGGGTATGGCGGCAGCATGGATAATTCGGGAAATTTGGTTCAGCCAAAAGCGATGATGTGGTCCGGTAACCGCAACAATTTTGTCTGGCTCCATCCAAATGGTTACGCATCTTCACAGGCGGTCGCGATCAATGGCGACAAACAGGTCGGCCATGCGGAGATTCAATTCCAAAATGGCCGTCAGGTTGCGTTCAATAGCCGGGCGGTCATGTGGTCGGGAACCGCGGCGAGTATGGTCACATTACCGATGCCGACAGGTTTTATTTTCAATTATTACGCGACCGCTATTTTTAACGGAGCGATTGTCGGGTACGGCGTCGACACCACTAACAATCAGCAGCACGCTCTTTATTGGGCTGATCAAAATACAGCGGCGGTTGATCTCAACCAATTTCTGCCTGCCGGATACGTCGCCGCCACGGCTACAGGCATCGATGCCTCAGGCCGGATCGTCGGGACCGCATATTCGGGAACGGGTTTTCACGCAATAGTCTGGACGCCGGTACCTTAGCCTGATAATTCATGAACGTTTGGAACGGCGGCCCCGGGCGTGTTGGATGTCTCGGGGCGCCTTTGATTCGACAAACCCGCCAACAACTCGGGTACAAGGTAGATCGTTATCCTGGAAAAATCTCGTGGCGTGGGCAAGTTTGCGACAAATAGCAGCAACCATTTGCTATAATTGTCGAAAGTTATGACCGTGAATTTAGCTGATATTCGAGACGCTCAGCGCGTTCTCCAATCCATCATAATTCCCACCCCGATAATCTCTGACGATCGGCTTTCAAAGGAAATTGGAGCTAACGCGAATCTAAAAGCCGAATGCCTGCAAAAAAGCGGATCGTTCAAGATACGCGGCGCGTACAATAAGATTTCACGTCTTACGGAAGATGAAAAGAAGCGCGGCGTCATCGCGGCCTCGGCGGGCAATCATGCACAGGGAGTCGCTCTCGCCGCCACGCTCAACAACATCAAATCGACCATCGTCCTGCCCGAATTTGCCCCGCTTACAAAGATCATCGCGACCAAGAATTTTGGCGGTGAGGTTGTGCTGTACGGCAACACGTTTGACGAGGCCGTCGCACATTCCCGCGAGCTGCAGCAGAAACACGGCTATACATACGTCCACGCCTTTGACGACGAGCTTGTCATCGCCGGACAGGGAACTATCGGTCTCGAAATGGCCGAGGCTCTGCCCGATCTCACGATGGTAATCGTGCCCATCGGCGGCGGCGGCCTGATCTCAGGAATCGCAACGGCGGTTAAATCGCTCAATCCGAATATTCGCGTGATCGGCGTTCAGGCCGAAAATGCCGCGTGGGTCAACCCAAGCCTCAAAGCCGGACACGCCGTCATGGCCGAGATGGGACAGACGATTGCCGACGGCATCGCCGTAAAAAGCCCCGGTAAACTGACTCTGCCGATCATCCGGGAAAACGTCGATGAGGTCGTCGAGGTCAGCGAAGAAGAGATCGCCCGGGCGATATATTTCTGCGTCCAAAACAACCGCCTCGTCGTCGAAGGCGCCGGAGCTGCGGGTCTCGCTGCATTGCTTGCAAAAAAAATCTCAGTTACGCCCGACGATACCGTCTGTGCCGTACTCTGCGGCGGCAACATCGACGCCAACTTGCTCGCCCGCGTACTGGAACAGGTACTCGTCCGTCAGGGCCGCTATATCATGCTAAAGCTCCTCGTCCTTGACCGCCCCGGCATGCTCGCGACGCTCCTCAACAAGGTTGCCGAAACCCGAGCCAACGTTATCGAGGTTTTCCACCGCCGGGCCATGTGGCTCGCCCCGCTCGGCCGCGTCGGTATCGAAATGCTCCTCGAGGTCCGCGACAACGACCACGCCCGCGACGTCCAAACTTACCTCGAATCCGCCGGCTACCACGTCGAACGCGAGGGACAAGGCGATTGGGAGGAGTAAACGTCAGCTCTCGTTAAAACGTCGCATCCGGGTCGTACGTATCCGGTTTATCCGGCAGTGTTTCAGTCATCGCGAGGCCGAAATAGTCGACTTGGGCGGTGTTGTATTTGTGGATTATCTGGGCGGCAGCAGCTTTTTGGGGTGTTTTGTGGATATGCACCATGAGGACGCAGTGGCCGTCGCGGAGGGCGGTTTGGTAGCGGTCCATTATTATGCGGTCGTAGGTGATGTTACGGAAAGCCCGCAGAAATTTAGCCGCCAGGCCGTGGCCTTCGCCGGTGAAATCGTAGGTTTCGGCACCA
>JANYIL010000242.1 GCA_025362075.1 Chloracidobacterium sp.
GTCTGCCAACGGCTCGCTCCCATCGTCGCCGACGCTTCCTCAAGCGACCGATTCATCGTGTCGAACACTGGTTTTATCACGCCGAATGCCAACGGAAACGTGACGAAAATATTCGCGAGGATGATCGCCCAGGCCGTGAACATGATCTGGGGAACGTTATCAGCGCCGAATAGGCGCGAAAGAGTTCCGTACGGCCCCCAGAGCAGCAAGAGCGCAAAGCCGGCGACCGCAGTCGGTATGGCGGTCGGCAGCGAGATCGTGACGATCAGGGCGTTCCGGCCCCAAAAATTATATTTTGTAAGAACGTAGGCCGCAAAAAGTCCAAATATAACGTTAAAAACAGTGGCCCAAAAACTCGTTACTATGGAAAGTTTAAGAGCAAAGATCGCTTCCGGGGCTGACAGCGCTGCCCAAAAGCTCATCAGGCCGTTCCCCGTTCCGAAAATAAAGATCGACGCAAGCGGCAGCAGCACGAGCGGCAGCATAATACCGACCATGACGGCGATGCTGAGCGGCTTTACGACATCGAAACCGTGTACGTGCCTGACGCTGGATAGATTTGCACTCATTATTTTCGCTGCACCTGATCGCGGAAAATTTTCTCGATTATATCCGGATATGCTTTTGACCAGCCGCCAAAATAGTCGGCCGCAAACGGCTGCTCGATCTTAGCAAATTCCTTATTTGCATCATTGTATGTCTCATTAGTTACAGACCGGAAATGAAACTTTACAAATGCCTGCTGGGCATCGTCGCTCCAGAGGTATTTTAGAAAAGCCTCGACGACCGGACGTTTGCCGGCGTCGAGATTGCGGTCGACGATCAAGGCCGGGTGCTCACTGAAGATGGTTGATTTTGGCACTACCACCTCCATCGGGGCATTGGCCTGTTTCATGAGCAGGCCTTCGAGTTCGTAGGTGATGAGGGCGTCGCCCTGGCCTAGTTCAAATTGTGTCCGGGCCTCGCGGGCCGAGCCGGGCGATGAGATCACATTTTTCCATATCGCCTGTAGCGTCCGCGTTGCTCTCACGGGGTCGGCGGTGCCGGATTCAGCCTCTGACTTTTTCAGTTCCGAGCCATAGATCGAAAGGATAGACCATTGGGCACCGCCTGAGCTTACAGGATCGGGGTGGATGACTTTGATGCCCGGTTTCGCAAGATCGGCAAAATCTTTTATGCCTTTTGGATTTCCCGCCCGGACGAGAATTATGAACGGCGTTTTATTGACGATGCCCTTGTTTGGTGAATCGCGCCAATTTGCGGGTGACGCCTTTTTTTCGACAAGCCGGTCGGCATCACGTTCGATAGAAAGGATAGCGATATCGGCCGGTGCTCCCTGGACGATCTGATTTGTCACCGTTTCGGAACCGGCGAAGGATGACACAAACTCAATGTCCTCGCCGTACTCCTTTTTCCATCTGGCCTTGAACGCGGGGTAGATCTCCTTTTCGAGGGCTTCCTTCATGATCGAAAAACCGTACACGGTGATCGTGCGGCTGCCCGCCCCCCCGTCCGGGCCACTTGGGAGACATCCGACGATAAATACCATCGACAAGGCGAGCGGTAGAAGAAATGCTTTTGAGGCGAGTTTCATCATATCTAAAAGACAAAAAGAGGTTGTGAAGCACAATTTCACAACCTCTCGAGAAACGTCCTTCTTCGTTAGTGCCTACGAGGTTAGCTGTCGGGCTGGAAGCGAAGAATCTTCTTCTGTAATTCAGATACGCCCCTGTCCTGGTTGAAACGTGAGAACCTTGGTTCCCCCGTGCATTTCCCATGCGAGAAACTGCTTCGGCAATTTATTTAACGTAAGTTTAATGGAAAAGATGTCCTCATAGCAAGCCTTTTTTCGCCTAAACGAGAACTTTTGGAACTCTCACCCGCAAGGCATTTGGAACGATTTCATACGTCGCGGGCAATTTGCCGGGGAGTTCTCCGTCGGTTTCAAGCAGGATTTCTTTTTCCGGATTCATGCCGGTGATCTCAATCTTTTTGGCGAGGGTGCTGTTCACTTCGTCGAGTCGGTTGTGAGTGCCGCGGTAGAGCGTGAGAGCGTTGGCGATGATCTTTGCGGTGCCGATGTCGCCGATGTTGACGACATCGAGAAAGCCGTCGTTGATCTTGGCGTCGGGAGCGATCATCATGCCGCCGCCGAAATAACGCGAGTTGGCGACGCAAAAGGCTATTGTTTGGAGAGTCTTTTCCTCTCCGTTATCAAAGCGGACACGGATCAATTCGGGGTCGAGGTCGATTACTTCCCTGAGCGTCGAAACCGCAAAATTTGCCTTTCCGCGCGCCCGTTCGACAGGCAGCCAGTCGAAAACCGTGGTGGATTTAACCCGTTTGATGATGTCCGCCGCGAGGCCGATGGATGAGACGTTGAGAAAGTAGCGGCTTATAGTTTTACCGTCATGATTGCTGAATGTGACCTTGCCAACGTCCATCAGCTTGGTCTGGCCGTTTCGCAGGGCAGCGGCCGCCTCGCGGTTGGTCTGCGGCAGGCCAAGTGTGCGGCGAAAATCACCGCCGGTTCCCGACGACAGCACGCCAAGCTCTACGTCCCTGCCCGAAAGCAAAATGCCGTTGGCGACCTCATTGATCGTGCCGTCACCGCCGCAAGCGATGATGAATTTACGGCCCGACTTGGCCGCGCGTGTTGCCAGGTCAATGCCGTCACCCTGGCTCTTGGTAAAAGCGACGCTAAATGGTCCAAAATGCGACCGCAGCTCGCTCGCCGTCAACGACCATTTCTCTCGTGTCGATCCCGACGCGGATTTGGGGTTGACGATAATGAGCGGCAGCGACGAGTCGCTTGGCAATTTATTGTTTGAGTTTGTTTTCAAGAAGAAAATTTCCTAGCTACTATCCGCTAGCTTATAGCTGTTAGCCAGAAACAGCAATCTTGCTAGTAGCTGGAAGCGAGCAGCCAGGAGCCAGCAATTAAATTTTTAGTGGCCGTCAGTCTTCGACGCATTTGCCATAAATTCCTCGATGTCGCTCATTTTCCGCGGCAGATTCTTTGTCATCCACTCGACACCGGTCGGTGTGATGAGCATGTCGTCCTCGATACGGACGCCGATGTTTTTATACTTTTCGAAGGCGGGCCGGATCTTTTCGATAAACGCCTTATTGGCCGGTGTGTCTGGCAGGTAATCGAGGGCGTCGGCACGTACATAGATCCCGGGCTCGTTTGTATATGTCATTCCGGGAGCGAGCGTGATGCCGTATCCGCCGACATCGTGAACGTTCATTCCTATCCAGTGGCCGAGACCGTGCATGTACCAGATGCGGAACTGCTGTGATTTCTTATCCGTGATCAGGCCGAGGCGGAAAAGCCCGTCTTTTAGCACCTCGTCCGCTGCATTGCTCATTTGCGACATCGTCGCACCCGGTTTTGCGAGTTTCGCGGCAGCTTCCTGGGCGTCGTAAACTATCTGGTAAATATCGGCCTGTTCCTTTGAGAATTTGCCGTTGACCGGGAATGTCCGGGTCACGTCGGCCGAATAATGGTCGTACTCGGCGGCGGCGTCGATCAGGAGCAGGGAACCTTTGGTGACCGCGCTCTGTGATTCCTCGTAATGAAGCGTGGTCGCGTTCGGCCCGCACCCGACGATCGAAGGATAACCCCAAAAATCGGCATTGCGGCGGCGAAAGACATATTCGAGCTCCGCCTGGACCTCATATTCCATTGACGAGCGGCCGGCGTTTGCCTGGGCCCGCATGTGAGCCTCGGTCGAGATATCGACCGCGTGCTGGAGCATTTTGATCTCATACGGCGACTTAATTAGCCGCAGGCCACCAAAGATCGGCTGAGCATTGACGACCTTGTAGCCCGACAAACTTTTCGAAAACTCTTTTTCGACGCGAAATTCGCGCATGCCGTCCGAGTCGCCCTCACTTTCGGGCATCAGCAGATAAACGCTCTGGATCGACGGATTCGATTTGGATCTGAGGCCGTCGAGAAATGCACTCTCGCTGGCTGCATCAACGACGGTCTTGATGCCGGAGATCTTCGATGCATCGTCGTTCGAATACATCTTGCCGTTCCACGTTTCGGTGCGCGGATCGCGCTTGGGAAGGTAGATCGATTCGGTGACCTTTCCGCCCGATTTTTGGATCACTAGCGTCGCCCGGGCCTGTTTCAGATTTGTCAGATAATAGAGGTTATTTTCCTGTCGGAAAACATAGTCGACATCGTTGGTATATAGCTTTGGCTCGGCGCTGAACAGCACCATGACGCTGTTATCGTCCATCTTGCCGGCAACCGCCGCCCGGCGGCGCGCAAGCTCAGCCTGCCGCTCAGCGTCGCTAAAAAATGGAGCCGGCGGGGTGACGAAGATGGATGTTGGGCCTGACGCATTTACGATCGAACAGTAAAATAATATCAATCCAATCGCCAAGGTAAAGTGAGTTCTATTCATCATCATAGTCTCCAAAAATTTCCGTTCCAGAAAGCGGTCGCTGCCTAGAATTTCTTACTCGATAGATAGTGACCACATCTTCGCCCGACCTTTCGTCGACAGAAACACCAAAAATTATCCGATACTGTAACGATCCGGGGCCGAAGATCAGATTTCTTATCTCGATCAGGAATGCATGAGTCTCCGAGGCGATCGGAGAACGGTTCGGCATTTCTCGTAGTGATCGAAGAGAAAATTCAAAATCAGACAGCCATTGGGCAACCGCAACCTCGGACCGACTTCTGATCCAATTCCAGGCGTCTTCAATATCAGCCTCGGCACGCGGTGAGATATCAATTCGGAATGCCATACTTTTCCGCAAATTCCTTTAAGAATTCGTCAACGGTGCGAGTACCGTGTTTCGCAACACTGTCGATGCCTTCCTGAATCGCCCTCACCGATTCCGCGTACTCGATCCGGTCAACCATTTCCTGATAGGAATCAGCGTCAAGCACGACACACTCGGCCTTTCCGTTGACGGTCAAAACCAACGGACTGCGAGATTTGCGCAGCCGTATCAGGTACTCAGTCGTATTTCGCTTGAAATCTGTTAAGGATTGAATGGATTTTATGTCGATCATGATTCACCTCGTTTTCGCATTTTATTAGATGCTAATACAATGCGTAGCGAAAAGCAAAAACTTTATCTGGAAAACTTAGCCACGAATTACACGTATAGAAATTTACTAATAATTCGTGACATTCGTTTAATTCGTAGCAAAGCTGTCATCGGGAAAACTGAATATCTTTGGTAGCCGTGTTTCCAAAATAATCCCCTACGAAAACCCTGAGAATATACTCGCCGCTCTCAAGGCTCGCCGGATCGAGAAAATCCTGCTTATACACGTCACCGTCAACCCGGTTGGTGACGATGTAATTAAAAATTGTTTCGCCGGTCGCCCCTGACTTGCTGCCCTCGGCGTAGACAAACGGGACGGCATTTGAGTCGGGCATCCGATCAAACTTTATCGTCCATTGAGTCTCTTTGACCGGCGAGCCGTCGCCGTGCAGTATCTCGTATCCAACCTGATAAACCCCGAGACGGCGGCGTTCGGCATTGCCGTCGACCTGATCGTATGCACGCATGATAATGCGCGTTTTTCCGGTGAGTTGAATACGGCCTTTGAGGGATTTAGTTTCGAGTTCGTGCCAATTTTCGTCCGTTAACGTGACCTTTTCGATCGTGGGTACGCGGGAATCCGAAATTCCCGGAAAGATAAGGGCGTCGAGGGCGTTCATCTCCGAGCCGCTCCGGCCGGCAATGAGATGAACGTGATTCATCGGATTTAGAGTGCCGATCGGCTCACCTGCCTTAAAAGCCGCGCCGCGCGGCACTCGCACATCGACCATCTTTCCGGCCAGGTCTTTTGTGAAAAGAAAACGAGGATCGTTGAACGACACGCCGGACGAATTGCGTCCGAGACGTACGTGGATGTACCCCATTGTCGGCAGCCTGAGCAGTTCGCGGAGCGTGCCAAAATTTTCGGCCGAGATCGGCTTCAGTACCTTTTCGTCGCGGACAAACCTTGCTGCCTCACCATAAGTTCCGGCGATGTCGAGCCCGTTGTGAAAATGGATATCATTGTCGCCGAGCCTGATCTCACCACGGAGCTCGGCCAGGGTACCTGCGATCTCGCGTTTTACGGAGGGTGGATCGTAAGGCCAGCGGGGCGGCTGCAATTTGCGAAATTCCTCTGGTTTGTCCCGGAACGCCTCGATCTGATCGGGTGTGATCGCCGGGCCGCTACCGATGGTCATGACCTGTCTGACAACTCTATTATCGCTGTCGGCGACAATGAGATCGCCCGGCTCGGTAAACGCGAGACCCGACGGCCGGTTAAAACGCGAGGTTCTAAGATCGCCATCATGTATGCCGCGACGCGTGTTCGAGATCGTCGTCACGAGCGGAATGATGTCACCGGCGATCATGCGCAATGCGTTGCCATCGGCAACAAAAACCTCGCCGAATCTATTAACGCCCACTGCCGTCGGTTGATAGAACGACGAAGACAGCATCGTACCGTCGCGCTCATCGGCCTCGCCGCTGCCTGCAAAGGTCGCGACGCTGCCGCTCGGTTCGACGATGCGTACTCGGGCATTTCCCGTATCGGCCACAAGCAATTTGTCGTGCCAGATGGCGAGGCCCGTCGGCGTATCAAATTTTGCATCGCCGCCGATCGCGTTTACAAATCCACGTCCGCCACCCGCTAAAGTTGATACAGAGCCGTTTTCGATCACGCGAATCCGGTCGTTGTAGGTATCAGCCACAAATATTTTTCCGTCTTCGCCAACCGTCACGCCGACCGGAGCTTCGAACAAGGCTTCGGTCGCCGTGCCATCCACAAATCCCGGGCGGTTATCGACCCCGGCAATTGTCGAAATCTGACCTGTTGAACTGACTGACTTAATCGAATGAGATCCCGAATCCGCCACGATCAAATTCCCAGACCGGTCAAACGCTATCGCTGACGGTGTCGCGAGTCCGCTGGCAAAGATCGTCGGAGAACCGGCCTTAATCAGCCAGATACACCCTTTTTGACCGTCGGATATGTAGATCTCAGTGCCCTTAACGGCGACACCGAACGGCTCGCCGAATTCGAGGTTTGTGCCGGCAACCGTTGCGGCAAATTTGTATGGCAGCCGGTCTGGCACCGGCCGGTAGAACCAGAGAAGCGAGACAACAATGGCAGCCAGAAAAATAATCGCCAATAATGCGAAGATCAAATTTTTAAGAGTGAAGACTTTTCGCGGGTGGATCGGGTTCATTTAATAGAAACGAAAGGCACTTTCTGATACTATATCGGCACAGCAATTTTTGCGGAAGTCGTCAAGCGGGTCGTCGGTCAGATATTTCAATCATTTAGGAGAAAAATTATGCTTTCATTACAAGATCTTCTCGGACAGGAACAGGGAACTCAGGCAGTCGATCAGATTAGCCAGAGTGTCGGTGCAGACAGCTCTCTGGTCAATTCGGCCATTCAATTGGCCCTTCCGGCCCTGATTGGCGGGCTTGCCAATCATGCTTCGACGCCGGAGGGCGCCGAGAGTCTGAACAACACCCTCGAACAGCATCACGACGGCAGCATCCTTAGCGATTTGGGCGGACTCGCGAGTTCGATATTTGGTGGCGGTGGGCAAGCGGCCTCGCCGGCGGTTGATGCCGGCGGCATCCTCACTCACATTCTCGGCAGCGGCCAGGGCCAGGTCGCCCAGCAGGTCAGCAGCCAGACGGGCCTCGGCACGGGCCAGGTCGCGCAGATCCTGATGATGCTTGCCCCGATCGTCATGGGCTATCTCGGCCAACAAAAACAGCAGCAGGGCATCGGAGCGGACGGTATCGGCAGCCTTGTCGGCGGCCTGCTCGGCGGTGGACAGGCACAGGGACAATCGGCTGGCAGCTCGATCCTCAACATGGCCTCCGGCGTACTCGACCGCGACCATGACGGCAGCTCTATTGACGACATTGCGTCAATGGCGTTTAAATATTTCACCAATAAATAGCCTCTTTGAGATCCCGGTTCGCGTCCAAGCCGCAGTTCACCTTAGACGGTGACGCTGCGGCTTTTTCTTTTGCGAAACAATCGAGGGAAACCGCGCGTAATACTTCCAAACAAATTCGCCTCCGAATTGTCAGTAGAGTTAAATAAATATCGAGGAAATTATGATTCGTAAAGTTTTATCCCGCCGTGCATTTTCGGTGGCAATGATCGTCATGTTCGGCCTAACGGCGCTCGTCCACGCACGGCCGATGCCGTCGAACATTTTTGTCCAACAGGACGAAAAAACAAAGCTGCCGCCCGTCAATTGGGTCCGCAGCCGCTCGATCGATATTAAGCACCTGGATATCGATCTTCGTTTTGATTGGGACAAGGAACAGGCGATCGGCTCGACGGTCGTGACGTTTGCTCCGTTCGCCGATGATACCGATCATTTTATGCTCGACGCAGCGATGATGACCATTGATTCGGTCACGCTGGTTGGCGGCGGAGCGCTAAAATATACCTACGACGGCAAAAAGGACAACGACAACCTCGATATCATGCTCGACCGAAAATACAAGGGCGGCGAGGATATCCGGGTCAAAATTACCTACGCAACTAACTACGTAAACAAAGCAGACGCGGATACCGCTATCGGCGGTTTTGGCCGCGGTGTCCGGTTTATCAAACCGACTAAGGACGATCCGAACAAACCCCGCCAAATCTGGTCACAGGGCGAGAGCGAATTTAACCGATACTGGTTCCCGTCGTACGACACGCCAAACGATTTTCGCACGACGGATATCACGGCCACGGTAGTGAAGCCTTTTTTTGTAGTGTCGAACGGCAAACTGGCCGACACAAAAGATAACCCCGACGGAACCAGAACATTTCACTGGGTGATGGACCAGCCTTACTCCAATTATCTTTCGTCGATCGTCGTGGTCGAAACCGACCCGGTCGTTCAAGATTTTGACGGTATTCCTGTCTATAACTATGGATATGTGAATGAAAAGAAAGAGGTCGCGGCGACGGTCAAGAATCTGCCGGCGACCATGAGATTTTTCTCCGAGGTCACCGGCGTTAAATATGCCTATCCGAAGTATTCGCAGGCATTTGTCGAGGATTTTGGCGGCGGAATGGAAAATATTTCGGCAACCACGCAGATCGAAGAGATGATCCACGACGACCGCGAATTGCTCGACAGCGACAGCGAATCGCTCCAGTCGCACGAGCTGGCCCATCAGTGGTTTGGCGATTACGTCACCTGCCGCGATTGGGGCCAGATCTGGCTCAACGAGAGCTTTGCGACTTACATGCAGGCGATGTGGGACGAGAAACTTAAGGGCCACGAAGAATTTCTTTATGCCGACATCCGCAAAAATCACGATGATGTCCTGGGTTCATGGAAGCAGGGCCAGCGGCGGCCGATTGTCACAAAATATTATGCGAACAAGGACGCGATGTTCGACAATTACGCCTATCCGGGCGGCGGTTCGGTGTTGCATATGCTTCGCAAAACCATTGGCGACAAGCTGTTTTCGGCGGCACTGAAAAATTACCTGACGACCAATGCCCATCAGCCAGTCTCGACCGAAGATTTGCGAATCGCTTTTGAGGAATCGACCGGTCAATCGATGGACTGGTTCTTTGACGAATGGTTGTACAAAATGGGCCATCCCATATTCGACGTCACGCAGTCTTACGACGAAGCTTCGAAAAAGCTGACACTTAATGTCAAACAGACACAAAAGGTAGATATTAACAACGAATTTCCACAGACCGAGTTTTTCCAGTCTTACGTCGATGTCGAGATCGATAACCGCATCGAAAAAGTTTGGCTAAAACCGCAAGCTGAGAATGTTTATACTTTTGACGCGGTGACAAAACCAAAGCTCGTAAATTGGGATTTCGAAAGCACATTGCTTAAAGAAATGAAGTTTGAAAAATCTGTGGATGAACTCATTTATCAGCTACAGAACGATAAAGATCTACTCGGTCGGCATTGGGCTTTGCAACAACTCGCAGAAAAGTACAAAAAGAGCGTCGACGACAATGTAAAGGAAATCATTGCCATAAAGGGTGCGATTATAAATGACAAATTCTGGGCCATCAGACGCGATGCTTTGGAAATCTATGCGTCGTGGCCCCCACGCCCCGCTGGAGGTGTCACTCCATCAACACCGAACTTCCTTGCCGAGGTTGAGATGGCGGCGATCGACTCGAATACTCAAGTAAGGATGATTGCCATCAAGTCGCTCGGAGAAACACATAATAAGAAATACGCGGACATGTACATGGCTAACCTGAATGACCGTAGTTACGGCGTGATCGGCACTTCGGCGATTGCCCTCGCTAAGACAGGCGACCCGCGTGCATATGACTCGCTTGTTAAACTGACGACCACTCCATCGTGGAAGGGACGAATTCAGTCGGCAGGATTAACCGCTCTCGGCGAGCTTGGTGACAAGCGTTCGTTTGATATCGGTTACAAAACGGCGACGGATAAGACACTCCCGCCAGCTGCCAGAGCGGCGGCACTCGTCATCGTCGGTGCGACCGGCAAGGGCGACCCGCGTGCGTATCCCCTGATCTTTGAAAAGTTCAAAGCAGCTTTTGACGCGTCCGACCAGAGAGGGATCGTAAGCGGTGTACAGGCGATCGTTAAGCTCGCCGATCCGCGTGGCCAGCAGGCATTTGATATGCTCAATGTCAAATTCAAAGATAACCCTGGTGCGATGCAATTTGTTAAGGCCCAGGAAGTCCTGTTCAAGGCGGCGATAAAGCCATAGACGCAATGATGGGGGCCGGTTCGGGGTTGACTCGAACGGCCCGACTCATTAAACTCTATTCTTTAGACGTGGTGAGTTATTGCAACTTGCGGCCACGTAAAATAAACCGCTAAACAGCAAGGAGTTAGACCAAGATTTTTCGAAACTCTGTGCATGTTTGGCACGGAGTTTTTGATTTTTATGACGCCGTTTCTCGATCTGTTAAAAGAAAAGATCATTGTCTTTGATGGTGCGATGGGGACGTATTTGCAGTCGCTGAGCCTGCCGATCGAGGATTGGGGCGGGGCGAATTTCGAGAATTGCTCCGAGAATCTGCTATACACGCAACCCGACGCTATCGAGACGGTTCATTCAGCGTTTTTGGATGTCGGGTGCGATGTGATCGAGACAAACAGTTTTGGCGGCAGCGAGATCGTGCTGGTCGAGTTTGGGATCGCGGACAAGACTTATGACGTAAATCTGAAGGCCGCACAGCTCGCGAAGCGGGTGGCGAGTGGTTATTCAACCTACGACAAGCCTCGATTTGTCGCCGGTTCGATCGGGCCAGGAACCAAACTGCCGACGCTTGGGCATATCACGTATCCGGCGCTCAAGGATGCGTATCGCGAACAGATTCGCGGGCTTGTCGATGGCGGCGCCGATCTTTTGATGGTCGAGACGTGTCAGGACCTGTTGCAGACAAAGGCGGCACTTGCGGCGATCTATGAGTTTTTTGAGCAGCAAAAGGTGAAGCTGCCGGTGATCGCATCGGTGACAATTGAGATCTTTGGGACGATGCTTAACGGAACCGAGATCGGCGCGGCACTCACTGCCCTCGAACCGTATCCAATTGATGTGATTGGCATGAACTGCGGCACCGGGCCAAAGCACATGGCCGACAGTTTCCGTTATTTATGCGAAAATTCGCCGATCCCGGTTTCGGTTCTACCAAACGCCGGGCTGCCTGAGGTCAAGGACGGCAAGCAGCACTACGACGAGACGCCAGAGAGTTTTGCGTTGCAGGTCGAACATTTTGCGAAGGATTTCGGGGCAAATATAGTCGGCGGTTGCTGCGGCACTTCGCCGGAGCATTTGCGTCAGGTGATTGAACGTGTTGGCGGGATGTCGCCAAAACAGCGAAACGCGAAACTCACTCCGTCGGCTTCGTCGATATATTTTCAGCAGCCGTATACGCAGGACGCTTCGTTTTTGATCGTTGGTGAGAGGGTGAACGCTTCGGGTTCGAAGAAAATGCGTGACCTGCTCGAAGCCGAGGATTGGGACGGCCTCGTCAATCTCGCCAAATCGCAGGAAAAAGAAGGTGCACACATCCTCGACGTCAACGTCGATTTCGTTGGCCGCGACGGCGTCGCAGATATGCATGAGCTGGCGGCGCGTCTGTCGACCGCCGTCAAAATTCCGCTCATGTTCGACTCGACCGAGTGGGAAAAGATGGAGGCCGGCCTCGAACACGCTGGCGGCAAATCTCTACTGAATTCAACAAATTACGAGGACGGCGAGCCGCGTTTTCTCAAGGTTTTGGACATCGCCAAGCGTTTCGGTGCCGGCATCGTCGTCGGTTTGATAGATGAAGATGGCATGGCACGCCTTGCTACGGACAAGCTGCGGATAGCCCGCCGTGCTTACAAACAGGCGGTTGAGAACGGCATTCCGGGACACGATATTTTCTTCGACCCGCTCGCATTACCGATCTCGACTGGTATCGAGGAGGATCGTAAGAACGCCGACGAGACGATCAAGGCGATCCGGCAAATCAAGGCCGAGTTGCCGGAAGCGAATATTATTCTTGGCGTCTCAAATATCTCATTCGGCCTAAATCCGGCGGCCCGCGTGGTGCTAAATTCGGTGTTTTTGCACGACTGCGTCGAGGCGGGAATGAATTCGGCGATCGTCAACGCGTCAAAGATTTTGCCGCTTATGCGTTTTAACGAGCATGAGATCGACACAGCCCGCGATCTGATCTACGACCGGCGCAGATGGAACGCGGACACTCCTGTCCGCATGGCTGAGGAACAAGAACAAATTGTTGGCGGAGGAACTGGCGATGCGGACAAGAGTGTCGGCGTTCCGGGCGATGTTTGTATTTACGATCCGTTGATAGAATTTACAACCATGTTCATGGGCAAGACCGCTCAGTCGATGAAGCCGGACATTTCGAATTTGCCGATCGAGGAAAAGCTCAAGCACCACATCATCGACGGCGAACGCATCGGGCTTGAGGATTCGCTCAAAGTCGCGCTTGAGAAATATCCGCCGCTTGAGATTATCAATGACATCTTGCTCGACGGCATGAAAACAGTCGGCGATCTGTTCGGTTCGGGCCAGATGCAGTTGCCCTTTGTGCTGCAATCGGCGGAGTCGATGAAGGCTGCCGTAAAGTTTCTCGAACCGTTCATGGATAAGGTCGAGGGATCGAACAAAGGCGTACTCGTGCTCGCGACCGTCAAGGGCGACGTGCATGACATCGGCAAAAACCTAGTCGACATTATCCTGACCAACAATGGCTATAAGGTAGTAAATCTAGGCATCAAACAGCCGATCGACGACATTATCCGCGCGTGGGAAGAATCAAAAGGCGACGCGATCGGCATGAGCGGTTTGCTCGTAAAATCGACCCTCGTCATGCGTGACAACCTTCAATTGATGAATGAACGCGGCATCAGCGTCCCCGTTATTCTAGGCGGAGCGGCGCTAAATAGGCGCTATGTCGATGCCGACCTTGTGCCGCTGTATAAGGGTAAATTGTTTTATGCTCGCGATGCGTTTGACGGTTTACATGCAATGGATGAGCTAACTCAGTCAGGACCACCTGCGATAGCGGGTGGTTTAACCCCCGTCAAAAAGACAGCAGTTGGCGTGGGTTCGGATCTTCAACCACCCGCTACCGCAGGTGGTTCCGACTCAAGCAGCATTGAGACGGTAGCGGATGTCGAAGACCTCGTCGGCGAGGACGCCAAGCTCGGAAAGGAGGCGGCCCGCGTTTCGACCCGCTCGTCGGGCGATACGACACACACCACACGCTCGGATGTTGCCCTTGTTGAGCAATTGCCAAAAGCTCCGTTCTACGGTTCGAAGGTCGTCGAGATCAAGGATTTGACGAAGGTTTTTGATTTTATAAATGAAACCGCGTTGTTCAAGGGCCAGTGGCAGTACAAACAGGGCAAGAAATCGCCGGAAGAATACGCCGAGATACTGCGTGATACCGTCTATCCGAAATTTGCCGAGGTCAAAACCAAAGCGATCAGCGAGAAGCTGTTGGAGGCAAAGCTCGTTTACGGCTATTTTCCGTGCCAATCGAGCGGCAACGACCTCGTAATTTATAAGGATGACGAGCGCACCGAGCGTATGCGATTTACGTTCCCGCGACAGCCTTTGGATCAACGCGGGGGCAAGAATCTGTGTCTAGCTGACTATTTTGCGTCAGTCGAATCAGGCAAGGTCGACGTTGTCGCCTTCGATCTCGTAACAATGGGCCGCAAGGCGAGCGAGCATTCGGCAAAACTTTTTGCGTCGGACAATTACACCGATTATCTGCTGTTTCACGGCCTCTCGGTCGAATCCGCCGAGGCCCTCGCCGAGATGTGGCATAAGCGGATTCGAGAGGAGTTTGGAATTGCGGGAAATGATGCGCCCGAGCTTGCAAAGCTGTTTCATCAGGGCTATCAAGGCTCACGTTACAGCTTTGGCTATCCGGCTTGTCCGAACATTGAGGACCAGACAAAGCTTTTCGAACTTCTTAAGCCGCAACGCGTTGATGTCGATCTGACTGAGGAATTCATGCTCGACCCTGAGCAGTCAACATCGGCGATCATAGTGCATCACCCTGACGCGAAATACTTCACCATCGAATAGCCGCATTTTTGGTCGCTGTCGCCAAGTGGTAAAATCTGCATTCGGCAATGACTGAGCTGACCGTAAAAACTAACTCTGACGCTATCGCACCCGTTGATAAAACGGGTGCTTTAGTGCCAACCGGTGGGGAAATCGACAAACTGACGACGACGGAGCGGCTCGGGTTTCGGCTGATGCATCGGATGAATCTCGGCGCGGCAAAACGGCTAATGACGTTTTGCCAGCGGCATATCGGATCACTCTGGATACTCATCGCCACCTACAATATTATGAACGTTTTCGGCATTGAAAATGTTGAAAACTCGGAAATCGATAAACCGCTCATCCTCGTCGCTAATCACCGTTCATTCTTCGATTTGTACACGGTGTCCAGCGTTATTTTTCGACGGACGAAAAGGCCCGTGACACTGTATTTTCCGGTACGGGGGAAGTTTTTTTACGACAATCCGATAGGCTGGTTTGTGAATTTTGTGATGGGCTGGTTTTCGATGTATCCGCCGTTTTTTCGCGAGGACCGCGAGGCGATGAAGAGGGAATTCGACAAATACTCGATGCGGCGATTGGTTCAGCTTTGTTCGACAGGCCACGGTCACATGATCGGTTTTCATCCGGAAGGGAAGCGGAACTTCAGCGACGATCCTTACGATTTTCTACCGGCCCAGCCTGGCATCGGCAAAGTCATTTATGCTGCCCGTCCGCAGGTAGTTCCGGTATTTATTGCCGGGCTTGGCAATGATCTGCCGAAACAGATAATGGGCAATTGGACGGGCGGACCTAAGATCCGAATCTGGTTTGGCGAGCCGATCGATCTGGCCCGGTTTTATGAAAAAGGCGACCGTATTCGTACTCATAAGGAGATTGCCGATTTTTTGATGAGCAAGATCGCGGACTTGGGCGAGCAGGACAGAAATAAGTTTGCCGCGTGATAATCTGAAAACAGTGGAAGGGAATTCGAACGAACAAATTGGTGTAATGGATAGGCCGCGGCTCGAGATGTCGCCGCGGCGCCGGTGGGCCGTGACGATCGGCGTCATGACGGGCATGGCCATCGCGGCACTCGAAGCCACAGTCGTCGGCACCGCAATGCCAACGGTTATCGCCAGCCTCGGCGGTATTAGCCATTACAGCTGGGTTTTTTCGGCCTATCTCGTTACGTCGACTGTAACGGTGCCGGTTTGGGGCAAATTGTCCGATCTATATGGGCGGCGGTTGCTTTACCAGATTGGAATCGGATTTTTTCTGATCGGGACATTGCTGTCCGGGTTCGCGGGTTCGATGACGCAGTTGATCGTTTTTCGGGCCGTTCAGGGGCTCGGGGCAGGAGCACTTGTTCCGCTCGGCATGACGATCATAGGCGATACGTTCACGATCAAAGAGCGGGCCAAAATGCAGGCCTACTTCAGCGGTGTCTGGGGCCTGTCCAGCGTGATAGGGCCTGTTTTAGGCGGATTTATCACGGACCAGTTATCGTGGCGATGGGTGTTTTTTATCAATCTTCCAGTCGGTGTACTCGCGGCGATAATCATCGGTTTTGCGCTCAAGGAGCCCAAGCGAACCGAAAAACCGAATATCGATTATCTCGGAGCCACAACGCTAATGGGTGCCATCAGTCTGTTGATGCTCGGGCTTGTTGAGGGAGGCAACTCGATGGCGACGCTCCTGGCTCCCGAAAACCTGGCCTTACTTGGCGGCAGCTTCGCGTTGCTCGGACTATTTGCCTTTGTCGAGAGGCGGGCAAAAGATCCGCTTATCCCGTTCCGCCTTTTTAGAAATCGCACTATCGCCGCGGCAACGACCGCGGGTTTTTTTGCTGGGATCGCCATGTTTGGCGGCATCTCGTTTATCCCACTTTTTGCTCAGGGGGCGTTGGGTATGACAGCGACGCAGGCGGGTTCGCTGCTGACGCCGCTTATGCTGAGCTGGGTGACAATGTCGGTGATCGTCGGTCGGCTGATGCTCAGGATCGGGTATCGGACGATAACGATCGCGGGCTTCGTCGTGATGGCGTTCGGGTTTATCCTGCTGACCAATTTTCATCGTCAAACGCCGCAGATTTGGCTTTATGTCGATCTTGCGATGATCGGGGCCGGGCTTGGATTGACGATGCTGACGCTGCTGATCGCCGTTCAACAGTCGGTCGAGCGTTCGCAGCTTGGTATCGCCACGTCGCTCAATCAATTTTCGCGGGCGATCGGCGGGGCGATTGGCGTGGCGATCATGGGAGCCGTTTTGACGGCTGGCCTGTCGTCGCAACTCCTGAAAGCAGCGACCGGAGCGGATGGCATTTTGACGGTCGAACAGGCTCAGAGCCTGGCGTCGAATCCCAACGCCTTGATCGAACCCTCCGCAAAGGCGGGTTTGCCGGCCGACATTTTACCGATCTTGCAAGATTCGATGGCGGCGGCTATCCAGCCGGTTTTCTGGGTTGTCGTGGTCGTGTGTATCCTGGCATTGATAGCGAGCTTTTTTCTGCCAAAACAGCAAGATGGATCCGAGGCCAAAACGGATAATAATGTCGGTGAGACAATGCTGATGGCCGAGCAGACGACGATAAACGCCCGCAATCAGCCTGTGGCGGAAGCCGATTAGTTTTTTAATTTGCTAGTCCCGGCCGTGTTCGATTCTGAATCGTTCGTCGTAGCCTGAGTCTGTGAACTCAACTCCTTCTGTATCTCTTCGGGCGTTTTCCAGCCGGCTTTGCGCAGCAGATCGACCGCAAATTTTATCGGCACTGACATATTCGCCGCCGTATTTTCCGTAAAGACGCCAAAATTCACGCCAATTACCTTGCCCGCCTGTCCGAACAGCGGAGCACCCGAGCCGCCCTCAGCCGTTTTAGCGTCATGTACGATCCGCCTTGCATCCAGGTCGGTAATCAGGCCCTGGGTCGTCAAAGGGACGATCTTTTGCGACTGCGCAAGAAAATTGATCAGGTTTTGGCGTGAGTTGCCAAACCGCTGATTGATCGATTTGGCCTCGTCGTCATCAACCATTGCAAGCAACCGGTCGGGGCCGCTCGGGTAGCCCATCGTAACGACCGTCTTGCCGATCGCGGCCGACTCCGTGTCAAGATCGATCGGGATCGCGGGTATCTCAGTCGGCATCGTGGATGGATCGATAGAACCTATGGCTACGTCATCGCGGCCGCCGACCTGTCTGACCTTGAGCGGAAAAGGCTGGGCAAACTTTGGAAAGTAGATCACAAGCCGCTTGATCCTGGCCCGGCCGTTGGCGGCCCTCATCATTTGCTTGATCTGATCGTCCTCTTCCCATGGTTGAACGACGTGGCGGTTTGTGACGATATAACCGCCGCCGACATGAAAGCCGGTACCGATAAAATCGTACTCAACCGTCGAACCATTACCCTCGGTGGTCAGTCCGATCTGAGGCGGGCCGGTCGGGCGGCCCGGATCTTCGGATTGGGTCGGCTCATACGGATTTGGCCGCATAGACTGCTGATCCGCGTACCGCAGCACCTTTCCAGTTTTCTTATCTACAAGATCGTAGACTCCGACGATCAGGCAAACCGCGCCGCCGTATTCGACACGCAGATTCGGCGCCAGCGACACTGTTTTCATCATGTCCTTGTTGGACTTATCCAGTTCGCCTATCTGACCGTTCGTTTGATCGAGTTTTTCCTCAAGTTTTTTAATGACCTCGCTCTGCTGTTCCGACTGCATGCGGCTCTCACGAAGTTCTTTGGTGACAGCGTAACCGATGTATAAAATGCCGGTGATAAAGCCGATTGCCAGGACAAGTACGATCAGCTTGGTCGTTACCGATATCTCTCGCGACAATTCGCGAACAAATTCGCGTAAGAAGGCCTTAGCATCATCGCGTTTGGCGGACGTGGCTGATTCGAGCGCGGCGTCCTCGATAAAGCGCGAAATATGCGGCTGTTCACGATTGGTCGTGATGAGCGACGATTTGGTTTCGAGCGAAAAGAACGAAAACGAAATATCGGAATCGTCCACATTAATTACATCGCCATCGGCGATCGCGATAAACCGGCGGATCGGCTTGTCGTTAACCCTGAGGTCTAAAGACGGGTTAAAATCGATGATCCGGTAGACGCCGTCGGCGTTTTCGAGATCAAACCAGACGGCGGAATCTTCGGTTTTAGGCGTATGTATCTGAAGATCCGAACCTTCGTCGGAACCGATACGAATGCGCTCCTGCGAGAAGAATTCGGTCCGCTTTTCGGTACCGACAGTGATGTGGATGATGATTCCTAATGCCATCTTTGAGCGAACACGCGTCGATGTGATTCTACCACAAAGAGAATATGGGCCAGTGTGATTTTTGCGATGTTCGTGGCAAAATAATTGTTAATGGCTAAACCTAAATTCATCGAAGATCGCGAAGAACTTGAAAAGCTCGCCCCGATGCTAAAAGCCCCGATCAAACGGCACGTTTTCGTCTGCACCGGCAAATCTTGCGCGGCCGTCGGCGGTGTCGAGGTAATGGCCGAATTTGCCCGCCAGCTCGAAGCAAAAGGCATTCGCCAGGGCAAAGAAACCAAAGGCCGCAACCCGATGGGCGAGATCGTCCTCACCGAATGCGGTTCGATCGGATTTTGCTCGGTCGGAACCGCCGTAATGGTCTACCCCGACGGCATAATGTACGGCCAGGTCCAGCCCGAGGACGTTACCGAGATCGTTGAGGAGCATCTTGAGAAGGGAAAGGTGGTCGTGAGACTGGCATTAATTGAGTTAATCCGCACAAATTAAGCGTGCAGTTAGTCCCAGTTCTTGTCTTTGTGCTTACAAGGTTGGTATTTAGGATTACCGAAATTGGGATCGTTTGACGAATAGCCACGCTCAAGCTTGTAAATGTGCTCGAAAGTCGTTGATTTTCCAATCAATGAGATGTCGCCAATAAGGTACTTCTTAAATCCGTACTTTTTCACGACCAATCCGAAAGTTGTTTCCGGAAGGTTTTTCGCAACTAACCATCCATTGCGGGCGGTTTTGTATTTTGAAAAATGTCTACTTCCATTTACCTTTACTCGTACACCTTGAATTGGAGAATCGTCGCACGAAGGATCCAAAAAACGAAGCTTTAGTGTTCGATTCTGGCCAAAGCTGAAAAGGGAGATGCAAAGGATTAAGCTCAGTATCGCGATTCTGCGTGTCATATCTCCTATCGGATTAGCTCCTCATAGCCATCAATATCTCATCTACCACTTTCTTAGCATCGCCAAACACCATCAAAGTCTTTCCTTGTAGGGAATTACATACGCCCCCGGAATATTTTTATCGAGGGTCGCCAAGATGAGGCCATGAGCTTTGGCTAATTCCGCAAGGTGGCCGTCGGTCGTTTGTTTTGCCCCTAAGACCCAATCCGGCAGTTTGGAGGCATCGTGGTCGTCCGCAACGAACTGAAAATCGAGACCTTCGAAATCTTTTAGTGCAACCAACAGAACTTTCGCTTCACCAATGGAAACACCGTAGACTTGCGACATGACGCGGACGAAGCCTAATTCTGTGATGGAAGAGGTGGCAAATTTGGGGATGTCGTTTCCGGCGACAGTCGCCGCCCACCTTACGACCCGAGCGTGAAAAAGGTGTTCTGTGTGTCCAAACGCAACAAGTGCGTTAACATCGAGAAGGTGTCTCATGGGAAATCCGCAAGTATTTCTTCAACCATCTCGTTAGTTAATACCGGCGCGTTAGGGCCTGAGGTCAATACGGGAAAGCCCGTGATCGGATCGGTGATTATCCGCGTTATAAACTTACGCTGACGGCTCGGTGACAGGACTATATCTCCGTTCTTAACTTCCGCTTTAAGCTTGTCTCCCGACTTGATACCGAGACGCCGCCGCATCGATGCCGGTATTACTACTTGTCCCTTTTCTAATACCTTCATTTCCATAAATACAGTCTAACACCTAAGTCAACCCCGCATCACTCCCAGTATCTCATCCACAACCTTCTTAGCATCGCCAAACAGCATCAGCGTATTGTCTTTATAAAACAGCGGGTTATCGACGCCGGCGTAGCCGCTGGCCATGCCGCGTTTCATTACGATCACATCGCGGGCTTCCCAGCAGTGGAGGACGGGCATTCCGGCGATCGGTGAGCCGGGGTCGTCCATGGCGGAGGGGTTGACGATGTCGTTGGCTCCGATCACCCACGCGACATCGGTGTCTTTGAACTGATCGTTGACCTCGTCCATCTCGAAAACGATGTCGTAAGGGATATTGGCCTCGGCGAGCAGGACGTTCATGTGGCCCGGCAGGCGGCCAGCGACCGGGTGGATCGCGAATTTTACATCGACGTTCTTTTCTTTGAGAATCTTACAGACCTCGGCCAGCGAATGTTGAGCTTGGGCGACTGCGAGGCCGTAGCCGGGAATGACGATGATCTTTCTTGCGTTCAGAAGCAGGTCGGCCGCGGCGGGAGATTCGATCGGATGGACCTCGCCCTGCGGAGCGCCCACGGTGCTCGCAACAGTTCCGCCCTCGGTGCCAAATCCGCCAAGCATTACGCTGACAAATGAGCGGTTCATGCCCTGACACATGATATAGCTGAGGATCGCAC
>JANYIL010000272.1 GCA_025362075.1 Chloracidobacterium sp.
ATTGAACCTTAAACGAGAGATCCCTACTCTCTGTGGAGTTCCACCTTATTCCGATTTGCCGGGGTTGGCGCCTTAGAAGACTGAGCGTTTTATTCTTATAAAATTAAGGAGATTTGTGCTTAATTCTTCTTTCTCGCTTTAACCTTGCTTGAATATTGCAAAAAAACTAAAATCAAATCGTGCTATTAGGTAGAGATTGCGCCTCGTGAAACATCCAAACAATTTTGCCGTAAAGCTTTCTGATCGTTTTGGTAGATATTTAGTCTAAATGAAAGAGTGTCAGCTTTGTAAAAACTGCTTCGCCGATGATGTCGCGACCTGTCCGAATGACGGGATGCCGACGATCCACACGATCGCGGGCGCACCGGTTTTGGAAGGCAAATATCATCTCGAATGCCGGCTCGGTCAGGGGGGCATGGGGGTTGTTTACAAGGCGCGGCACGCGTATCTCAAGACGCAGCTTGCGATCAAGGTCATTCTGCCCGATCTGGTCGGCAACGACCCGCAGCTTGTCACGCGCTTTCGTCAGGAGGCTCTGGCGGCGGCGGCGATCCGGCACCAGAACGTCGTCAGCGTTACCGACTATGGGGTGATCGAGGGCAGTTTGCCGTTCCTTGTAATGGAATATGTCGAGGGCGAATCGCTGCATGATCTGCTCGCCCGGGAAAAAGCCCTCTCGCCCGAAAAAGCTCTCGATCTGATCTCCGCGGTCTGTGCGGGTGTCGGTGCTGCCCATCATCAGGGCATCGTCCACCGCGATCTCAAGCCGCTGAACGTTATGATCTGCAGCGATAAGCCGAACATCTCGCAGGCGGTAAAGATCCTCGATTTCGGCCTCGCCAAGATCAAATCCGGCGAGTTGCTCGGCTCTTTTGTGCAGGCGCAGACGACCGGTTTGATGGGCTCACCCTATTATATGGCGCCGGAGCAGTGGGCGGATGAGGAGCCGGATTCGCGGTCGGATATTTATTCGCTTGGCGTGATGTTTTACCAGCTTGTCGCGGGCGATGTGCCGTTCAAGGGGTCGTCGATACCGGCGATCATGAAAAAGCACATCAGCGATCCCGCGCCGACGCTCGCCGATGCGGGCATTACTGTCTCGGCTGAGGTCGAGGCCGCTGTTCGGCATTCCCTCGAAAAGGACAAGACAAAACGCACCCCGACGGTCGAGCAGTTTGTCGAGGAACTGACAAACGCGATCGCTCCGATGGCGATAACCCTTGCCGGCATTACCGGAAGGTCGCTGCCAGTGTCGTCGCTTAAGATAGTGTCGCGCCCGCCGCGATCGAAGGTGTTTGTCGACAACGTGTCAGTCGGCGAAACGACGAGCGATCATGGAATGCTTTTACTGGACGGGGTCCAGAGCGGCAATCATCATTTGCGCGTGAGTCATGACGGATTTAAGGACTGGCTCGGCGACGTCGTCTGCGACGGCCAGCCGCGCGAGGTGGTGGCCGAACTCGAACCGGGGATGCGCGAGTCAGCGACCGCGATACCTATTCCGGCGGATATTTCCGTCACCGTCACCGGTCAAACCCCGCCGGCGACTGTTCAGCATACGGGTTCGATGCAGGATCAGATGGCGCAAACGGTCCAGCAAAATTGGGAAAAAACCGGTGTCGAGGTCGAAACCCAGGTCAGGCCGCCAAAGAAGAGATCGCTATCTCCGCTGATTTTCGGAATCGTCGGATTATTCGTTCTTTGTGTGATTGTCGCGGCGGGCATTGGGGTTGCGTACAAGATGGGAGTCTTTGACGGAATGTTCCGGGGCGGCACCGCGACGCCGACGCCCGCGGTCACGCCGGCTGCGACGCCGGTGGTTAATCATAAGGCCGACATGGCGGCGATACCGGGCGGCACGTTCACGATGGGCCGCAACGAGGGACGGGACAACGAGCGTCCCCAGCACAGCGTAGACGTTAAAGCGTTTAGCCTCGACAAGACCGAGGTCACGAACGAAGAGTATTTTCAGTTCATCACAGCGACCAGTTACCGTCCGGTACCGGCACACTGGGTGAACGACAAACCGATCCCGGGACAGGAAAAAATGCCCGTCAGGTTTGTAAACATGGATGACATCAAGACATTTACCGACTGGCGGTCAAAACGGGATCGAGTTACATACAGGCTGCCGACCGAAGAAGAGTGGGAATACGCCGCCCGCAACGGTGCCAAAGGCGACAAGTATCCGTGGGGGAGTACGTTTAAGGCAAGTTGTGCGGTCGTCGACAAAGACAATACCGAACCCGAGCCAGTCGGAGCGGCGTCGTGCCCTGACGATTGGGGCGTAATGGATCTGATCGGCAATGTTTATGAATGGACCGGTACGAAGGCGAACCTATATCCCGGCAACAACAAGTTAGAGGTAAAGGCGACCAAGGAACCGCACTTTATGATTCGTGGCGGTGCCGCCATTACGAAATCGGCGGGCGAATTTGGCATTACATCGACATTTCGTGCTGAAGTGGACGGAAGCAAACGCGACAAGGAATTGGGATTTCGGCTCGCCACCCAAAACTAGATCGCCGGGATTTTGGGGAGTAATATGAGCAGAGTTTTTCGGTTAACAGTTTTTGCAGCAATTTTGGGAGCGTTACCGGCCATCCTTAACGGCCAGGATCTCGGCAGCAGTAATAAACTGTTTGGCGGTGCAAAAACAACCGCCAAGACTGTAAAAAAGGCAACCCCGAAGCATAAGCCGACCGTTGTAAAAACAGCCCCCGCCGCCAAAAAAAGGTCGCCCGCGCCTAAATCGTCGGCCAAGACGACGCCGAAAACGACACCAAAGGCCACGCCGAAAACCGATAATACGAACAAAAAGCCATCAACTACGGCGGCGTCCAAGCCGAAATTTACCGAATTCCACAACACAAAGATCGAGGTTGGTAATTCCGGCTGGAAGGAGATCAAAACACCGGTTACCCCGGCCAATGAGGCTCAATTTGAGAAGCTGATCCATGAAGGCAACGTCGCGCGTGATGCCCGCAATTATATCGCTGCCGAGTCCGCGTATAAACGCGCCGGGGGGATAAAGCCGCGAGATCCGAGGGCAATTTACGGCCTGGGCAATCTGTACAGCGACCAGCAGCGTTGGGAAGATGCCGAAAAATCGTTTCGAGCGGCCCTCCAGATCGAGCCGTCCGATGCTGTGGCCCGGATAGCATTGAGCTATGTGCTCTCGCAGCCGATAGCTGTGGCAAATCTTTCCGACCGTTACGAGGAGGCTGAAAAGCTTGCCCGCCAGGCGATAGAGCTGGCTCCGGCGAATCCGCTGGCGTTCGATCAATTGGGCGTTGCTCTCGAGCTTCGCGGCCTGATCTCGTCCGAGACGGAAAAGGCTTATAGACGGGCAATCCAGCTCGATCCATCGTTCGCACCGGCATACGCGCATCTCGGCCGGCTGCTTAGGCGTCGCGGGATGACAAATGAATCGGCCGCGGCGTACCAAAGTGCGGTCCAGCGTTCGACAGATATCGGCACAATGATAGTTGTGGCCGATGTGATGCAGTCGGAGCAGAGATATGTCGAGTCGGAACAATTGTTAAGATCGGCCCTCGACCGAGATCCGCGAAACCCGTCGGCCTTGATCCTGCTTGCCAGGGCCCTGATGACCAAGGGAGGCTTTGCCGACGCCGAGACCTTGCTGAAACGCAGCGTGAGTGTTACGCCCGACGGCTTTTTGCCCTACAGCCTTCTCGGCACGCTGTACACGCGGCAGGGAAATTTCGACCTGGCAGAAAATGCATTGCTCCAGGCGTTGAGATTTGTACCATCGAGCGAGAAACGGAGGCTCTCATGGCAGTTTGAGGCAGTCGGCGATGGTTATGTTAAGGGTGGACGCGGCATGAATGCCGAGCGCCCGTACCGGCAGGCGCTTAACCTTGATTCGGGTAACGCCGCACTCATCGCAAAACTTGCTAAAGCGCACGGCTAGCCAATACAAAGCAGACAAGCTTGGGAACAGACCAGAGAAATATGGCTTTCGATCAATTGGCACGGGAAATGTATTGTCCAAAATGTAAAGATACTTTTGAGGACGGGTCGCGGCGGTTTTGCCCGACGGATGGAACGCGTCTCATCCTCGAGGATGTCGATGCTCCCGGGCGCGCGGGCGGCATTTTTTCTAATCTTCTGCCAAATATCAATCACGACACGGCCCGCGACGAGATCCCGGCCAAAGCGAAAATGACCGTCACCGCACCGGCATCCGAAGACGATCTCGATCTATTCGGCGACACCATTCCCCAATTTCACCCGAGCGAGCCGTTCTTTGAGATCCGCGATATCCAGCCCGAGAGCGAGCCGGTAGCTAATTTTTCGGTGCCCGAAACTCCGGCTATCTTTGCACAGACCGATGTAAGGAATTATGGGCGAAAGGTCAATCCATACGATATCCCGGCCGGCCATGTCGAACTCGGCGATTCCGACCCCACCATGCCGATCTTTAACGAGTACGATGCAGAGAATCCGGAAAGTTTTGTCGGACGGACGGTAAAGGGGCGATACCGCGTAAACGATTTTCTGGGCGGCGACGGTTCCGGCCTCGCGTATTTGGCGGACGACAAGATCGTCGCCGACCGGATGGTGCTCGTCCGCATTCTGCTCGAGGACAGCTCGGACGAGATCATTAACAGCATCCTGGCCGAGGAACGGGTTTCGCTGTCGCACCTTACGCATCCCAATATCGCCCGCCTGATCGATTCGGGAGAATTTACCGACGGAACTAAATTTCTCGTCACGGAATATACCGACGCTCTGTCTGTACGGGATGTTTTGGGCATCCACGGCCATTTCGATGGTCTGCGGGCCGCACGCGTCGTCCGCCAGGCGTCGTACGCTCTCAACGAGGCCCATCAGGAAGGCATTATTCACCGCGACATTAGGCCGGAAAACCTGATTTTATCGTCCGAAAACGATTCCGAGCAGACCATGGTCGTAAATTTCGGCGCGTCGAACGGCGAACCAAACGCCTATAATGCCGCCTACAAGGCCCCTGAGGTGCTCGATGGCCGCCTTCCGACCGTGTCGAGCGACATTTTTTCGCTTGCCGTCGTGGCGTACGAGATGCTGACCGGCGATTTGCCGTTTGACGGTGAGACCGGGAAGGAGATCGTCAAAAAGCAGTACGGCGGACTGGCGGAGCCGCCCTCAACGGTGCGAACCGATTTGCCGCACGCCGTCGACGAAATACTCGCCAGGGCCCTGTC
>JANYIL010000275.1 GCA_025362075.1 Chloracidobacterium sp.
AGCTATCGCCGCAACCTACCACTCCTGTGCTGACGAATACGAATATCACCAGCGAGGAGAGTAATACTAATTCGGTAGTTGTGCCGGGCAAAGATTCAAATTTGCCGGATAGCAATACCAAGGTAACTCCGCGTTCGACGCCCCAGCCTGTGACAAAGGGCACACCGGCCCAAACGACGAAACCGACCGAACCCAAAGCGACGCCAAAACCCAAGTCCGGTGATGACAGAAAGAAGATTGTTTGATATATCTGACTGGTGATGAGTGCAATTTATATGAAAGGACAACGTTTTCAATGGCTTCTTACGTCCAGTTTGCTGATCTGCGGACTTTGCTCACTTGCTGCATCGGCGCAGAAAAAACCGACAAAACAGGAAATAAATCAGGCGAAAGACCTCGTGGCTCAGGGCGATCAGGCCCTCCGTAAAAAGGAGTTTAAGGATGCGTTGGATAAATACACTCAGGCGATCCAACTCGTACCTAATAGTCCAGAAGCGCGTTACGGAAAAGCTAACGCCCATTACGAGCTAAAAGACTATGTCAACGCGAAGTTTGAGTTTCAACTTGCGTTGGATCAGGGCTATAAGCCGCCCGTGGATGTTTACGCCATCCGTTGGCATCTGTTCTACGATCTCAAGGATTATGATGCCGCGATCGCCGACCTTAATAAAGGGATTGCCATACAGCCGAAAAATATTGATTTTTTGAGCGGGACTGGTGATATCTATGTCGCCAAGAAGCAATTTAAGGAGGCTTTGGACGCATACCAGAAGTCGATCGCCTTATCCCCAAAAAGCGGGGATCTTTATTACAACATCGCTAGTGTGCAGCAACTTCTCGGCGATACGAAGGCGCAACGTGAAGCGGCAGACATGGCGATCAATAACGGGACGAGGATGATGGGCGATGCCTATTTTCTGCTTGCGGACGCTGCCCGAAAGCAAAAGGATTACGAGGCTGCGATCAGAGCATATCAGTCTTCATACTCGGCCAAGCAGGACAAGTATGAAGCGTACAAAGATCTTTCAGACCTTTATCGCAGCCAGGGCAAGTTTGACGACGCGATCCGCGTATTGAATAAAGCGCGCCTCGCGTTTCGGAACGATGGGAATATCCTCAATGACCTCGCCAGATACGAAAGTCTGGCCGGTCATCCCGAAAGAGCAGTGGATTGGGCCAAGGAAGGCGTCGCGGCAGAACCGAAGCAGTATGTCGGCTACACAAATCTTTGTCGGGCGTTCAACGAGGTCCAGAAATACCAGGAGGCGATCCAAAATTGCAACGCTGCATTGAGGCTAAAATCTGGTGACGGTGAGACAAATTATTACCTGGGGAATGCGTATCTTCAGTTAAACAAAACGGCTGAAGCGGATCGGTACTATCGGGTGGCGATCAGCGGACTGGTCGAATACACAAATAGTAAACCTGAATATGCAGAAGGTTGGTACCTGCTAGGTGGGGCATATTTTGCGAATAACCAAACTGATAAAGCGATCGGGGCATTTAAAACATGCCTGGACATTAGTCCGGATTTTGCAAAAGCACGCTTCAACCTTGGTTTCATGTACAAAGTGAAGAAAGACAAGGCCTCGGCTTTGCAGCAATACAATCTCTTGGTGAAGAACGACGCTGGCCTGGCGGCAAAATTAAAGGCTGAGATCGACAAAATGTAGGTCGGGTCGGTTAGCGTCTATGTCGGTTCAGTCCTGTCTGGACGCTGACGCTTTGGAATTTGAGAACGACACGCATATTGTCCGAACGCTTGTCGAGGGCCGAGGAAACAAACGGGGCGTAAGCCGGGTCAGAATCGAGGGCCTTTTGCAATTCGTTGACTGCCTGCCGGTCCCGTGATGGCTCGACGACCTCGGCTATCTGAGCCAGGCCGTTCCCGAAAATATCCGCCACGACGACGACCTCGTCATCCTTCATACCACCGCGAACCAACGATCTGGTTAGTGCAACCAACGCTCCCTGCGGATTGATGCTGGGCGATTCGCTCGAAATATCAAGCCGCGTCTGTGCGTAGTCCGAGGCGGACAGGCTTTCGGAATAAGGTTCGCGATATGGATTGCGATTGCTCGTCAGCATGACGGGGCCGGAGCGATAGGGGCTTTGCGTCGCGGCCGTCAATTGTCCCAAATTGCGATTGCCCGAAAACATCATCGCCAAAAACGTAAATCCAAGTACAAGCGAAGCCAAAACACCCACGCCATAGGGCATGACGCTAATCTGGAGCCATCGCCGTATATCGGTCGATATAGGCAGCCATGTTGTCCGGGCGGTGCGAACCTCCGTCCTGACGGACCGTTTTAATTGATTTTGCAGATCGACAGAAATTTGTGGCCGTGACATCTGTCTCACTGAAGTTTTGACTTCGCAGATCTCAGCATGTTTTTGACGGCACAGCGGACACACTCGCAAATGGCCCTTAACGGACGTAACATTACTTTCCGCGAGAAAACCGTCCGCGTACAGCATCAGATCAGGTTGTATTTCTGTGCATTTCATTAGCTTATGCCGCATTGAATGAATGGCTGACTGACCCCGGCTGCTGTCTCGAACCAGACAACAACGTGTCGTTGTGCTCGGGCTTTTTGATTGGCGGCAATGGGTAATCCATGTTTCGATTGTTGCTGGTCGATTCAAATAATTGCCAAACAACCGCCTTTCTTGACTCCCGACCACAATTCTCGTTCTCTTTGACCTATCGTTTGGCACCGATTTTTTTTAGTCTTCTTAAAAATGAGACCGGGGCGAGTCAACCATTCATTCAATTGTCAAAAATCTTTGAGTCTCCGCCGCAACTCTTCGCGGCCGCGTGAAATACGCGATTTCACCGTCCCAATTCCTATCCCAAGCGCATCTGCCGTTTCCTCATAGCTCAATCCTTCGACGTCGCAGAGAACGATCGCTTCGCGATAAACTTCCTGAATATCAAGCAATGCCGCGCTAATTGCGGCTTCTCGTTCGTGCGACAGGGTTTCCTCTTCCGGGCTGATCGCCTTGTCCGCCAGCGTATCTGAAAACCGTGTCTCCGATTCGCCGATGTTTGCATCAATCGAGATGGTCAGATCGCGTCGGCGGCGTTTCCACCATCGAAACCGGTTTCGCGATTCGTTGATCGCTATCCGGAAGAGCCAGGTCTTCAACTCCGAGTCGCCGCGAAACGTTTTTATCGACCGAACCGCTCGCAAGAAGGTGTCCTGAGTCAGATCGCTCGCCTCTTCCGGATTCTCGGTCAGCCGGTAGAGCAGAGCGTAAATGTCACCCGAATACCGGTCGACCAACGTTTCAAAGGCGGCTTCTTCGCCCGCTCTTAATTTGTCAATAAAGATGGGATCGTCCATCCCGTGGGCAGCGATCATCGGAACCGGCACCGCCCGTCCAATTTCTTCGTCGTCAAAGGTCATTGACTTGCTGAAGAACATCGCCTGCCCTAGTAGCGTTCTCACCGGGGAGAAGCTGTCAATTTACCGTCCGCTTTCCGTGCGAACTATATATAGTTAGACACCGTCTGTCTGACATTGTTCCCAAAAAAAGTTAAAAACTAAAAGTTAAAAACTAAAAGTGAAATCCTCAGAGCACGCCGAATTTTTTAACTATTCACTATTCACTATGCACTATTCACTGCTCCCTTGGTTGCTCTAATCGCGGATTTAAGTTAAATTAACTCTTTTGAAAAGAGACCGCTCAAGGCAATTATATAACGAGCGAGACACGGGAAATTGCAGTTTTTGAATAATGGCTACAAAAAAGAGACGATTTGAACAGCTACAGGCCGCAGCGGCGGTTCCGCAGGAAAAGAAGATATACGTCAACCCTTTGCAACAGCAGGTTGATGAGCGGCTCGAGGATGTAAGCAAAAAGCTTGAGGGCAAGGGCCGGACCATTCTTTATGGGATCGGGGCCGTCGTGGTGCTGGTTATCCTCGTAATGCTGTTTATGAAGTGGAGTGCCCGCTCGGGCGGCGCGGCACAAGCTGCCTTGGGAAAGGCGATTGAGACATCCCAGGCCCAGATCTCGGACACGGGTGCGCCGGCGGGTTCGACGCAAAAGACTTATAAGACTGAGAAAGAACGGGCCGAAGCGGCGATAACGGAATTTCAGACTGTGGCAGACAAGTTTGGCGGGTCTGCGGCAGAAAAGGCACGCTACTTTATCGCCGTAAATCGCCTGGCCCTTGATCGGCCCGCGGCGATTACTGAGTTGGAAGGCCTCGCAAACGGCAGTTCGGATAGTGCAAAACTGGCAAAATTTGCTCTTGCTCAGACGCGGGTTGCCGACAACCGGCTGGACGACGCCGCAAAGCTTTACCAGGAACTTGTGGCAATGGGCGACCCGATAATTGCGAAAG
>JANYIL010000284.1 GCA_025362075.1 Chloracidobacterium sp.
GCCGTGTTAGGAGATGGCGAAACTCTTATCCCCGCAGCATCTTTGATCGGTGGTATAGTTTCCATCTCTATTACTTCTGGTGGGCTAAATTACTTGGCTGGCACAACTACTATTGATTTAACAAAATCTGGTGATGGAACAGCAACAGCTAATGCTACTGTTGTTCAGGGTGTTATTACATATCCGGGACGTTATTTGAACGACGATGGTTTTCTTTCTTCTTGCAATGCAATGCCTATCGACCGTTGCGGTCGTACGGCGTGAAACAAATTCATGGCGGTGGCCGATCTTTATGACCGTTTATATGTGCGGACTAGCATATATTGCGTCTTTTATCGTCTTTCAGGGCGGCAAACTATTAGGATTCTGACATATGAATATTCAAAACATAATCGTTCTTTGCATTATTCTTGCCGCCGCCGTCTATGTCGCAAATATGTTCTGGCAAAAGGCTAAAGCGACAACAAAAAAAGGCGACTGCGGCTCCGATTGCGGCTGCGGACCCAAATCGAAAGCTAAATGAGCGCGAATATCCTGGAGATCGACGAAATTTACAACGAGTATCATCATTCCATTTTTGGTGAAAAGACATTAAAATAGACGCATGATCAACGATGATGTCTTACTTTATATTGCGCGGATGATCGGGATCGCGGGTCTTGGACTACTAATCTTTATTACGGAACGTATGCCGTAATTTTCCTCGGCCTCGTTGTCGGAAGCGTTGCTCTCATTAGAAATCAACGGTCGTCTACTATTGACAGTAGTAGATAAAATGGAACATATTTGATTGCATGAAAACTCTTTCGTTCACATTGCGCGGTTTCAAAAAAGCAGGCGAGATGTTGCAATCTAGCCTCGGGGAATTGGAACGCGAAATAATGGAAGCGGTCTGGCAGCGCGGCGAAACCAGTGTGCGCGAAATCCATGGGATTTTTGGCGAGAAGCGGGCCGCCTACACGACTTTGATGACGACGCTTGACCGCCTGCATAAAAAAGGATTACTCGAACGGCGCAAGGATGGAAGAGCTTTTTTGTACTCGCCGCGCATTTCTCGCGAAGAGTTTACGCGGAGCATAGCAAAAGACGTGATTAACGCGCTTTTAGGAAAACCCGATGGAGAGACGAAACCCGTTCTGGCTTGCATTGTTGATGCAGTCGGCGAACGTGACAGCAAAATGCTTGATGTTTTGGAAGAATTGTTGCGGGAAAAGCGGCGCGAACTGAACTCGGAGAAGTAGAAAACATGTATGACTTTCTGGGAATTTGTCTGGCCCTGGCTCTTTTGTTGACCGTTAACGCTCTCGCGTCGGTTGCGACGACAACCGCTTGGCGGTTTATTTCCCGATTAGCTAAAAATCAGAGTGCGGCGACTCGCTCCCGTCTCATTTTTATTTTACGGATCTTTCCAGCGTTAGCAGCATTCCTTGCTGTCGTTATTTTGCTTATTCCCTCGTATTTAGCTTTTGAGCCAATACAAACCGAAGAAACTGTGAGTTACAAACTCGGTCTGCTGGCCTTTTTTTCGGCCTCCGGTATCGTATTGGCTTTTTGGCGAGGGCTGGCGACTTGGCTAGCGACTAAAAGATTGGTGAGCGATTGGCAAACACATTCCGAAATCGTTTGTCTTGAAAATTTGCCAATTCCCGCTTACCGGATAACTCATCAATTTCCGGTGGTCGCGGTCATCGGGGTTGTGCGTCCGAAGCTATTTGTTGCCAATCAAATTTTTGAGGCACTGAACGCCGAAGAATTAACGGCGGTTATCGCCCACGAAACCGCACATGTCACGACGCGAGATAATCTCAAGCATTGGTTAATGCGGATCTGCCGCGATGTTTTGGTGATCTTCCCTTATTCCCGCGTCGTCGATACGGAATGGGCGGAGGCTGCTGAACTCGCGGCGGACGAACAGGCCGCAGGGCGAAATAGCCACATGGCACTTGACTTAGCGCAGGCATTGATTAAGATCGCTCGACTCATTCCGGTAGGAATCAATCCAACTATGCCGGCAGGAGCGTTTCTTATTGACGGCAAAGTCGAAACGGGTGACGCTCTCGCGCGGCGTGTTCGTCGGCTGACGCAACTCGCCGAAGCGAATTTGAATGATGCGGGGAAAGGGCGGGAACGTTTTCTAACCGCCTTATCTTGGGCTTGCTTTGGTGTTTTGCTTTTAGTCATTGTGGGGACGGCAACGAACACCGATGTTTTGACGGCGATGCACACAGGAATCGAGCGAGTTGTTGCCTTTCTGAGTTAAAGGTTTTAACTGGACGGCGTTTCCGAGACGAAGCCGTCTTTTTAATGCATTCAAATACTACCGACGATAGTATTTAGCAAGTATATAATGGACAATTTTGATTTTGTGGGACTATCAGCCGACTTCGGCTTAATCGCGACAGGACTGTTCACGGCTAATCTACTGTTTGGCGTTTTGCTTTCGACCAAATACCAAAGGACTTTGACTTGGCAAAGATTACCGCGTTTCATTCGGTCGATCAGTCTTTATCAGGTCCACAATTACACGGCTTACATCGCGTTGCTAACGGCGTTCACTCATCCGATTTTGTTGCTGTTTGATAAAAAAGCTGGCTTTAGACTTCTCAACATTGCCGTGCCGCTGACCGCGCCGCATCAGTATTACGTCTACACATTCGGAGTTCTCGCCTTTTATGGATTTTTGACGGCGGTGGTTACTTCGACCGTCTTTGTGCGGAAGTTGTTTACCAACCGTACTTGGAAATTGATTCATTTCATTTCCTATGGAGCGGCGATACTCTTTTTGATCCATGGCATCTGGGCTGACCCGTTATTACTTGACCGGCCAGTGAATTTTATTGATGCCGAGAAAATATTGAGCGAAGCCGGAATTATTTTATTTATCGGTGCCGTCATTTTCCGCCTGCGATATGCGAAAAAGAAGTGCATTAGTGAGACATTCTATTCGCTCAAGGTTTTGCGCATCATACCTGAGACCGATTCGGCGAGCACATTTGTCTTTGAGGAGCGCATTGACCTTCAAAAGGAGTTTACATATCAGCCGGGTCAATTCATTACTCTGAGAATCCGGGATGGAAGTTCATTCGTCAAGCGTTCGTATTCATTGACGAGTTCACCTGAGACTGATCGACATCTTTCTATTACAATCAAGCGGTTAGGCCCCGTTTCCAGTTACCTACTCGATACGACAAAAGAAGGCGGCGAATTAGCGGTTCTGCCGCCTGAAGGGTCTTTTTTCCGCAAAGCGGTCAAAACACCGACACACTATCTATTCTTTGCGGCGGGAAGCGGAATCACGCCTTTTCTGTCGATGACAAAATCGCTCGTTGCGACCCGCCTAAACTGCCATATTACGCTTATCTACGCAAATCTTAATGAGTCCTCGATAATCTTCAGGCATGAATTCGACCGGATCGCAGCCAAGCATTCCGAGCAGTTTTCGGTGATCCACGTTCTGGAAAAACCCCAAGATCATTGGACAGGACGAAAGGGAATGTTGGTGCCCGACACGCTTAACGAACTTATTGACGAGGTTCTAAAGGACTCCGGGAAAACAGATTATTATGTTTGCGGCCCGCTCGGTTACATCAATCTTGTCGAAGGTGTTTTGCACGGCAGAAATGTTCCGTCCGAAAAAGTCCACGCCGAAAAATATACCTTTGCACCCGGCGTCGAGGATCTGAATGAGAGCGAGAAACGAGAAGAGCTGCTCGAGATCGGCGACGACCCTGCGTCCACGCATGGCGAGCCGCAAATCCTGACGATCATCGAATCCGGGATCTCCCGTAAAATCGAATATCGCAGGGACGAGACGATCCTTGACGCTGCGCTTCGGGCCGGTCTTTTTCCTCCATTCGCCTGTCAGGAAGGCGTTTGCGCGAGTTGCAAAGCTTCGCTCAAGAGCGGGCGGATTCGTATGTTGAAACACGAAGCATTGACGCCGCTCGAAGCCGACCAGCAAAACATTTTAACCTGCACCGCCGCCGTTATCTCCGGTGAAGCGACGGTGACTTTCGATTAATAACCCAGAGTTTGAATGATGTGGAGAAAATTATGAAGGTAGATTTTATCATTTCGCGGACAAGGCAATGCTTTCTGCTGTTGCTTGTCTCGGTTACGATCACGGCTGGCGCGTCCGCTCAAGTTATTCCGTCGCCGTCGCCGTCGCCAACTCCAACAGTTGCCCCTACGCCGCAAGTTTCGCCGACTCCCGCTCCGTCGCTCGAAAAACAGTTTTTCAAAAACATTCTGAGGGATCAGATGGCCATTTGGACATCGCCTTTCCGCTTACGCGGCGAAGACGCGAAATGGCTAGTCCCCCTCGGTGCGGCGACAACCGTGCTCATCGGGACCGACAGCCGCACGTCGTCTTTTGTCAGCCGTAACGGAAGCCTTCCCGCCGCGAGCCGGATCACATCTATTGGCGGGTCGGCTTATACGACGGGCGGCATCGCTGCAGGCTTTTATCTTGTCGGACGCGCGACGAATAACAGAAAGGCGCGGGAAACCGGATTGCTGGCAGTCGAAGCGTTGATCAATTCCAGCATTGTGACACAGGGACTTAAATTCGCCACGCAACGTCCCCGACCGAATTACGATAACAATCGCGGGCGTTTCTTTAAGGGCGGAAACTCGTTTCCTTCTGGACATGCGACGAGCGTGTGGTCGGTCGCTACCGTCATCGCCTACGAATATAAGGACCGACCGCTCGTCCGGTACGGTGCGCTCGCGGCGGCGACGATGGTGAGCTTGTCGCGCTATTCGGGGCGCAATCATTTTCTTTCCGACGCACTGATCGGCAGCTCAATTGGTTATCTCATCGGCCGTTACGTTTTCAAGACGCATCACCAATAAAAGAGATTTATAGGTGTTTGCTCGATCACGCCGATTTTTATAACCCTCGCGTACGAGCTTACGGCATTGGGCTCAGGGAGAATTTTTGACGGAGCGACCAGACGCTATTGAAGCAGTAACTAAAATATGGCGTTTTGTAGGATAAAATGAGAAAAACAACTAAATTTATAAACAATTGCACAGCAGGGGTATTATCCTTGTTTTCATTAATTATTTTGCAGCTTGGTTGCCAGACGAATCAAGCGCAAGTTCCGCCGCCGGACATCAAGTCGCAAGCATTGCCCACGCCAACCCCCGAAGTCAAACGGTGGTCAGGCTCGTATCAGGCAACCCTGAACATTTCCGTCCTCGGCAAGCCAAAACCTTCGGTTGGACATAAGTTCACGTCGTCTTACGCACCGACATTCGGCGGCTCGTTTGATTCGCGTTTCGAGTATTACATCGACGGTTCTTATAACGGCGATCCGCCCGGGCAGCTTATCAACAACGTCAACGAACCAAAGTTCGAAGGCCAGTTAAACTACACGCGCCCGCTCAACAAACGCTTCGCGGCTACTGTCGGTTTGCTTTACCATCATAATTTCAAGTTCGCAGACGACTACTGGTGGGCGCTCGGCGGCATCGTTTACACCGAACAGCTAGGCAAAAAAGTTACGCTCACAGCCGCGGGACTCGTCGAAAAGAAATTTTCTCACGGACGAGCATTCGTTGACGGATCGGCAACGCTCGAATATCGTTTCGCTCCAAAATGGAACACGCAGCTTTCCGTTCATCGCTACGAAAACCTCGGCCAATTCGATTCAAGCCCGACGCAGAAGCTTGAATTAGAGTTCGGCGTCAACCGTGCCCTGAAACATAAACAATGGATCGGCATCTCGTTCTTCCGCCACATCCAGTACGGAGTACCAAACGACCAGTTCTCCTTCATAAAGCTAAAATACGGCGTCGGCTTTTAAAATATGAAAATAAAAAAGAAGTTGGGAAAGGAAATTTAGTTGTCCCCGCCCACCCGCCCGTGAAGTGTGGGTGCTGCGTCCAGTGGAGCTTCTACATCCCTCTGATTCAACGTCCAAAAACAATCGTTCTTGACTTTACTGCTTCTTTGTATTCCAATAACCAATGGAATACAAGAGAAGTAGTATTTATATGCACGAAATAACGATCACGACGCCGAAACTTCTTTACCAGCCAAAGGAATCAGAGCTTTGTCCCGGCGGTCTGACTATCAGTTCCGAAGACTTAGCCGCGATGAAAGCGAAGGTCCAAGCAAACACCGAGATCGACAACTTAGCTACATTCTTCGCTACAGCCGGAAGTCCGCACCGCTTGCGAATTCTTCTTTACCTTACCGAAGCCGAGGAGCTTTGCGTCTGCGATCTTGCAGCATTGCTTGACCTGAACATGACAACTGTTTCGGCTCATCTCAACAAAATGAAGCTGCAAGGCATCCTCAAGACGCGACGTGATGCACAGATGATTCATTACTCGATAGCCGATCCCGAACGTGTCGGACTTCTTAGCGTTGCCTTTTCTGGTCTGCACGAAACGATGGAGCTATCGACGGCAAGAGCATGAGCGAAAACCCAACCAAAACACCTGACCTGATAAAGCTGTCCCGAAGTCTGGCTAAGATCGGCACTATTGAAAAGTGCGAAGGCTGTAGCTGTTACATCGACACGATCAACGAATTCGACGCGGTTCTACAGGGCGAAGGAAAAAACGCACCGACGGAAGCCAGAGCAGAGATCGACCATCTCTCGAAAAAACACCAATCGACACATAACTGCATCGGCTGTGATCCTTGCTATCCGGTCGCCGTGAGCAATCAGCTTTTCGAGATCAGCGGAGGCAAGAGCGCTGACATCGAATCGCTTGCTGCTGCCGGTGCGTGTGATGTCCCATCCGTGCCAACCATAGGAAAATCCCTACCGGTTTCGCCGCTCATCAACATAACTTCAAAAAATGAAGCTTCGTGTGCCGATACTTCATGCGACTGTAATGCTCCGGCTGAAAACTCTTCCGTTGTTTCCAAAACCTTTACAGCGTCAGAAATGGCTTGGACGGTCGAGACAGGCGATTATCGTCTTGGCAATCCAAAAGGTTCGGTTGCCATCGCGACGCTTGCAAGTGAAGACCTCTACAAAGACTTCTCTCAACAACTATGTGATGACGACTGTTCGATTTGCGGAAAAGTTTTTACTGAGAATATCGGCATAGAAAAGGTAGTCAAAAACATCGTCGCCAATCCAAACATTCGATTTCTGATTCTGTCCGGGCAAGAGGCAAAAGGTCACCAAACAGGTGCATGCATCAAGGCGCTTCACACAAACGGCGTCAACGAACGCGGACGTATAGCGGACGCTACCGGCAAACGCCCTTGGATAAAGACTCTGACGGCGGAACAAGTGCAGCGTTTTCGTGAACAGGTTGAGATCGTCGATTTGATCGGCTGTGACGACAAGGCGGTCATCGAAGCTAAAGCCTGCGAACTTGCGCTACGCAGTCCGGGTGTAATGGCTGGCTCGGCGTTAAAGGCCGAAGGCGTTCCGCATCATCTCGCACGCGAAACCGTAAAGCTCAAACTTGATCGTGCGGGCTTTTTCATCATTCACCCAAAGCCGGAGGCCAACTGGCTGATGGTCGAGCATTACGAAAACTCCGGCAAGGCGACATGCGTCGTCGAGGGAAGCGATCCGGCAAAGATATGCGCCGAGATCATCGAGCTCGGACTCATCAGCCAGCTTGACCACGCGGCATACCTCGGACGCGAGCTCGAACGGGCAAAGCTCTCTATGCAGCTTGATTTCACTTTCAGACAGGACAGGGCGTTAGGCGATCTGGACGGCGAAAACACGCCTGAATGGTAGTAAGGGAATTTCTCGTATCAACAAAATTATGAAAAAAGCAATTCTGATCATCGTCGTTCTCGCGGTCGTAGGCGTTCTGGCCTACAAATTCGTTGGCGACAGGACGCCCGCGACAAACACCAACGCGGTTGTCGCCAACAATTCGACCGCTGCACCGTCGGCACCTGCGGCCAACACCCATGCGGCTGTCGAGCCTCAAAAGGTCTTCTATCTTTTTCACAACCCAAAGGATCAGGATGCCGAATGCCGTGAGATATACGCGTACGCGGACAATGTGGAGCGTGATATGACCGGCCGCGTTAAGGTCTTGCGGCCTGACGTAAAAGCTGAGACCGCGCTGGTCGAAAAGTACAAGGTAAAGGTGCTTCCGACAATTGTGATCACCTCCGCGGACGGAACGGAGCAGCATCGCTTTGAGGGCGAAGGCGAGAAAGTCTCAGCCGGCATTAAGGATGCCGTTGCCAAACTAAAAGAAAGCAAATAATGAACCCGCCAGATTTTGAGCAGATATCGCTGACGGTATTTTTCCTGACATTCATCGCCGGCATTGTCACGGGCTTTAATCCGTGTTGCTACATGCTTTTTCCGGCGGTTTGCGGATACCTGTGTGGATACTCCGTGCCATCATTTGGCCGCTGTCTTCTGCTTTCAAGCCTATTTGCACTGGGCGTGGCAACCGCAACTGCCTTGCTTGGCCTAATAGTCGTCCTGATAGGCGGGTTTTTTGGCGGCTTACCAACACCAGTTCATTACGTTCTTGCCGTCATACCAATCGTGATGGGTCTGCATCTATTGGGCGTCTTTAAGCTCAAGCTTCCGGGCCTGGCAAACTGGAAACCGGTTCGCACCGGAGCCATCGGAGCATTCTTAACGGGCCTTCTCTTCTCTCTCGTTATTCTGCCGTGTGCGACGCCGATCCTTGCGTCAGTGCTTTCCCTTACCGCGACACGCGGCAATATTCTCACTGGCACCGGTCTTCTCTTCGTCTACGGCATCGGCATCGGCGTTCCACTCATCATTATCGGCACAAGCGTCGGCCTCGTCTCACGCTTCCGCTCCATCGAGCATTGGTGGCCCGTCATCAACAAGATCAGCGGCGTGATACTGATTCTTTTAGGCCTTTATTTGCTTTGGCTGGCCTAGTGTTCAACGCCGTAACCCTTGACTTAATGAGGACTAGCATTAATTTCTGAATGTTCGCACAATTAAAAAAAATTAACTTCGAACGGCCTTATCTAGCTTTTCTTGTTGTGCGAAAAGACGCAAAATTCATCAAACTAATACACGACATCTCTTTCTAAACAAACAAATTGAAATATATAACAAAGACAGTTTGGATATTATCGGCAATCAGTTTGTTCACGGACACGGCGAGCGAGATGCTTTATCCTGTCTTGCCGATCTATCTAAAGACGATTGGGTTTTCCGTAATTCTTATCGGAATACTCGAAGGTGTCGCAGAAGCAACGGCGGGTTTAAGCAAAGGATATTTCGGCAAACTTTCAGACAACTCCGGACGAAGAACTCCGTTCGTTCAACTCGGTTATGCGTTGAGCACTATCTCAAAGCCGATGATGGCGCTTCTTGCGTATCCACTATGGATCTTCTTTGCGCGGACAATTGACCGTCTCGGTAAAGGCATTCGCACGGGTGCAAGAGACGCGATTCTCTCGGACGAAGCTACTCCGGCAACAAAAGGAAAGGTTTTTGGCTTTCACCGTTCGATGGACACTTTCGGTGCGGTTATCGGCCCGTCGTTAGCCTTGTTATATCTTTACTATTATCCGCAGGACTACAAAACGTTATTCTATATAGCCTTCATTCCCGGACTTGTTGCGATAGCTGTTTCGTTCTTCCTTAAAGACAAGAAAGTAACGACTGCACGAGAGAATGCAGCAACCCCGTTCTTTTCATTTCTCAAATACTGGAAACAAAGCCCGTCGATCTATCGAAAACTCGTCATCGGGCTTTTGGCTTTCACGCTTTTTAACAGCTCTGACTTTTTTCTTCTTCTCAAAGTAAAACAAGCCGGGCTTGACGACACACACGTGATCGGCGTCTACATTTTCTATAACCTTATTTTCGCCGTGGTTGCTTTTCCTCTCGGTAGTGTGGCTGACAAGATCGGGATGAAGTCGATGTTCCTGATCGGTTTGGGACTTTTCGCCGTTGTCTATTTCGCAATGGCGGTTAACGAAAACCTATACATTTTCTTCGGTCTATTCTCTCTTTACGGCGTTTACATGGCCGCCACCGACGGTATTTCAAAAGCCTGGATCAGCAACGTAACCGACAAAAAAGATACCGCGACAGCCATCGGAACCTTTGCCGGTTTTCAGAGCATCTGCACAATGCTCGCAAGCACGCTGGCCGGACTTATCTGGTTTCAGTTCGGAGCCTCGGCGACATTTTATGTAACAGGCATTGCGACGGTTACCGTAATCCTTTATCTCCTTATTTTTGTAATACCACCGACGGCAAACACCGTGTCGGAAGCTGACCAAATATTATCGTGATTGAATCAAGTAACGAAACAATTGATAGAGGTCCATATACCGTAAGCATCCGTCGTGGCCGTCTTCTTTCATATCTCACGATAGGCTGGAACTCGCTCGAAGGTTTTCTCGCCATCGGTGCGGGTATCTTAGCCGGAAGTATTGCTCTGGTAGGTTTTGGCGTGGATTCGGTTATCGAAGTTTCCTCCGGTGCGATAATTCTCTGGCGGCTCGCATCTGGCGACCATCGCGAAAAACTTGCCTTAAGGCTCGTAGGCATCAGCTTCATTGCTCTTTGCGTCTACATTGCTTTCGATGCCGCCAAATCTCTCATTTACCGCGAAACACCCGAGACCACTTATGTTGGAATCGCTATTGCTGCATTATCTCTCGTGGTTATGCCGCTTCTTGCGCGGGCGAAACGAAAGGTTGCCGCCAGACTAAACAGCCGAGCAATGCACGCCGATTCGCGACAAACCGATCTCTGCGCATATCTTTCCGCTATACTACTTGGTGGCTTGATATTGAACGCAATTTTTGGCTGGTGGTGGGCTGATCCAGTTGCCGCATTAATTATGGTTCCGATAATCGCCAAAGAGGGCATCGCGGCATTACGCGGTGAAACCTGTTGCGATGTGGGCGAATGTCCCTGACTCTGTGGGCACCGTTTATTCAGATTCTTTAATTTGGGCGTATGAAAAATCTTAACCCCGAGAACGCGACCGAACACGAACATAGGCACCCTCACGACGACGCAACGCACGCAGCGACAGGGAAAACGCACGAGTCACACGACGAAAGTCATGGTCACGGCCATACGCACGGAATGATCGATGCGTCCATCACCGCTTCCGATAGAGGTTTGTGGGCCGTAAAGTGGTCGTTCATCGGTTTGGCGGTGACCACGCTGATCCAAATAGTTATTTTTTATTATTCCGGCAGTATTGCTTTGCTTGCGGACGCTATCCACAACGTGGGCGATGCAGGAACCGCGTTACCGCTCGGGATCGCTTTTATTTTAAGTAAGCGAAAGCCGAGTAAAAGGTTCACGTACGGATTTGGCCGTGTGGAGGATTTGGCCGGTTTGGTGGTTGTATTGACCATTCTCGCAAGCGCGGCATTTGTCGGTTACGAATCGATCTACAGATTCTTTCATCCTCGTGAGGTCAGTTATCTTTGGGCAGTCGCGATCGGCGGCGTCATCGGCTTTCTTGGAAACGAAGGCGTCGCAATATTCCGCATTAAGATCGGAAAGGAGATGGGCAGTGCGGCGCTAATCGCTGACGGCTATCACGCCCGAACAGACGGCATCGCGAGCCTTGCGGTAGTGGCAAGCGCTATTGGCGTTTACCTCGGTTATCCGCTTGCCGATCCGATCATCGGTATCTTAATGACGATTCTGATCTTGCGCATCGTCTGGGAATCGAGCATCGCCGTTTTCACACGAATACTCGACGGCGTCGATCCCGAAGTTCCGGGTCAGATAATGAAACAGGCGAGGCAAACGAAAGGAGTCGAGGATGTCAACGAAGTTCGCGTTCGATGGTTGGGCCACCGAATGCACGCCGAGCTAAACGTCACCGTCGCCGAAGGCCTATCCGTCGAACAGGGACATGATATCGCATGTGCCGTCCGTCACGATCTGCTTCATAACCTACAATTTCTCTCAAACGCAACGATCCATATCGACCCGGCAAATGCTTCCGGCGAAGAGCATCATCACATAGAGGAACACGAGCATGGCGATGAGTCTGCGCACTCACATTAGTTAAGCAATATGGGACACGAACACAGTCACGCCCCTGCGAACTACGGAAAAGCTTTTGCCATTGGCATCACACTGAACCTTGCGTTCGTCATTCTCGAAGTAATCTACGGTCGCCTGTCTAATTCGCTCGCATTGGTTGCGGATGCCGGGCATAATCTGGCGGATGTTCTCGGTCTCGCCCTTGCATGGGGAGCGATGCTGCTTGCCCGTCGCAGTCCGACCGCAGAGCGGACATTTGGTTTCCGCCGCTCGTCGATTCTCGCGGCTCTCATCAATTCAGCCGTTCTTCTCATCGGTGTTGGAGCCATCGCCTGGGAAGCGGTTATGCGTCTCAAGAACCCAAGCGCTGTCGAAGAAACTACGGTCATTTGGGTCGCCGCCGTGGGTATCGCGATAAACGGTGGAACCGCTCTCCTTTTCATGTCGGGCAGCAAAGGCGATCTCAACATTCGCGGAGCATTCGTGCATCTTGCATCTGACGCGGCCATCGCTCTAGGTGTAGTCTTGACGGGAGTGGCGATACTTTATTCCGGTTGGTTATGGCTCGACCCTATTGTCAGCTTGATTATTGCCGTGCTTATCACGTGGGGAACGTGGAGTTTGCTTCGCGATTCCGTCAATCTCGTTCTGGACAAGGTTCCCGAGGGGATCGACATGGACAGCGTTAAAGCATATCTTGCGACCCTTCCCACTTGCAGCGACGTCCACGATCTCCATGTTTGGGGAATGAGCACAACCGAAGCGGCGTTGACCGCGCATGTTGTCTTAAACCGATCGGTCTGCGATGATGCTTTATTAGCCAGGACTGCGAAAGATTTGCATGATAAATTTGGTATCGAACATACAACGCTGCAAGTAGAGCTTGGCGATCCAAACTATCCTTGCCATTGCCGTCTTGCATGAGTTCTGCCGACTGCGGTTGCGGCGGCGGCTCAAAAAAATTACCCTCGTAATTTGAGTGAAACTTCTAAAATCATCACACCGGGCATGCGGTCGATGTTTATATCGACGTTTGCCTTTTTTATGGCGAATGTTTTCGTGAAACAGGTCGCGCACATTCCGGCTATGGAGACGGTTTTTTTTCGCTGTATTGTGGCAACTGTATTTTGTGTGGTCGGGCTGCGGCAGGCGAGGGAGAGTTTGATCGGGTCTAATCACCTGATGCTGCTGCTTCGCGGCGTGTTCGGAACGACCGCCCTGTTTTGCTTTTTTCTCACGATTCAAAACATGCCGCTCGCATCGGCACAGACGATCCAGTATGTGTCGCCCATATTTACCGCAACCATTGCGATTTTTGTGCTCGGCGAAAAGGTCAAGGCGATGCAATGGGTCTTTTACGCGGTGGCGTTTGGCGGCGTCCTGGTGATAGATCGTTTTGACGACCGGATCTCACCGTTTTATCTGGCGTTGGGGCTGCTGTCGGCATTTTGCTCTGGCATGGCGTACAATCTGGTGCGCAGCTTGAGGGGAAAAGAGTACCCGCTGACGGTTGTACTGCATTTCCAACTGGTTGGGGCGGTCGTCGGATTTATTTCGCTGTTTTTTCAATGGGAATGGCCGCATGGGTGGGACTGGTTGTTTTTGTTTCTAATAGGAGTTTTTTCCCAGACCGGTCAAATGTTCCTGACGCACGCTCTCCAACGCGAACCCATCGCGGGCGTGGCCATTATCAATTACACCGGCCTGATGTACGCGATCACGGTCGGCTGGTTTGTCTTCGGCGAGGCCCAGCCATTAATATCGCTTTTGGGAATGCTGCTTGTGGTCGTGGGTGTCGTACTCAGCATTCTATATGGCCGAAGGCAGAGCCGCCGGATCGAGGAGCTAGAGGTAACGGTACCATGAGGGAATGTTAGCCACGGAGCACACAGAGCACAGAGAGGGTTAAGATGGCAGTCAGCATTAATGCAGCGGTCGTTACAGTCAGCGATTCGCGCCACGCAGAAAACGATGTCTCGGGTGATACCCTGGCCGGATTGTTAATTGAATTCGGAGCGGTACTGGCCGAACGCCTGATCGTCAGCGACGACATCAGCGAAATCCGCGCCATGCTTTTGACCTTGTCCGAGAGAGAAGACATCAATCTGATCGTAACGATCGGCGGAACGGGTTTCGGCCCTCGCGACAATACACCCGAAGCGACGCGTTCAGTCATCGAACGTGAAGCTCCCGGCCTGCCCGAAGCGATGCGTCGCGAAACGTCCGCTGCGACGCCCATGTCGATGCTCTCGCGGAGCGTCTGCGGCATTCGCGGAAATAAGTTGATCGTCAATCTCCCGGGTTCGCCCAAAGGTGTAACGGAATGTTTTGAAGTGATCCGGCCAGTGCTCGGTCACGCCATAAACCTGATTATGGGAGACTTAGTACATTAGGTTCGCCGTCGTTACTTTTTAAGGGCGTTTGCAATAAACGCCGCCTCGTCGCCGTGCAGCTTCTTCAACCCGCGAACGTCGATGTACATCATGTGGCCGGCCTCGTAGTACTGGAAATTGATGTTTCTGCGAAGCGTCGGGTCGAGGTTCATGGCCGACACAGTGTATTCGGCGGCCGCAAAGGGTGTCGCCATGTCGTAGTAACCCTGACAGACCATGATCTTCATGTACGGGTTCTTGGCCATCGCATCCTTCATCGGAATGCTCGTATCGGCGTATTGGTTGGTGACGTTGTAATTCCACGGGGCCGTGATGCCGCCGCCGAGAATGTAATATTCAACATCGGATTTATAGCCAAGCTCACTGCGTACATAGCTGTTGAAGGTCGCAGTATATGGCGGGCGAATAGCGTTCATCGATGGGTCACCGTCGGGAGTGTCGCCGGCGGCGTCGCGGTCGATGCCCTTGAAACGGCTGTCCAAGCGGCCGGTTGTGCGGCGTTCGCTCCGAAGCAGTTCCTTATTGAATTCGCCCAACTCGATGCGAAAATCATTGCGGTCGATGAAATCCTTGCTCAAGCCGGTCAGGTTGCTAAATTTCTCAAGCAGGGTAGCTTTCTCGCTTGCCGTTAAGCGGTCGATGCGGAGCATTGCCGGTGCGTAATCGTTTAGGGCAAATTCCTCGGCCTCTTTGGCTACCTGCGCGACGGATTTATTTTGCATCGCGGGCGAAAGCTTTTTGTGGTACCAGGCGGTCGTCGCATAGCTCGGCACCATCAGCACCAGCGGCAAGTCATTATTGTTTGCGAAGCGGATAGTCTGAAAATTCATGACCGTCGATATCAGCGTGATGCCGTTAAGGGCAATGCCGTGGTCGAAAAGCCAGTTGGAGAGGCCGGACGCTCGGGTCGTTCCATAGCTTTCGCCCACAAGGAAAAGTGGTGACATCCATCGTTCGTTGCGGCCCAGATACATGCGGATACAGTCGCCGACTGATTCGATATCGCCATTTACGCCGAAAAATTTGCCGGCGAGATCGGGCCTAACTGCACGCGAATAGCCGGTACCTACCGGATCGATGAAAACCAGGTCGGTATCGGCTAGCCAAGTGCTCTGGTTGTCTTCCATCTGAAAGGGTGGCTGAGGCATCTGGCCGTCATCCATCATCTTGATCCGTCTCGGTCCCAGTGCTCCCAGATGCAGCCAAACACTGGCAGATCCCGGCCCGCCGTTGAAGGAAAACATAAGCGGGCGTCCGGCAGGAGCGTTGTCTAACGTATAGGCGATGAAAAACATCCGGGCCTCGGTCTCGCCGGACTGAGCATTCTTTATGGGCATAAAACCCGTCGTGGTCGTGTAGTTGAGCTGCGTGCCGGCAACGGTTACAGAGTGTTTTGTTACGACGGGCGGTTCTTCCCGTTCAGGTGTCGGGGAAGGCCGGCTTGTCTGTGCTCCCGGTGTATCGGGCGTTGAGGATGGCCGCTGGCCGCCAGTCGGAGATGCATCAGGCCGCTGAGCATAGGTCGCCAACTGAGAAAGAATGAGGATCGACACAAGTGTGATAACTTTCATATTTTTGCAAAGCCCGTGGGTCATTGCGGCCCGGCGCTTACTTCGATTGATTTGATTGGAATGACGCCAAGAAGATTAACATACCAATCCCGAAAACTACCATCGAGCGTCTGCCGATTCGATCGCCACCGAAGGGCTACATGAACCAATGTATTTCCGAGTTTCAACGCCGGGTGAGCTGCCGACACCTCGACGACACGGCAATATCCGTGCTTTGATATATCACGTAATGTTGCTCGATAGGTTATTTTAGAGTTACATCGACAAATTTGTCGCTTGTATTTCCGGAATAATCCGTCACCAAAAAACCAATCGAATAATTTCCGGCGGGAACGTCTTCATTGCTAATAAGCAGATCGTTGTCTTTTCCGATATGCAGTATTTCGGCGGGGTCGCTTGAGGCGATGTCCTTTGTTTCTCCTTTGGCGTTGACTGCGACATAAACAGGCCGGACATCGTCGCCGTTCTCAAAGTCGATCTCTCGCGGATTGCCCTTAACAAATTCGAACGCGGAGACAAACTCGCCTTTGGCATCAGTCTGTTTGAAATCCACGACGAAATACATGGTTATATCACGCCATTGTTTGCCGCCCTTGTATCGGATCTGAGCGGGGACCTCGATCATATATTCGTCCTTGGCTTCGTCCAACTCCTCAAAACCGGTGACCGGGCATATCTGCTGGTTCTTGCCATCGCTGATCGTGAACCAACTCCCGTCCCACGTCTCGTGAAGAATTCCTTTTTCGTCAGGTGCGGTCGGAATTTGGCCGATAATGATCGTCACGTCTTTTTCGTTGCGGGCTAGAACAAAGGTCGCCTCGTCAATGTCATCGGCATTTACTTTAGCGGTCACCTCGACGATATCGTCCTTGCCGATGTTCGTATTACTAGACTGGACATTCTGGATCTGCGGAGGCTGGGTATCTGCGCCGAGTAGGCCAAAGATCTCACCTAATAGGACAGGCCACTTGAACGACATAAAAAACGGATTTTTATCGTAGCCGGATCCGAGCAATACGTCTTTTTTGGCCGGGAAAAAGATCGATAGCCCATTTGAGCGTAAGTGGGTTGGGCCGACGACCTTATATACAACGGCGGCCTTTACGCCGGCGATGACGGCGTCGGCGGCTTTTGCGGCGTCGGGAGCCTGAACCTTAATATTTTCGGCATAATTGACGATGTCGAAGTTGTAAAACGAAGCCTCGCCATGCTTGCCGAATTCGTCAGACTTGGCCCGCGCTTGGGCGACCTTGATGACATTCGGCTTTCCGCCAGCTTTTATAAATCCCTGATTCGCAATGGCAAGGTCGCTTATCGCGCTGGCAAGTGCGTCGATCTTTGAGAGGTCGATTACCGCCAGGGTTATAAATTGGCTGTGCTCTCGTTCGGCAGGCGAGGTATAGAAGTCGCGAAAGGTATCGACAATTGCCCGGCCGAGAGCAAAGCTGTCCATTTCAGGATTCTGGGTCAGTTTTGTCAACAACGGAGTGTAGTTCCAGCCGTCTCCGGGCTCGAGTTCCTCTGATGCGACCATGGTCTTTGCATACGGGGCTACGGTCCGAGTGACCTCAAAATTTGACATCAGACAGGCGTCAAAGCCGATCAGGTCGAGTTTGCCCATCCTTGATGCGTAATCCTTTAGCACCACCGGCATCTCGGACATATCGATGCCATCGCCGCCCGCGCTCTCGTCGCTTAAGATGCCCGGCCACCCCGCTCCATGGTCACCGAAAACAAGACCGTAGCGTTTTGCCGGAAACTGTTTTGTGGCGGTGTTCAAAAACTTTGTCAGGTTTGCCGGGTCGCCCATATTGACCTCGCCCCAGTCAGCCAGTTCGCGGAGTTTGCCCTTTTCAATAACCACATACTTTGCGGTCGACCAGTTTTTCAGCCCGCCAACCGGCCGGTTTGTGTACCCTCGATCCTCTGGCGTTTCTCCTTTCTCACTCCGATCTATGAGAGCGATCAAGTTGATCTTTGCGGAGCTTCCGACTGCCATCATTTCTTGGATATCTTGCATCTGCGGGGCCTCGAGGTTGTTATCCGAGTCCATGTAGAACATCAGTGTCCACTCGGCCGGTGCTGCCTGAGCCAGTGCAAGGCGAGGCAGGAATACAATAAGTACGGCAAAAATCAAGATAGCAAATCTGTTTTTCATGAATCTCCTTTAGGTTGTTAAATGGCTTGAAATGTTTTGAGTATTATACATTGAAAAGTCGATCTATCAATTAAGCACGAAGGGTTTTGGAACAAAGTCGAGAGACGTTATCGAACCGGCCGTTTTGGATTTGTCATTTGGCATCGCCACGTAGTTAAAAACCGCTGGGAATTCGACCGGTTTCAGTGAGCAATCGAACCGCGTCCCATCGAGTTCGTGGTCAAATATCTGGATCGGCTGTGATTTTGGTATCGCGTCGAGCAGCCGTAAAGTGCGAGTCGCGGTGCGAATATTAAAAATGATGTCGTCGTTTGTACACTCGATCTTGTCAAGGTAACCAATTTCCCGTGTTTCCCCGGCGGCCGGTTGGCGGAGAGCGTCTTTTATCCCTCGCAAAATGGCGTCCTGCCGTCGCTTTTCGATGTCGGGAGGTCTGCCGTCGGGCAAATTCGGCAGTGCGACTCCGTTGGCGTCGACGCTTTCGACAGCGACGATCCGCGGGGGCGGCTGTTTTAGCTCATCGGCGGTCATGAGCCGAAAATCGCCGGGTACAAATTCGATCGCTATCAGCTCGGCCCTCGCATTTATTCGGGTTTGCGGAGCTGGTTTGATTGTGACCAGGGCATTGAATCCCGAAAGACTTGCTTCGCAGCCGATCTCAACCGTTTTGACGGAATCGGCAAACACCTTAAGATCGAGCCCCATAAAATCCGTGCGTACTAAAGTTAGCGTGTCAGACGACGTTTTAACTACGAAAAAGATTTGATTGCCCTGGCAATCGATCTTTTGAAGGCGGCCGATGATCCTTTTTTCCCCGACCGATGGCTGACGGATCAAGTGATTGATGGCCCTTATTTTTATTTCCGCTTTTGCTCTGGCGATCTCGGCCTCGGTCATGGGTTTTTCGACCGGACTGCCCTGAACGGTTGGTAAGATGAAGTCCTGATTCGCGGTGTCCGGATGGAGTTTGCGTTCCGCCGCCTGTCGCAGCTCCATTTCTCGCCGCTGTTTTACGATCAGGCCCAGATTCTCCGCACGTCGGCGAAGGTCGGGTAAGTCCGTCGTTTTTGTGATCCTGTCCACAATGATACCGGCTGCATCATATTTATTCTGACGGATATATATCTCGGCCAGCCGCATCGCGTAATTCTCATTGCCTGGTTGGATCGCCAACGCCTTTTGCATCAATGCCGCGGCGTCCTCAAAGTTCTCGTTATTTGCAACATCTATGAACGCAAGCAGCTCATAGCTTTCGGCAAATGCCGGGTTCAACGCGACAGCTTTGTTGAGGGCGTCGCGCATTTTGGCGGCGGATCCTTTTGAGAATTCACGAACGTAGCCGAAGTCGTCACTCCCTTCGCGGCTCAAAACGTAGGCGTAGTCGTAAAACGCCCGGTACGTGGTCTGATCCCCGGCGATGGCTTTTTCAAGGTATTGTTTTGCCTCGCCATACTTCTTCTGTCGCATCTTGATCATACCCATCGTCGTGTTTGCCAAGCTGGCCGACGGCTGTAGTTTCAGGGCGGCGAGCAAATAGGGTTCGGCCTCGTCCTCGCGGTGCGTATGGGCAAGAAGGTCTCCGAGAATGCTGTTTAGGCCGACCTCGTCAAGGGCTGAGACACGCATCGCCGTGTCAAATTCGAGCTTGCGGGAAAAAATGAATTCGCGATAGTTAAATTTGCTCTGCGAGACATACATCCGCAACTGGTTTTCCATCTCCAGATAGGTGGTCTGAAACGCGTCCTGGAAAGCCCTGTCCGTCTGGTTGCCGCTGAGCACCAGCGCGAGAAACTTGTTCAGAGCGTCGGACTTTCCGCGCTGTATCAGGTAATGAATGAGGGCCCACGATTCCGAGTAAAAAAAGTCGCGATAGGTGTCGCCCGAATTTGAAAGCTGAGAATTGCTGAAGTTCAAAATCGTTTGCAGCGGGATGAGCGATTTTTGCTGTAAAAGTGCCAGATGATGTGGCTGTGGTAAGCCGACTTTTACTTTTTGATCGTTTTCGATCGTGAACGTCTCGTAATACTCCGCCAAACCTTCGTTAAACCATGCGGGCACCTCGGACCTACCAAAATTTAGGTTGACGATCGAATGGACATACTCGTGAAAGATAACGCCAAACGTGTGAGCGTCCTCGCCCTCGACCGAGAGGGTTATGTAGTTGACATCATCACCAGCCTGAAAATAGCCCGCGATCGAAGTGTCGATCCTGCCATCCTCCAGCCGCGGTTTGAATTGTTTGTACGAAGCCGAATTCCTGAAAACAATCACGTTGACCGGAACCTGAGAGATCAGATTCATGTTGGTGAAGAGTAGGCGAAATGTTTCGCGAAACTCCTCCAACCGGGTTCCGACCTTGCGGATGTCTTTTTCCGAAGCATTGCCTACGAGCAGGAAATTTTTCGATTTTATTTGTATCCACTCGTCTCTGGCCGCCGCAGAAACGCGGAACGTAAATAAAGCGATCAGAAGCAATGCAAAAACGGCCCAGTTTTCCATCCGTTGTGAAGAGTCCAAAAGTCGATAAAAAGTTGCACCAAATGACGGCACTTTATTGCGCGACAGGGAGAATTACTCGGAAAATACTTCCGCGCGGCTCATTCGGAGTTACTTCGATTCGGCCGTCATGGTCCGTTACAATGCCATAGCAAACCGCGAGGCCGAGGCCGGTTCCTTTGCCGGCGGGTTTTGTCGTAAAGAACGGGTCGAATATCTGCTTTGCCTCATCCACGTCTATCCCGATGCCGCTATCGGCTATCTCAACCGTCACGTTGCCGTTGACCCGCAGCGACTGAACCGTCAGCTTGCCGCCATCGGGCATTGCGTCTCGGGCATTTAGCAGCAAATTGAGAAAGACCTGTTGGAGCTGGTCGTCATCCGCATAAACGCTTGGCAGTCCGGTCGCGAGTTTTCGCTCGATGTCGAGAGCTTGAAACACTTTGTCAAAATTTGCGAGCCGCATTGCCGTACTAACGATCGTATTGACATCGACATTGTGTTTAGCTGCCGGCCGCGAACGGGCGAAATTTGTCATGTCCTTGGTAACCTGATTTATCCGCTCGATCTGAGCGGATATCAAATTGAGCCGCTCGCGGGTTTCGTCAGAATGCCCGGCCTCGGCCCGCATCATCTGGACGAGCGACGAGATCGACGCCAATGGATTGTTTACCTCATGGGCGACGCCCGCGGCAAGTGTGCCCATCGCCGCGAGTTTTTCCGCCCGGATCAACTGCTCGTTTAGCCGCTGCAATTCATCGATGTCGGCAGCCATTTTTCGGCTCATCTCGTTGAAAGAGTCGGCGAGCAGCCCAATTTCGTCATTACTTTTTCTAAGATCGACCTCGGTACCGTAGCCGCCCTTGGCAACCTCGACAGCGGCCAGCGTGATCCGCTGAAGCGGCCGCGATATCGTTCTCAATACGAGCAAAACAAGCAGGAGGTTTGGAATAAGCGCCGAGATAACGCTAAAAACGAGATACCGCCGCCACGCCTCGAAATCCATTCCGTTGCGAAAGGCCCACCACGCGATCGGGATCTGAAAGACGCCAAAACTGACTATCGCAACCGACGCAATGCTTAACGCGACCTTATAAGTAATGGGAAACAGGCGAAATTGGTTGAGCGCTGTCTGGAGCGAAAAGAGCTTAAAATTGAGGATCGCATAAGCAAAGATCAATACGCCCGGCAAAACGAGGATCGAGCTGAGCGGCAGCAGATCGTAGATGCCTAAAAAGGGAAGTGCGAGGTTTGCGAGCGTCTTTAAGACACCGGTAATTGCGAGCCCCCAAATAATCGCACCGACCTGCTGTCCCTGCTGCGTCCCCTGGTACCGCCTGTATTTTTGAAAAAGGACGACCGCCCCGTAAAAGAATACTACATAGACATAAACCACAAACGCATAGGCGAGCGGCGTCAGATCGATAACAAATCGGTTGTCCTCAAACCCGGCCCGATGCCACAGCAGGCCAAAGAGAGCCGCCGGTATCAAAACGAGTCCGGGTGCAAATAGTATGGCCGCTCGGCGGCGCGGTGTTCGAGCGTTCTCCGGGAAAACCCAGGCAAAAACCACCATCGAGTATTGCATGAGCAAAGCGGTGACAAAACTTGCCGATGCCCACCAACCCGCAGCGACGTCGCGAGGGTAAAAGTTCCAGAAAACAAGATCTTTAGTTGTCCAAATAGCAAGAAAGGCTATAAATGCAGCAAAGGTCTGATTCGCCCGCCTTCTCGGGTCCGCGACAAACACGTAGAAGCCCAGGGCCACCAGCAGAAAAAGGGCAAAGAGATGAAGTACGACCAACATCGAGCTAATAGTAAATCCTATCGACACGATAACAAAGTCAGAAACTCGTCTAAAGAAAATCGTTTAGACCGGCGAAGGGGCGGAACGACTCTTAATAGCTGCCTGGTCCGGTTGGGCAGATATTTCCTTCGCAATTAAGGCCGTAAGTGCATCGACGGCCGTCGAATCCTTAACGCAATGGGCGAGTTCGATCGCGAGCCTGAGAAAAGTACCATCGAGATCGGTCGATGCAAGCTCGGAAACCATATCGACAAATTGGGCCCGAGCCTGGGCGTGATGGATGTATAAGCGTCTCTGGTTTTTGCGGACCAGGCAGATCGTCGCAAGCTCCTTATTTTCGTTAGTGCTCAGGTCGAATAATTCGTTCGTTCCTGAGCTTGTTTGCGGTAAGTTTGCAGCCTCGGAGAGGCCCGTGTACAGATATACGATCTCGCGAAAATCAAAGACCGAAGACACCGTTCCGCTCGCAAAAGCCAGCCCTTCCATCTGCGTTCGGATGCTCTTAATGTGCCGGTCGAGGCCCGACTCTATAACCGCTTGATGTCCTGTGAACCAGTTCGCCAGGATCACAGCGGTAAAAATCGGCCAGAGGCAAACTCGTAAGAGAACCCCGGTCGCCGCCCTCAGCGTGAGACCGCCGGTAATTGTCGTAACCTGATACACGCCGAACGGAGAGCCGCATGCGAAATAGATTATAAATAGATCCAGTAGCTTCATTCCACTTTAAGTATGGCAAAACCCGTGCCATGACCCTCGCTGAAGACTTCCGGCGGTGCATTTAAAAAAAATGGAATAAAATTGCCTTTCTAAAACATTTATGGAACAACCAAGTAGGGTTTGTCGTAATCCAATTGGTTGCAAAACGCAAAATTTCGGTTGGATATTTGCAAAATGCGAATTTAGATCGGGTGGTTTGCTGTTGAGCAATACTATAGCATTCATTAAATTTCGATCATACAAGGCGGAATAAAGAAATGATAAATAAAGGTAAGATCAAGGTGGTAAAGAAACTTGAGATCAGGAAAATAACGCCAAAGGTCACGGCCGCTAAAAGTTCGCGTGTAAAAGCCCGCGAGATGGTTTCGACCGTTACCGAATGGGTCTCTGACCTAAAACTGCGTAAAAGCGGGGAAACCAAGGCTGCCCTTGACCTGCTTTTCGGCACAACCTCGCGGCCGAGCGAGTCATGAATTTCGGTCAATTTCCTCCGATAATGCGGCCAGACAGCATGGCCGCTTTTTTGCGCCCGCCGGATCAGGCGAAAGGTTAGCAGGGAAGAGTCGCACTTATTTAGCGATTTGTCCCGCTGTCCCGCCTTTGTCCCGCTCTTGTCCCGCTAGCGAGCGGGACAAATAAG
>JANYIL010000195.1 GCA_025362075.1 Chloracidobacterium sp.
TCGTATCCACCGTCATTGTTCCAGTGAGGCTGCCCTCGTCAAACGGCACGCGGGCGATGACGGCGACATCCATTTCGTGGCAGGCAGGGAACAGCTCGTCCTCGGGATTTTGGTCAAAAATATTGTAAACGACCTGAACGGAGTCGATCTTACCGCTCCTGACGGCTTTGACTCCGTTCCACGGTTCCCATCGATTGATCGATATACCGCAAGCATTGATGAGGCCCTGGCGTTTCAAATCGTCGAGCATGTCCGACCAGCGGTCGTCCGTCGTCCAAGCGTCCTGCCACGTGTGAATTTGCAGGAGGTCAAAGCTCTCGACACCGGCATTTTTCAAACTTTTATGCAGAAACTCCTCGATATGATCCGGCGGATAGCATTCGTCGAGCGTATATTCGGGTGCCGTCGGATACTGCATGTTCTTCGGCGGAACCTTGGTTGCCGTGTATAGTTTTTTGCCGGGATTGGCCCGAAGAAGCTCGCCCAGAAGGTGTTCGCTGTGGCCGTTGCCATAAACCCACGCGGTGTCGAAGAAGTTACAGCCGAGATCGACCGACCTTTGCAGCGATTTGAGCGACTCTTCGTCGTCCGAACCCGTCCAGCCGCCCATGCCCCACATTCCATATCCGATGTCGCTCACCTGCCAGCCTGTTCTGCCAAATTTTCTGTATTGCATAATTTACTAAACCATTCTAAATGAAAATTCAAAGCCAAGAGAAAAACCGCAGATGAACACAGATAAAGAAATTTTTTGATCTGTGTTTATCCGTGTCTATCTGTGGTTTCAATCCTCTGCTCACTTCTGCTTCATTTTCAGAGCCTTGTTGATCGCTTCCGAAGCCAGTGGTTTGATCAGCTCGTAGCCTTTTGCATTCGGGTGCAGGCCGTCGCCCGCGATGTCGGTTTTTAGCAACCCCTTTTCGTCGGCCATCGGCGTAAAATAGTCGAGATAAACAAGACCACGCTCGGCGCAGAGTTTCTTTATCCAGGCGTTTAGCTCCTTGATCTGTGCGGGTGGCCGGGTCACGGTCCGAATGGTCGGTACGCCAGCGGCGTTCTTGTTGTAATCGCTGACCGGCATGACGGTGGCGAGCACGACGTTGATGCCGTTGGCATGGGCCAGATCGACCATAGAGGCAAGATTTTTCTCAGTGTTTTCGACCACGTTTGGCCCCGGATAGCTCGAAATGTCGTTTGTTCCCCCGAGTATGACGACGACCTTTGGCTTGAGGTCGATTACGTCCGGGCGGAAACGCAGGACCATTTGCGGAGTCGTCTGCCCACTGATGCCGCGATTGACGTATGGCTGACCTGGAAAATACTGATCCAATTTCCAGCCGTCGGTGATCGAATCGCCCATAAAAACCACTCGTTTTTCGTCTTTTGCCGGCGGAGCTAATTTGCTGTTAGCGTCGCGGTAACGCGCCAGGTTGGCAAAATCATTTAGCCGAGCCTGCAAGCGGTCGGCCCGCGTTTTATCTGGATTTGGATCGGGAGTGGGTGAAGGTGTCTGAGCTATGGCAGACGCAGCCAAAGCCACAAAAAACAGACCAAATGCAATAATTTTCTTCATAAAATCCTCTTTTTTATTTATTCTTCTATGATCTTTTACCAAAATAAACTCCATCGACCAGCTTGAGATCATCGTTAGTGATCAACCCGCCAGCGAAACGTGGCGGTTCGGTAAACTGAAGTTTGCAATCTGAGCGATATTCCATTTCGGTTGGTCTTTGGCTACGACGATCTTCCCATCCTTGGCGAATTCGACGCGGACGATGCCCGGTTTTTCACGCCAATTGACCTGATCGTCGTTGCCAAAAAAGGCACACCACCAATTACCCTGTTTGTCCTTGAAATAATCCGTCCCGCCACCCGATGGAACTGCCTCGTGACGCATCCGGTAAGGGCCGTAAATGCTTTCGGAGATGGCGACGACGCTCGAATAACGGCCCTCGTACTCGTCGGCTGCGCCGAGATAGTATTTGCCGTTTGCTTTGAAAAGCGTTGCTCCTTCGTGGCCGATGTCGTTTGCCCCGCGTGTGCTGCATTTGGCCGAATGGTGTTTCGGGTCACGGTCGGGGCTGTCCAGCTTTACCTGATGATTCCCCAACGGCTTTACATCAGTGACCGCTGGGCTTGCCGGGACCGGAAATGTCGCGAGCGAATCCGGCTTTTTCGGGTCGAATTTTGGCAGATCTTTTATCAAATATTTCGCAAGCGGCAGTTTTTGATCGCGGATCGCCTGAACGATACATTTTGCCAGCTCATATGCACCATAATTTGTGTGATGCGTCGCGTCACCTGGTTTAAAGAGTGCCCCGGATTTGTCGGGCCCTAGAGCTTCGTATAGGTCTTTGCTCATCGCGGTCAGATCGATCAGCGGGACATTTTCCTCCTTTGCGGCTTGCCGGACGGCCTCGGGATAATCGCCGTGCGAATTTGTGACCTTACCCGCAGCGTCAAATGTCCTGCGGTGCATAGGCGTGACGAGTATTGGAATTCCGCCCTTTTTACGGGCCGCCTCAACGAACTGTTTGAGGCTCGTTTTGAAACTCGTAAATGCTCCGATGCTGTCGCCTTTTTCTTTTTCGTCGTTGTGGGCGTATTGGATCAAGAGATAGTCGCCCGGTTTCATCTGGCTCAAAACTTTGTCGAGGCGTTTGGCACCAAATGAGCTTTTGAGTGATTCGCCGGATTCGGCGTTATTGGCTATGGCGATCTTGTTATCAAAAAAACGTGTCAGCATCTGTCCCCAGCTTGCATACGGCTCGGTTGGCTGATCGGTGATGGTCGAATCGCCGAGCAGGAAGATTGTTGGCACGTTGACTGGCTCGATCTCAATTGCGCTGACCGACGGATGAGCGCCGTTAAATTCGAGCGTCAATTTCTCATCCCACGCCCATTTTTCAGAAGCCTTTTCGCGATCCTTCAGCTTCACCTCGCCGCCGGTCGAGATCTGCGGCGTGCGGATGTTTACGATAAAGCTTTTGGTCACAAACTTTCCTTTTTGCGTGTCAACGCTTTCGAGCATCAGACGGCGAAGCTCGGCTTTGACGACGGTCGAGGTTGCTGCCGTTTTATCGCCAAATGTCACCGTCACCTTATAATTGCCCTCGGGTACTGCAACGCTGAAATAGAACGGTTTATCATTCGAACAACTGTCTGCCCCCAGCTTGCAGGTGATCTCGATCCCGGTCTCAAATCCGAAACCCTTCTGCATGCTGTAAGAGCTCTGGGCATCGACCTGGACCGCCTTTGAAGCCACCCTGCCGACGCCGAAGTCGAATTTCCTCGAAACGGATTGGCCCGATACAGCCGCCGCGAAAAGTGTTGCCGCCACGGCGATCGATAGCAACGATTTATTTAACATAACTATTACCTATAATTTCAGACCTTTGATCTTTAGTACAAACGGCAGATCGCCATGCGACTCGGCCGGCATACTTACCTTTAGCCCGGTCGCGTCCTGAATGAACAGGATTTTGCTGTTGCTGCCGAGTAGTTCGACGTTCTGAATTTTGGCATTCGGCGAGAGGGCAAGCGATTTGACTAAAGCCTGCGTGTCCGGCCATTTCAGTCCGAAGACGTAAAGTGCATCGCCCTTTACCGAAAAACGATATTGCTGTTCGTCCTTTTCGCCTTCGCTCCACTTTGTCCAGGCGTGCGTGCCGTATATCGCCTCGCCGTTTACATCTAGCCATTTACCGATCTGTAACAGCAGCTGCTGCTGGTCGTCCGGGATCGTGCCGTCGGCTTTTGGCGAGATGTTGAGCAGCAGGCCGCCGTTTTTGCTGACGTTTTCGATCAGGCGGCCGACGACCGTTTTGACATTTGTGATTGAGGATCCCTCAGTGTAACCAAAGCGGTTGAGGACCGGATCGTCAACCTCCCAGAGATAATTGGTTATTTCTTTAGGAGCCCGCGATTGACGCTCATAATCTTTTACAGTGCCAAAGAGATAGGCGTCACCTTTGGTGCTAAGCGAGACCTCTTTTTTCCATTTACGGGCACTGTTGTAATAGTACGCCGCAAGCCGCAGCTTGATCGGGTCGAGCAAACGGTCGTTGACGCCGTTGTCGAACCAGAGGATGTCGGGCTGATATTTGTCGATCAGCTCCTGGTTGCGCGCGAGCCATTCTTCGAGAAACTCTTTGCTTTGCGGAGCACCTTTGCCGGACATGTGGTCCTGCCCTGGCTGCAGCGGCTGAGGCGGGCCGTAAAAATCTGCGTAGGCCGGATCGAAAAGGTCGGTCTTTACATCCGCGTTTTTGGGATACATAAAGGACCAGTTTTCCATCCGGTGATTTGAAACGCCGAATTTCAGCCCCTGTTTGCGGGCGGCCTTTGCCAGATCGCCGATCAGGTCGCGGTGCGGACCCATGTCCATCGCGTCCCATTTGGTGAGTTTGCTGTCCCACAGAGCGAACCCATCGTGATGCTCGGCGGTTGGGATAATATATTTTGCACCGGAAGCTTTGAACAGAGTAGCCCAAGCATCGGGGTCGAATTTCGCCGCCGTAAACAGCGGGATGAAATCCTTGTAACCAAATTTACCCGGCGGCCCGAAATGCTCCGTATGCCATTTAATGATCTCCGGATTGTTATACATATGCGTCGCGTACCACTCGCTCTGATGAGCTGGGACGGCGTACAAACCCCAGTGCAACATGATCCCGAATTTGGCGTCGACGAACCACTGCGGCACTTTGTAATTCTCTTTTATCGATTCCCATGTCGGCTCGAACGGGCCCTTCGGTAAAGGGTTTGCTCCGTTTGGCAAATTGATCGTCTTGCGCGGCGGAGTCTGGCCAACTGAGGGAAGCGCGGCATTGAAAGCGGCCAAGGCAAGAACTATCCCAGCAAGAGGTTTGATAAATCGGTTTTTTTTGTCCATTCCCATATTTAACGGCCGGAAATCGCTGAAACAAGAATGACCGAGCCCTCTAATCCATCCGACGATGCTTTTAGTGATATTTTTCCGGATTTGCCTTTGATAGAACGGACAATAACCAGAGCCATTCCGTTATATGCACGCCGGTTGGTCGCCTGAAACGAATCATGGTCGGTTGCGTCGCCGTTATCGACGGCAATGATCTCGCCCGGGCCGGAGATTTCAAATTTGATCCGGTTATTCGAACGCGGGACCATAAGGCCATTTTTATCGGTGACCTTTACAGTAATAAACGAAAGATCGGAGCCGTCAGCTTTTATACCAGAGTGGTCGGCTCCCATTGAGATCATCGAAACCGCGTCGGTCGTTTTCACCGTGTCCTCGGCCCATTTTTTACCATTCTTGTATGCAACGACCCTTAGTTCGCCGGGCTGATAGACGACATCGTCCCATCGAAGCCGGTATTCAAACGCCCCGCGTTTTTTACGTCCAAGTGATTTGCCATTCAGGAAAAGCTCGGCCTTGTCGCCCGATGTATAGATGTGCACCGGCGTAATTTGGCCGACGCGGTCGGGCCAGTTCCAGTGCGGCAGAATATGGGCCATCGGCAGATCGGGCCGCCAGCGGGCCTGATAGATGTAGAAGCGATCCTTCGGAAAACCGCATAGATCGACAATGCCGAAATACGAACTGCGCGACGGTGATTTGATCTTGCCGCCCGCCTTTATTGTCGCGGCGGCGGCGGCTTGTTCCGCCGGGTCGGTAAAATTGAGCAGCGTTGCGGTGTCGTTGTCGTACGGAGTCGGCTCGCCCAGATAGTCAAAACCCGTCCAGACAAATTCGCCGGAGACGTTCGGATTTTTGTCCTGACCGGTAAATTCCATATCAGGCGGCATCGCCCAACGCGGAGCGTAGAGATCGTATGAGCTGACCTGATGATCCCAACCGCCTTTCGCCTTGTCATCGGAAACGGGGAAGTAATATTCGCCGCGCGAGCTTACGGTCGAAGCCGTTTCGGTCGAGATAAACGGCTGAGTTGGATTCGTCAGATGTGTTTTTGCGTATTCCTCAGGGTGGTAATTCGATCCGAATACATCGACGGTTTTTTGAAAGCCGTTGTAGGCTGACGTGCCGCCGTTAGCCGCAGCGGTTACGAGCCGCGTCGGATCCTCTTCATGGACGATCTTTCGCAGCATCTCGGCGACCGGATGGCCTTCGGGCCGCTGTTCGCGGATCTCGTTTCCTATGCTCCATAAGATGACTGACGGGTGATTGCGGTCGCGTCGGATAAATGAGCGCATGTCCTTTTCATGCCAATCTTTGAAGAGCGTCGAGTAGTCATTTTTGCGTTTCGAACCTGTCCAGGCGTCAAACGCTTCGTCGAGTATTAGGATGCCCATTTTGTCCGCAAGATCGAGCAGCTCGGGTGCCGGCGGATTATGACTCGTGCGGATGGCGTTAACGCCGAACGACTTTAATATCTCAAGCTGTCGCTCAAGTGCTCTCACATTGATCGCCGAACCCAATGCACCCAGATCGTGGTGGTCGCATACGCCTTGTACATAAACGTGTTCGCCGTTTACGAGCAGGCCTTTGTCGGGGTCGAATTTGATCGTGCGGACGCCGAATGTCGTCTCGTATGTGTCGACCACTTTCCCGTTTTGAGTTATTTGAGTTACGGCGACGTAGAGTTTCGCCGATGTCGGGCTCCAGAGATCGGGGTTCGCGATCTTCAGGGCCGATTCGGATTCCTTACTTCCTTTGGCAGGAACATCAACGGCAGAAGATGTGGTCGTTGCGACGGGCGAGCCGGAGCGCAGTCCATTTACGCTCCGATAGACCGATGTTTTTACATCCGCGTGAACCGGCACCGCCAGCTCATCATCAACCGCGACCCGAATGGTAACGCTCGCCGACCCCTTGCTCACCTCCGGTGTCGTGATGTAAGTACCATTGCTCCCGACGTGAAGAGTCGCGGTTTTCACAAGCCACACGTTGCGATAGATGCCACTGCCCGGATACCAGCGGGACGAATCAGGTGGATTATCAAGGCGGACGGCGATGACATTGTCCTTTCCGTATTCCAGATACGGCGTCAGATCGAGCCGAAACGACGCGTAGCCAAAAGGCCATCCGCCGACGAATTTGCCATTCAGCCAAACGGCCGAGTGCGACATAGCTCCATCGAAGTCGATAAAGATCTGTTTGTCCTTCTCGGATTCGGTGACCTTAAAATGCTTGCGGTACCAGCCGATGCCCGCCCACGGCAGCTTTCCCGTCTCGCCCGGCAGTTCCTGCTTAAAATCGCCCTCAATGCCCCAGTCGTGCGGTAAATTCAGGCTTCGCCATGCCGAATCGTCGAAGTTCCTTTTCGTATAAGATACGTTTTCACCTAAAACGGTCACCGGCAATGCGGGCTTAATAAAGTTCGGGGTAATAAACTCATTTCCAGTCGCGGCAACCCAATCCTTGACCTTGTCCCAAGCCAAAACGCCTTCCGCGCCAACCGGATCGTTTTTCTGGAAACGCCAGTTGTCATTGAATGACGCACGACGCCTATTTGCATCCTGAGCGCTCGCCCAAGACACACAGATGAGAAGGGCAGCCAGGACCAAAATACCAGCCGGCGAGTTTGAGCGAAGAAAGGCTTCTATTTTTTTCATAGTTAACTTAGCGTTTAATGTTTCCGGAGCCAAAAATAGCTTGGGGCCAATTTATGCGAATGCAGAACGATCTTATCCAATGGCCTGTAACTTGTAATCTGCGGTAAAATATTATAGAAAAAGATTACAATAACGGTTCGGCAAGATATTGTAATCCTTTGTCCATGTCTAAAAATTAAGGTTAATTGTTTGTCTATCGGCAATATACCAGTTAGCCGTGAAAAACGCTAGTTAAGCGGTTTTCTAAGGTTCGGGGGGAAAGTATAGGAGCCTCAAATAAATGAGTATTGGGAGACGAGAGTTTTTGGGCCGCACGGCGCTGGCCGGGGCGGCGGCCTTGATCGCTCCGCGGGCGATGTATTCGCAGGCGGCGGAGTCGCGGGTCGAGATCCTCATCAATGAGCCGATCGGCACCATAAACCGGAATCTCTACAGCCACTTTGTCGAGCATCTCGGCGGCGTGGTTTACGACGGCATCTGGGTGGGCGAAAAATCGAAGATACCGAACGTGGGCGGCATCCGAAAGGCGCTCATCGACAGCCTGGCAAAGATCAAGCCGGGCGTGATCCGTTACCCGGGCGGCTGCTTTGCCGACCAATACGACTGGAAAGACGGTATCGGGCCGCGGGATAAACGCCCATCGCGCGTCAATTTTTGGGCTGATACGAAATATAAGACCTCTAAAGAGTATGAGGCGCTAAATTCCGGCCCTCAGAAATATGAGCCGAACCAGTTCGGAACGGACGATTTTATCAACCTGTGCAAACTGACTGGCGCCAGGCCTTATTTAGCGGCCAATCTTCGCAGTCTGCCCGTGCGGTCGTATCTCGAATGGCTCGAATACTGCAACGCCCCGGTCGGGCTGACAACGCTTTCATCGGCGCGTGCCGTCAACAACAGCAAAGAGCCGTATAACGTCCAGTATTGGGGCATTGGGAACGAATCGTGGGGCTGCGGCGGTGATTTTCTGCCGGAGGAATATGCAGAGGAGTTTCGTAAATTTACGGCGTGGCTCCCGACCTACGGCGTCAAATTACAGCTCGTCGGTTCCGGCCCGAATGGTGGCGACCTGAGCTGGACGCGGCGGTTTTTTACAAAATTGACCGAGAAAGGTTCCGGGCAGCTAAACAAACTATACGGCTGGGCCCTGCACTACTACTGCGGTACAACGGGCAAAGGTATTTCGAACGAATACACCGAAAACGAATGGTACGACCTGCTGATGCGATCCGACCGGATGGAGAATTTGATAAAAGATCACTGGACCGTAATGGGCGAGACCGACCGCGACCACCGCATCAAACTAATTGTCGACGAATGGGGAGCCTGGCACAATCAAGACGCAAATGTGCCGGCCGCATATCTTTACGATTATGCCGCGACACTGCGTGACGCTCTGATCTCGGGTATTAATCTCGATACATTCCAACGCCACGCCGACAAGGTCGCGATGGCAAACCCGGCACAGCTTATTAATACTATCCACTCGATATTTCAGGCGCAGGAGGACAAATTTGTCGAGACGGCGAACTATCACGTTTTCGAGATGTACATGCCGCACGCCGGTGCGACCGCCGTCAGGACCGAGTTTGTCTCGCCGCAGGTCGGTTTTTCGCGTTTTGATGCACAGAGGAAAGAGATACCGACGAATTTCTGGGGCCTAAATGGCTCGGCGTCCATAAATGGAAAAACAGTCACGCTGACCGCCGTAAATCCCGCCGTCAGCGCGGCGCGTGAGACCGAGATAAATATCGGCGGAGCAAAGATCGTCTCGGCGACGGCGCGTGTGTTGTCATCGACCGACATCCACGCTCGAAATACATTCGACGCTCCGCACGCTCTTGAACCGCGTAACGAGAGTGTCACAGTCAGTGCGGGCGGAAGACTGGTCTATAAATTTGCTCCAGCGTCGGTGACGCGGCTGACACTGACGATCGTCTGAGTTGAACCGCGAAAAACGCGAAATAAACTAAAAACTGAAACCCAGCATGAAAAAGCACCTTTTATTATTTTTGGTATGTTTCGCGTGTTTCGCGGTTAACTACTCCTCGTTTGCCCAGACCGACGCAACAACGCCGCTGCATCTTCTAAAACCGGATTATCCGATGCCGTATGGCATCCCGAAGCAGGAAGACGTCACCTCCGTGCTCGACCGCATTCACGGATACCTCAACTTAGTCACGCCGCCCGGATTTATCAACGGAAAAACCGAAGCACCGGTCACGGATCTTACAAAGATCGACGCTGACACGGTACTTGCACGCGGTGATTTCCGGATCGTTTCTTACGAATGGGGCGTGACCTACGCCGGTATGCTGCTGGCGAGCGAGGCGACTGGCGATCCGCGTTTTCGCGACTATACTGAAAAGCGATTGTCGTTCATCGCCGACGCTGCGGGCGGATTTAAGAAACCGGTGGCCGGTTATTCGGATTGGGAAGCAAAAATGCCGCTTCGAAATCTGCTTTTTCCGCGGGCCCTGGATGACACAGGAGCGATGACAGCCGCGATGATCAAGGCGAAACGGGCGGGCAGCAAGGCCAACATACAGCCGATCATCGACAACGGGATCGGCCATATAATGAACAAGCAGTATCGCCTCGCGGACGGAACATTGGCCCGTAACAGGCCGCAGCCGAACACGCTCTGGCTCGACGACATGTTTATGGGCGTTCCGGCGATCGCCCAGATGGGCAAGATGACGGGCGACACGAAATATTATGACGAGGCCGCCAAACAGGTATTGAGCTTTGCCAAAAAGATGTTCAACAAGGAAAAGGGCATCTACATGCACGGCTGGGTAGAGGGCATGACCGAGCATCCCGAGTTTCACTGGGCGAGGGCAAACGGCTGGGCGTTTATGACGGAGGCCGAAATTCTGGAGGTCCTGCCTGAAAATCACCCTCTCCGCCCGCAGATCCTGGCTTTGTACAGGGCCCATGCAAAGGGGCTCGCTTCGTACCAATCAGGTTCGGGCTTTTGGCATCAGCTGCTCGACCACGAAGATTCTTATCTCGAAACATCGGCCACGGCGATCTATGCCTTCGCCTACGCTCGCGGCGTCAATCGCGGCTGGCTCGACGCCAAAGCCTACGCACCGATGACATTGCTCGCATGGAACGCGGTCAGCACCAAGGTCAACGCAAAAGGCCAGGTCGAAGGCACGTGTGTCGGGACGGGTATGGCCTTTGACCCGGCGTTTTATTACCACCGCCCGACGAGCATGTTTGCGGCCCACGGTTACGGGCCGACGCTGCTGGCGGGGGCCGAAGTGTTTTCGATGTTGAAAAATTTCAAATTTGAGATCAACGACAGCTCGGTGCAGCTAGTCGAACCCATTAAGAAATGATCCGGAAAGCATTTTTAATGAGCGTTAACCCTGACGCGCATGAGGAATACGAGCGTCGGCATCGGCCGATATGGGGAGATTTGGAAGCGGTATTGAGAGAGCACGGCGTTTCAAATTATTCGATCTTTCTCGACGCGGAAACAAGTCAGCTTTTCGGTTATGCCGAGATCAAATCCGAGGAACGTTGGGCAGCGATCGCCGAGACAGATGAATGCCGGCGTTGGTGGGCGTTTATGAAAGACATCATGCAGTCGAATGCCGACAACATCCCGGTTTCAATAGATCTTCGCCAAGTTTTTCATCTTGACTAGGCGGGCGGACACTTGAGAATGGCCACGCACTTTAGCTAAAGCCTGTTTGGGGAAATTTCGACCACCAGCTAACGCTATTGGCAATTGATTTTCTAAAACGGACGACGCTAACGCCCGGGTTTTGTTCCGCCTCGGTATGGCCCTAGAATAGAACTAATGGCCGCCGGTATCTATCTCCACATCCCGTTTTGCAAATCGCGTTGCTCATACTGCGATTTTGCGACCGACGTTTATCGCGATTCGGGTGCGGTCGAGCGCTACGTTGATGCATTGTGCAAAGAGATCACGGAGTTTTCGCCGCAGATGAGCGCAGATGACGCAGATAGAGTTATTCATTCCGATCCGCATCATCTGCGTTCATCTGCGGCCTTGTCATCGTTTAGTCCTGATACCGTTTATTTCGGCGGCGGCACGCCATCGCTGTTGTCACCCGGTCAGATCGAGCGCATTTTGAAAGTCGTGCATGATAAATTCGTTGTAATCGCCGACGTCGAGATCACGATGGAGATGAACCCGGCGACCGTCACGCCGGAAACGCTGCAAAGCTATCGATTGCTCGGCGTCAACCGGGCAAGCTTTGGCGTTCAGACCTTCGACGACCGGGCTCTCAAGCTCCTTGCTCGCGGACACGACGCAAATGATGCTCGTACGACATTTGCGCTGCTGCGCGCTGCCGGTTTCGATAATGTCAGCTTTGACCTGATCGCGGGCTTGCCGGGGCAGACGCTCTCGGATTGGGAAAAGAATCTTGATGAGGCTGTCGCTCTCTCACCTGAGCACCTTTCACTCTATTTGCTTGAAATCCACAGCGGTACACCGCTTGCGGAACAACTCCGCAGCAAACGTCAGCCGACGCCCGACCCTGAACTCGCCGCCGAAATGTACGAGATGATGCTCGACCGTCTCGCCGCCGCCGGTTATGACCAATACGAGATCTCAAATTTCTCGAGGCGAGGCTTCGAATCACGTCATAATTCGAAATACTGGAAGCTCGACCCCGTTTTCGCGTTCGGCGTCTCGGCCCATTCGTTCGACGGTAGACAGCGCTACGCGAACGAGCGCGATACGGCAAAATATGTCGACCTTATCGAAAGCGCAGATTCGGCCGAGGTCATGCGAGAAGATATTGATATTGCGTCGGAGTTTGTATTTCTCGGCCTCAGACTGGAAAAGGGCGTCGATCTTGGCGAATACGCTCGTCGTTTTGGCATTGATCTGATGAAAAAATACGAAGCCGAACTGAGCGAAATGCGTAACGGCGGTTTGGTCGAGACAGTCTGTGGTCACCTGCGTCTAACGCGGAAGGGCAAGCTTTTCTCGAACGAGGTTTTCGCGATATTTGTTTAATTCAGACTACTTTCAGATGCGTTCTGGCTTCCCAGATCTCGGGAAAGAATTTCTTGGTCAGCGTCGTCATCAGATAGCCGACGCCATCGGATCCGCCGGTGCCGCGTTTCATTCCCATCATTCGCTCGACCATCAGCACGTGGTGATATCGCCACAACGAGATATTCTCGTCATGCTCGATCAGCAGGTCCTGCATGTTGAATAGATCGGCGTGCTCTTCGGGATGGGTCAAAATTACCACTATTGCGGCAACCCTTTCATCGTAATTTTCGACGGCAAATCCCAGTCGGCCAAGCATCGCCCAAAAAGCATCGCCGAGACTTGGATCGGCGTATCTTTTTTTTAACCGGTCGTATGCAAACTCATCGGTTTTAAAAATTTCAAGTATCTTCTCGTCCTTCTGTCCCGAGACAAATTCGAGTTCGCGAAACTGCATCGATTGAAAACCGCTGGCCGGATTGAGTTTATCGCGAAATTCGAGAAAGCCGATCTGCGCCATCGTCTCAAGAATATGTATCTGCGAGACCATTATTTTTTCAATGCCGGTAACGGCCCGCAAACTGTGATTGACGCGAAAAGCACGTCCCTCATCGAGCCACTTTATCGTTGCGTCGATCTCGTGCAGGATCTGCTTGAACCACAGCTCATACGTCTGATGGATCGTGATAAAGAGCAGCTCGTCGTGGCTCGCGGGTTCTGACAGCCGTTCCTGTAGCTCGAGCAGTTCCGGAACTTTCAGATACTTGTTATAAGAAAGCGGTGCATTTTTGCCGTAGTCATTCGACATAAGAAGGGGTGTATTTATCCAAAAATATTGACTTTATCTTCCGTTATTGGCTGTTTTATGTCAATTTTGAGTCAAATTGGAGAAATAAGCGAAAAACCTCTTGACACGCGATGCAGATTTGGTTAAATTTCGTTTCGTCTATCAACACAAAAATAAGGGAAAGCGAAGATCTTGTAGTTTAAGATTTGGTTACTTTTGGTTAACTTGAGTGCGACATAGATTTTGACTGCACCGGAGTGCCGCATGTAGATGTGGGGGGCTTACGGTGTGGTGTTGTTTTCCACTCAAATGGGTGGAAGAATTTTGAGGATTTAAGCTTTAGGAGGATTTAGAAGTGATGTCAAAAACTGTCGGCAAGGTCAAATGGTTTAACAATGCGAAGGGCTACGGATTTATCGAGCAGCCCGGCGAACAGGATATTTTCGTGCATTACAGCGCGATTGATGGAGACGGCTATAAAACCTTGCTCCAGGGACAAGAGGTCGAATTCGAGGTCACGAACGGCCCCAAAGGCCCGCAGGCGGAAAATGTGATGAAAGTGGCTTAATTCCAAATCTCACAGAAATAAAAAAGAGGCTGTCTGAAAATGCGGCCTCTTTTCAAATTATGTGACGTCATAACAATCAAACGCTTACAAATCTCCCCCGCAAATCGCGCAGGATACATTTCAAACCAAACACGCACGCCCCGAGTCCTGCTAACATCATTGCGGCGATCACCCAAATTCTCGGAAACGTTAAATAATGCTCAGTGACCCCATAATAGATAGTCCAGGAAAGGCTCAAACCGAACGTAAGACCCAGTACCGCGAGAATCAGTAGTGCGATATAAAAAAAGGTTTTCATTTGGGTTTGGATTCCGGGGACAAGATTAGCTGAACGCGAAACGCACTTTATTTATACAAGCTCTTCGCCCTTTGCCTTCATCATTCGCCGCCATAGCTCGCGGTAAGACGTAAATCTCGCAACCAACGTGTTGAAGTAATATCGCTGTGAGAACGACAGGTTGCGGTTATCGGCGAGCCGTTTAATATACGAATCCAGCCGTGCCCGTGCCTCAAGCGGCGCGCGCTTGACCGCACCATTGAAATAAATGTCAAAATCTATCTTGAGCTTGCGAATATCGTCCTCAAGCCGCTTTAGCTTCTGATCGATCTCGGCTACCTCGTCGCCTTTTGACTGAAGATCTCTGTATAATTTATTTCCGATTAAAGCCATGTTGGAATATAGACCAAGGTGGGTGCGGGACGAGCCCTAGTTAAAATATACCGCTAAAAGCAATGTATTTCCACGTTTTTTTCATTTTCGGTTAAGATATTCAGATGCGATCCGCAAAAGCGACCCCTCAAAACTCCGCAATGCGCAATTTGCCGTCAGTCGACGAACTCCTCCGTTCCGACGCGGCCCGCGAGATCGCCGCCACGGTGGGCGAGAGGCATTGCGCTGAGATCGCACGCGGGGCCATTGATTCTCTTCGGCAGGAGATCGGAAAACTTGAGGGTGAACGTTCGCAAGAGAGCCTGTTTGGGGAGGCTCAGGAGAGGTTGAGCGCTATCTGGCAGTCAGAACAACTGACGGGCACCCGCCGCCTAATAAACGCTACGGGCGTCATTATCCACACAAATCTCGGGCGTGCTCCGCTGTCCGAAAACGCGCGGCGGGCGATCGAAAACGCCGCCGGCTATTGCACGCTGGAATACGATCTCGAAACCGGCAAACGCGGCCGACGAGGGCTCCGGGCTGAGGAGTTGATCGTCGAACTGACAGGCGCCGAAAGTGCACTGATCGTCAACAACTGCGCGGCGGCGGCGTTCTTTATCCTTACAGTTTTTGCCTCCGGCGGCGAAGTCGTTATTTCGCGGGGCGAACTGGTCGAAATCGGCGGCGATTTTCGCGTGCCCGATGTGCTGTCACAATCCGGCGGAACATTGCGTGAGGTCGGTACTACAAACCGGACAAAGCTTGCCGATTACGAAAAGGCCATCGGTCAGGACACGCGGATGATCCTCCGCGTTCATCCGTCAAATTACCGCATCGTCGGTTTTACCGCGATGCCGACGCTGTCGGATCTTACCACTCTCGCACATAAGCATGGCATTTTGCTTTACGAAGATCTGGGGTCGGGTGCCCTGATCAATCTTGGCGAATTTGGCCTTACGGACGAGCCGGTCGTGAGCGATTCGATAACTGCGGGGGCCGATGTAGTATCGTTTAGCGGCGACAAACTCCTCGGCGGCCCGCAAGCCGGCATCATCGCCGGACGGCGCGAGATCATCGACCAGCTCCGCTCGCACCCTCTGTACCGGGCCCTGCGTGTCGATAAGATCGCCTACGCGGCCCTGGAGGCTACGCTCGAGGCCTACCGCCGCGGCACTGCCACGAGTGAGGTACCAGTACTGCAAATGTTGTCGTCGGGTCCACAGAACATCGAAGACCGAGTCGTCCGTTTTAGCCATCTGCTGCGCGAAAAACTACGCGACGATAGCGATCTGCAATTTGAGATCATCGACGGAGCCTCCGCGATCGGCGGCGGTGCGGCCCCGGCTGTCGAGTTAAAAACAAAGCTGATCGCTCTGAAACATCGAAAACTGACAGCCCTGAGGCTCGAACACGCCTTCAGAAATTCTTCGACGCCGGTTATCGCACGCATTTTCGATAATCAAGTCTTGATTGACCTGCGAACCGTCTCCGTCGCTGATGAATCGGAGCTCATCGAAATTACTGCAACCCTGGAGTAAAGGGAAATGCGCTGCCGTAAACAGAAATCGCCTACCATTCACTATGAAAATCCTTATTGTCGAAGACGAACAGCACTTGGCAGACGGTCTGCGATTTAATCTCGAGGCCGAGGGGTACGAGGCGGTGATCGCGGGCGACGGGCTCGTCGCGCTCGAAACGCTCGAATCGAAAAAATTCGACGCGGTTGTTCTCGACGTGATGCTGCCTGGTGCGGATGGTTTTGAGGTTGCCCGGACGATGCGTGAGCGGGCGGATTACACTCCGATATTGATGCTTACGGCCAGGGGCCACGCTGAGGATGTATTGAATGGTTTTGCCGCCGGAGCGGACGATTACCTGCCAAAGCCGTTCGAGCTTGAGATATTTCTTGCCCGCCTCAACGGCCTCCTGCGCCGCCGCCAATGGCTCGAAACCGAGAGCAAAACGCCAAGCGTGGTCATGGTCAATGGCCGTGAGATCGATCTCGAAAACCTCGAGATGCGAAACGGCGACGAACACGTTCGCCTGACCCTGATGGAGGCAAAGCTGCTCGGATATCTGATCGAGAACGAAGGCCGGGCCGTCTCAAGAAAAGTGATCCTCGAAGAGGTCTGGCACCTTCAGGAAGACACCGATACGCGGGCGATCGACAATTTTATTGTCCGTCTGCGCCGGATGCTCGAGGACGAGCCGGACAACCCGAAGATCGTCCAGACCGTTCGGGGTGTCGGTTACCGATACATAAATCAGGCGGTGGAATGATCTCGACATTTCGCAGCTTTCCCATCACTGATGCCCCGGCGCGCAAAAATATGCTTCAAGATAGTCGCTCTATATTTCTTTTGGCGATAGGTCCGAGCCGATCTTCGATCTGCTTTAAATAAAGACTCGTCGGGTCGACATGGCGGCCTCGAGATTCCCAGTAGCCGTCCGGACGAGGGGCAAACGCACCGGGTTGTTTTTCGCCGATCTGCCCGATCGCCCAGTTTTGTGCCGTTGGCGGCCGTTGACAAACGAGCGGACCTTCGCAGTTCCACGCGACATAGTTCGCCCCCGCCCAGCCGTGGCCGCTACCCATCCATTGGCGGTCTTGTATTGCTATCTGGGCTGAAACATTGTCAAATAGGCCGCCGACCGACCAGCGATGGTGCGGCTCGCTGGAGTTGTACGAGTTTGTCGCCTTGCAGTTCAGAAAGACATTGGGTCCGCAAACGTGGCTGCCGAGAACAAAAGCATGTCGTGCAGTCTCGGTCTCGCACCGCTGAACCAGGCACATCTGACCGTTAATATTAAATGAATACCGGCGGCTGCCGGTGATCTCCGAAACCATATCGAGACACTTGCTGTCCTCAACGGTTACCCATTTCGCCTGTCTGATATTGACGGCCGAGTAGCCAAAGTGGATCGCAGTAATGTTTTTGACCCAGACGTTCTCGGCAAAGTTTACATTGATAAGATCCCACCCGTGTTCCTCGTCCGAGAAATACTTATCCTTTTTCTCTTCGTCGTAAACTTCCGTTTTCTTTCGGTCAAATTCGGAATCACCCCGTAAATTCTCGATCCCGATCTTGCTGATCCTTCCGGTATCATCAAATAGCACAACCTCGCCGCCGCCCCATCGCTGTTCGATGGCACACATGATCGGGGCGTCGATAGTGATCCGATCGCCATTGATGCCGGTAATAAAACGGTCGAATTCGAGATTGAACGGCGTCCATTGTACTGTGCCGGTTGGATCTTCCGGTCGGACTTTGATCTGGTCCATTGCGATCTCATGGATCCATTCTTTATTTCCGATCCGTTTGACGACAATATGGTCGCCTACGCTCAGACCTTTGGTTGAGTCAAGTATTAAAGAGCGAGATCCGACAGGCACATATCTATCAACAACCCGGCGGGTTGTCCCAACCGGCTTGCCAAAACTTTGTCCCGCGATCTCGATCAGGGAGTGCTGCTTTTTCTGCGTTGCGACCAGAACCGTACCATTTTCGTCCTGTCCCTCGCCGCGAAGGACGACACCGCTCGTTCTGATTCTCAGCGGCGCACCTATCTTATAAATGCCCTTTTTTACCACTACGGCGCCGCGAAAACCACTTGTATCGGGCGGCAGGGCCGAAACTTTGTCGATCGCAGCCTGTATTTGCGGCCCTGCGTCGCCATTTCCTGGCTCTATGGTCACCCGGACTGGAACATCAGGCAATTTCACGCCGCCGCCCATGTAGCCGCAATTTGAGAAATCGGGAATGGTGTTGCCGTTCTCGCCGGGGACGTAGATGAGCTTGCCGTCTTTTCCCGGATACACAATTTTGCTGTGATCGGCTCTCGAAGAGCCGAAGGCCTTCGCCGCAAAGGGCAACGCTCCCGCCAGATAGATAAATTCTCGACGTTTCATGCTACGGGTATTTTCCCACACGCAAACATACAACGCCATGCGACGGTTGTCTTGTATTCGGGGCCGATCATAAAGAACGATTCGAGGGACAACAGCGTCCACTCAAATTTTCGCCTTTGCCGCTTGGCTCTGGCTCAATTCCCCCCCCTAAACATTAAACCGAAAATCCACCACGTCGCCATCCTGCATGATGTACTCTTTGCCTTCGAGGCGGGCGAGGCCTTTTTCGCTGGCGGCCTTTCTTGAGCCGCAGGTGACGAGGTCGTCGTAGCCGATGATCTCGGCGCGGATAAAGCCGCGTTCGATGTCGGTGTGTATCTCGCCGGCGGCTTGTGGGGCTTTGGTGCCGATCGGGATGGTCCAGGCACGGACCTCTTTTTCGCCGGCGGTGAGAAAACTCATCAGGCCGAGCATGTGATAGGCAGCTTTGATAAGCTTATCGACGCCGCTGGATGTGAGGCCGAGGTCTTTGAGATATTCGTCACGTTCGGCTGGGTCGAGGGCGACGAGCTCGGCTTCGAGCTTGGCGCAGATGACTACGACATCGGCGTTTTCGGCCTCGGCGTGTTTCATGACCGCAGCGACGTGTGGATTTGACGACGGATCGGAAAGTGTTTCTTCGTCGACGTTGGCGGCGTAGATCGTCGGTTTGGTCGAGAGAAAGAACCACGTTTTCAGTATCGTGCGTTCGTCATCGGTGAGGTCGGCGGCACGTGCCGGGCGGCCCTCTTCAAGAAATGGCTGTATCTTATCAAGGATCTCAAGCTCAAGTTTTGCCGCCTTATCGCCCGAGGCTTTTATTGCTCGTGTGGCCTTGTCGCGGCGTTTTGCCGCGGACGCGAGATCGGCGAGAGCGAGCTCGATCTGGATCGTCTCGATGTCGCGGATCGGGTTGACGGAACCTTCGACGTGGATGATATTGTCGTCGTCAAAGCAGCGTACGACCTGGATGATAGCGTGGGTCTCGCGGATATTCGCGAGAAACTGGTTGCCCAAACCCTCGCCTTTAGAAGCTCCGCGAACGAGGCCGGCAATATCCAGAAACTCAACCATCGCCGGCACGACCTTTTGGGCCTTGTTAAGCTTTTCGAGGACGGCCAGACGGTCGTCAGGGACGGCGACCATGCCGACATTCGGCTCGATGGTCGCGAACGGATAATTTGCCGCCAGCGCCGATTCCTGCGCGGTCAGGGCGTTAAAAAGAGTAGATTTTCCGACGTTGGGCAAGCCAACAATTCCTGCTTGTAACATAAAGACACGTATTCCCGGCCGATGCCAAAACCCTTATTTTACAATCGAATCGCGATTTTGAGAAAGTCGCTAGTTACTTATATCGTTTACTAGGACTTTAATTCGGAATAGGTGATAGGTAGGATGTTATAAGTTAAAAGTTCAAAACCTTGTACTTCGCACTTATCACGTCTTACTTATTCCGAAGCGACAGGAGTTCACTTCGTCATATATGTTGATCTCACTTCTTTTAATAACGCTCATTGCCCTCGGTGGAATGTCGCTCACATACCTCGTCGCTGACGATGAGCCGCTTATGTGGCGGCTTGCGACGGGGAATATCGTCGGATCGGCAATTTTCGGCCTGGTTGCTTTTGCCGCGGCCTGCATTTTTGGTTTTGGAGCGGTGACGATCATCCTGTCGCTGGTGGTAACGATGCTGCCGCTGATCTTGTTTCGGCAGCGGGAGAAGCGGGTCAAGCTGCGGCATGATTGGGCAAAGGCAAAAGGGAGATTTCAGGGCGGAAACGTGAAACGGTTTCGCAGTTTTGCTTACTACGCGTTCTTTTTTCTGCTTTTCTGGTTCTTTTTTGACCAGACGATGTACGAGACCAAGGATGGTATCTTTACCGGGGGATCGCAAAACCTGGGCGATTTGCCGTTCCACCTCGGAGCGATATTTAGCTTTACGGACGGCAATAATTTTCCGCCGCAAAATCCGTCATGGGCCGGAGCGCGATTTTCGTACCCGTTCATCGCGGATTTTTTGACTGCGGCTTTTGCGAAACTCGGTGCAGATGTCAGGTCGGCGATGGTATTGCAGAATTTTTCGTGGGCGTTTTCGCTGCTGATAATTCTCGAACGCTTTGGGGCAAAGGTTACTGGCAGCAAACTCGCCGGGCGGATCGTTCCGTTTTTGCTCTTTTTGAGCGGCGGGCTCGGCTTTTTGTGGTTCTTCAACGATTACTGGAGTTCTGGCAAGGGAATATTCGATCTGCTCTGGCATCTGCCTAAGGACTACACTATCAACGATCAGTTTCGATGGGGCAATTCGATGGTTGTCCTGTTCATCACCCAGCGCAGTCTGCTGCTCGGGATGCCACTGACAGTGCTCGTCCTTGGGTATCTTTGGAAGATCTTTAACTCGGACCCAGAAAAAGAAATTAACAGGGATGGACAGGATAAACAGGATAAGAAGTCGTTACCGTTGTTTGCCATACCTCTGCTTGTTGGATTGCTTGCGGGTACATTGGTGCTTATTCATCTGCACAGCCTAGCGGTACTTTTTGTCGTCACGGCGTTTTTGTTTGCGATGCGCCCAGCGCAGTGGAAGATTTGGGTCACGTTCGGCATCGGCGTCGCTGTTGTTGCCGTACCCGAACTGCTGTGGTCGATGTCGGGAAGCGCGACCGAGACATCAAAATTCTTTGGCTGGCATTTCGGCTGGGACAAGGGCGAGAGCAATGTGCTTTGGTTTTGGCTGAAAAACACCGGTTTGGTAATTCCGGTGATTATTGCGGGGATCTATCTGCTATTTTCGCCGCAAAGCCGCAAAGCCACTAACGGCGTTGACACTGAGACGCAGCGACGCAGTGACGCAGCGAAAAGGAATAAATCCGAAGTTCAAATCACGGCGTCACGGCGTCATGGCGTCACTTTGGTCTATTTCTACGTTCCTTTCGCAATTCTCTTTCTCATCTCTAACGTTGCCAAGGTCGCGCCGTGGGAATGGGACAACATCAAAATCCTGATCTACTGGTATGTCGGTTCTCTGCCGCTGATCGCGTACGCGATCGCCTGGGCGTGGGCACGCAATTTAGCGGCGAAGATCGCGGGTGGCGTTTGCTTTGCCGTACTTATATTTGCGGGGTCGCTGGACGTTTGGCGGACGGCATCGGGACAGCTCAAGACGCGTGTCTTTGACGCCGACGCGGTTAAGGTTGCTGAGATCATAAAGAGGAATACCGAGCCAAATGCGTTGTTCCTAAATGCTCCGACCTACAATTCGGCGGTGGTCCTGTCCGGTCGGCAATCGCTGATGAGATACAGCGGCCATTTGTCGTCTCACGGCATCGACTACGCAACGCGCGAGGCTGAGGTCAAACAAATTTACAACGGTGGCGGTGTGGCGGATATTCTCCTAAAAAAATACAATATTCAATATGTACTCGTCTCACCCGAAGAGCGAAATACGCTGAAGGCGAACGAGGAATTTTTTAAGAAATATTCGATCATCGCGGAAGCCGGACAATTTAAAGTCTACAAAATAAATTAGCCACAGATGGATACGGACAAAAACGGATCAGAAGTAGAGATTGTTAATGCAGAGGGGCCTCAAAAAGATCGTGTGTGGCTGATCGGCTGCGCCCTTGTAACCCTGATCGCGACGTTCATGCGGTTTGCATGGCTCTCGCTCAAACCGCTGCATCACGACGAGGGCGTCAACGGATTTTTCCTTACAAACCTGGTCAGGGACGGCGTCTATAAATACGACCCGGCCAACTACCACGGGCCGACACTGTATTACCTGGCATATCCCTTTGTGAAATTGTTCGGGCTTGAGACCTACGCGATCCGGGCGAGCGTGGCCATCTTCGGCGTGCTAACGGTCGTTTTGGCCCTGTTTCTTAAGCGATACCTTGGCCGCAACGGCACTTTGCTGGGGGCGCTGTTTCTCGCTTTGTCGCCGGGTATGGTGTTTATCTCGCGGTATTTTATCCACGAGATCTTTTTCGTTTTTCTGAGCCTTGCGATCGTTGTTTCGGTGCTGTTTTTTATCGAAAAGCGACGGGCCGGTTATTTTGCGACCGGTTGGATGGTTTTGATCCTGCTGGTCTGCTTTTTGCCGTCCGGGCTGCGCCTTGCAGAATTTATCGGGGGCGACAACACCACAGCCCTGTGGTCAATGCGGATCGCGTTTTTTATTGTTGAATCGGTCCTGGTCTATTTTGTCGTCCGGATGATCCTGACGTGGGACGAGGGCCGGCCGGTCTATCTCCTACTGGCGTCAGCCTCGGCGGCGCTGATGTTTGCGACCAAGGAAACGGCGTTCATTACGCTCGGCACGATGGCGATCGCCTGTTTCAGTATCTGGATATGGCGGGCGATAAGGCAGAGCGAGGTGTTCGAAAAGAATTGGTTTAAAATCGTGGTCGCCGTTCACGCGCTGGTGATCGCGATTCTAATTTATTCCTATTCGGTGTTTGGTGACATGTGGAAATGGATGAACGACTATTTCTACGGCCCCTACCGGGCGCCCGAGAATTTTGTTTTTTATTCGATAATCTTCATGATGGTCGCGGCGGTCGCGGCCTGGGTATTATTCGTCGTCGACCTTCGCCGGGCAAACGAAACGGAGGTTGTCGAGCCCGTTGCCGCAACCTGGACGAATTTTCGTCAGGGTCTCGGCCAGCGCTCCGATATGATCCTCGCTATCGCGGCGGTGGCAACGGTTTTCGTTTATCTGAGCATCCTGTTTTTCACGTCATTTTTTACGTATGCCGAGGGTGTCAGCAAAGCCTTTGAGGCGTACGCGATTTGGACCAAAACGGGCAACAAGGATCACACGCAAAACGGCCTTTACGCCTATCTGAAGTGGGGAATGCGGGTCGAGTCGCCGATCCTGATCTTTTCGGCTCTCGGTGCCCTTGTGGCTTTGATAAAGGGCAAAAATCGCGTTGCGATGTTTGTGGCGCTGTGGGCTATCGGACTTTTTGCGGCGTACAGCATCATTCCCTATAAGACCCCGTGGCTCGCTCTCAGCTATCTCCTGCCGATGTGTATCATTGCCGGCTACGGCCTCGGTGAGCTGATCTCGTCGAAAAACCTTCCGCTCAAATGGGTTGCGACCGTGATGACCGCCGTCGGAATCGCCGTGCTTTCCTATCAGTCGTATCAGATCGCCTTTGTCCGTTACGACGACGAAGAAATGGGCTATGTTTATGCCCACACAAAGCGGCAAGTTCTCGAGATGGTTGCTCAAATCGATCATTACGCCGAAAAAAGCGGCAAGGGCAAGGACGCGACCGTCGAGTATGTTACGCCCGATTACTGGCCCCTGACGTGGTACATGCTCAAGTATTCGCACGCCAATTTCAACGGAGCGCTGGTCGATGCGTCAACATCGGAAATGATAGTCGCCAAAAAGAACGATCAGGACGCCGCGGTTATCCAGCGTTACTCGGCCCACTATAAATACGTCGGCGTTTATCAGCTTCGTCCCGGGGTCGACCTGGTCCTGCTTGTTCGCAAGGATCTTGCCGAACCGCAGGACCAGGAACTGTATAAGATCACCGAATACAAGACGAAATAAACTACGGAGTCGACCCGAAGATTCCGATCAAAACCAGAGCAAGGCCGATGACCACGTGCAAAACGTCATCGGCCTTTTTCCATCTAAATTGCTTTTCGGGAAAAATATGCAGATGGCTGGCCGCCGCCTGATACAAATCGATCACGCCAAAGCCGATATTGAATAACCGGATTTGATCATAGTGGTGCGTCACGACCATTATCCCGGCGAAACCGAAGATGATGTGAAACACGTTGTACGCCGGAGCGCCGCTCGTCAGCCCCTTTTCCTTCGGAATAATAAAGCCCAGAACACCGGTCAGGACCAGCAGCGGGGCAAAAATCAGCAGTGCGTAATAGTTAAGACCCATCGGCAACCTCCGGACGAGGCCATCATACACCCCTTTTGAATTGATTCCCAACTCGACTGGAGCCGCAAGCATCCTTGCTTGCCGCTCCAGTCGGATGAGCGGAAACCTTTTTCTGACGGTATCGTACTAACCCCAGGTTTTTTCAGTGCATAAGTTACGGGAGACGGAGAAATGACATCTATCAAACTATTGTGTTTTTTGCTTTTAATGGCGATGCCGATCCTCGCGGCGGACATAAAAACGGGTGACGAGGTAATCGCCGCTATGCACGCAAAATATCTTGGCAAGTGGTATCAAACTCTCACTTTCAAACAGGTCACGACCACCTACAAACCCGACGGGACCTCCACGGATGAGATCTGGCATGAGGCCCTGAATGCACCGGGAAAACTCCGCATCGATTTTGATCCCGCGGACAAGGGAAACGGGATACTATTTGCTGATGGCATGCTGTACTCGTTCAAAGACGGCAAACAAACCGGAAAGCGCCCGTTTGTTCACCCGCTGCTTGTTCTTGGTTTCGATGTTTACATGCAGCCGGTTGAGACGACCCTTTCTCAGATAAAAGGAATGGGTATCGACATGGGGACCGTACATATGGAAAAGTGGCAGGGAAATGACGTTTACGTCGTTGGAGCAAAGCAGGGTGATCTAACGACACCGCAGTTTTGGGTCACTAAAAAAGATCTCCTCTTCGTGAGGCTCATCCAGCTCGGCGGCCGCGACAAGAAGAGCGTGCAGGAAACCCAGTTCAACAAGTACGTCAAATCCGGCAAAGGCTGGGTCTCGGCCGAGGTCAAATTCTTCACCGATGGCAAGCCCGCTACGACCGAGCAATACTCCGAAATTCAGACCGGTATAAAGCTAGATATGCGGCTCTGGGACGCCGATAAATGGATGGTGGCCGACCGGACGTATTTCAAGAAAAAGTAACGGCCTCTGTGAAAGCCAGAACGAAATCAGCTTTCAATTTGTCTTATTCACCGTTCGGTATACAATTACAAACATTCCAGTATCTCGGAGATAATCCTATGAAAAGAATGTTTGCCGTATGCCTTGTCGGTTTTTGTTTATTTAATTCGATACTTGCTGTCGATATGAGCGCCGAGATCAACGCCGCGACGGCCAAGATCATGCCTCAGGTCATTGAATGGCGACGGTTTATCCACCAGCATCCTGAGCTTGGGAACCGTGAATTTAACACCTCAAAGCTCGTTGCCGATCAATTGCGAAAACTTGGCATCGAGGTTAAAACCGGCGTCGCCAAGACGGGCGTAGTCGGCATTTTGAAGGGTGGGCAGCCCGGACCCGTGATCGGCCTGCGGGCTGATATGGACGGGTTGCCGGTCACTGAGCGGACGGATGTGCCGTTCAAATCTACGGTGACCAGCGAATACAACGGTCAAAAGGTCGGTGTAATGCACGCCTGCGGCCATGATACGCATATTGCCATGCTTCTGGGAACGGCCTCAGTGCTAGCCGGGATGAAGGAAAAGATCAAGGGAACGGTCGTCTTTATCTTTCAGCCCGCCGAAGAAGGAGCTCCCGCAGGCGAGACCGGCGGTGCGTCCGACATGGTCAAGGAAGGCGTGATGGACAATCCGAAGATCGACGCCGTTTTTGGCATTCACATTAACGCTCAGAAAGAGATCGGCACGATCACATACAAGTCAGGAGCTTTTATGGCCGCGAGCGACTGGTTTTCGATCAAGATCCACGGCAAGCAGACGCACGGTGCATACCCGTGGCTCGGCACCGATCCGATAGCGGTTGCGACGCAGATCTACACCGGATTGCAGATGATCGTCGCCCGCGAGTCCGATCTACCTAAGGCCCCGGTCGTCATCACAGTCGGCAAAATGTCAGCCGGCATACGCGAAAATATAATCCCCGAAGAGGTCATAATGGCTGGCACTATCCGCACGCTCGATTCGGAAATGCAGAAAGATGTGCACAACAAGATCAGGCTGACCGCGACCAAGATCGCCGAAAGCATGGGTGCGACCGCCGAGGTCACGATCGACACAAAAGCGCCGGTTACCTACAACACCCCGGCCCTCGTCAAGCAAATGCTTCCCTCGCTCGAAAAGGCCGCCGGCAAGGCAAATGTGATCGATACGGAATGGGTAACCGGAGCGGAAGATTTTGCGTACTATGGATCAAAAGCCCCTGCGTTCTTTTTTAATGTCGGCGGAATGCCGAAGGGGAAAGACGTGAAAACCACCGCCGCTCACCACACGCCCGATTTCTACATCGACGACAGCCGCCTCGATATTGGCGTCAAGGCGTTTTGTAACATTGTTTTTGATTTTACGAAGTAGGAGCTAGCCGCCCCGAACCTGCTTTAACGGCCAGGGCGATTGCCCACTGGGCGGTTACCGCCGCCCGGAGGCTGCGGCGTGATGGTCCGGAAGGTGTTGCCCCGGCCGGTGCCGCGAAAGAGGGGCGTAAATACCCAATTCGAAGTATTTTCTATCCCATAATAGGCGATAACGGATTTGCCCTTTCGTTGGCTGGCGACGCCGATAAAAGGCGTGTTGTCCGTCACATCTTCCTGCACCCCGGCGTCGTCCAGGTCTCCGTTATCGGCGTCCGTGCCCGTATTGATCGAATTGACGACGACTATCGCGTAGCGGTCGAATGTCGGGCTGGGGTTTGGCGGCAGCGTCCCGCCGTTATAATTGAGCACCCGCTTTGCAAACGGGCCGAGAGTCTGGATATCCGCCCGGATCAGTCGCCATTTCCCGTCCTCACTCAGCGGGTCGATCGCGGCTGAGGCTCGTAAGATCTGGCGTTTTTGCGTGCCTCGCGGCAGGCCCTCGAGCAGGTCGTCTATCGAATTCGGCAGCTTAGTACCCCGATAAAACTCGACATATTGGCGGATCGCCTCGGCGACCTCTTCGCCGCGGGCTATAGCCTCGATCTCCTTTTGACGCTCGACTTCCTGTTGGATGGATGGGGCGACGGCGAGCAAACCAACGGCAAAGACGGCCATTATCGCCATAATGGCGAATAGCGTCATACCGCTTTCTTCTGATTTCGTTTTATGGTCGGCCATCACCGTCATCTACGTCCCCCTTATCGCCCGGACTTCGCCTTGGCACGGCCTGTACCGGGTTATATGGTTGAATATTTCCCGGAATTCCCGGTATCGTGCCTCGTGTGGGATCGAACGGCTGAGGGCCACCAGGTGAGCCGCCTGCAGTGGCCTTGGTAATCGGTACCCGGTGCCTGAAACCAAGATTGATGTCCTCAAAAACAACCTCCTGAGGAGAAATATCGATCAGCCTGAATTGCCCCTTGATAACGTCGTTCAATCTTGCCGCAAACGGGTCCGTTCTGCCCAGCTCGACCAAATATGCGGTGTCGTTGTTATAACGTTTTCGCCCGATCATACCGATGTATTGAAACATTGGTTTCGGCTGGGGCATGACGGTCATTATTAACTGGTTCGAATACACGACACCGTTCGCGGTCTGGACGATGACCTGCCGCGCCCCCTCGGATGCGACCAGATTGGTTGGAATGTCCGTGACCAATTTCTGAGGGCTGACAAACGTCGTCGGCATCTGAGTTTGATTGAAATAAACATGCGAATCAGGCGTAAAATAGTCGCCGTTGACCTCAAGCTTGAATGGTTTTACGCCCGCATATACAAGACCCGGATTTAGGCCCGCGATCAGCATTACGGGTGTCGGGGCCGGAGTTGGCGGTATCGGGGTAGGCGTCGGTTTCGGGGTTGGCGGCGGCGGGCAATCCTTACCCGGCGTACACGGCTCGAAAAAAGCAAATATATTGCGGCCCGGATCGGGTGCGTAGCTGCTGCCCGGCCGATAATCGACCGCAGTCGTTTGATATTCAAAGTCCTGCTGACTGGTCGTCGGCATCTTGGCGGCGGTGCCCGTGTTTGCGGGCGGCACAACGCTCGGGCGGGGCGTCGGTGAGCTTTTTGTTGCGGCGGACGAGCTGCTGCCAAAAAGTCCCCGGCCAAACGCCATGTAAAGCGCGATCAGCGCGACAAGGCCGAGCACGCCGGCGGCGATGATCTTATTTCTTTCGGTTGCTGTTTTCCCTTCGAACAATCCCATTGCTTCGCTGATACTACTGTTGAGCCGATCCCGGTGCCGTCGACATCGGCACAAAACCCGTTCGCCTGAAATAGGCCGCCAGTTCGATATGCAGGCTCACGACTTCGCCGTGCATTTTCCCCTTCTTCGCCAACGCCTGCTGGGCCGGCGTCTGCACAAGCGGTGGAGCAGGCCCGACCGGTATACCTTTAGGCATCGGCTGGCCGTTTGTTGGGTTAAAGAGAGGCGGACCTCCCGGGAACACCGGTTTCGCGGCTGTTGTGTTTGGCTGCGACTGATCTTTTTTCCCCTCGCTGTCGGAGGGGGCGAGTTCGACCGTGCTCACCACAATAAATTCGCGTCCCGTCTCGATCTCGCGGATAAAGCGACGTAAATTCTGGTACGAGCCTTCGAGCGTCACGGTGACATACACACCCGGAAACAGGCTGCGAAATTTTGCACGGCCCTTTTCTTCTTCGTTTTGCTGGCCGGGTGTAAGGTCGGCGGTCGCCAGCGGAGCATAATCGGGGCCCGATGTATTTATCAGGTCATAGGCCGCCATCAATCCATTAAGCCGCTGATACAACGCCGCCTGGCCGGTCGTCGCGACGGGCAGAAATCGCGTCTGAAAATCGTCAACGCTCGTTACGAGCTTTGTGACTTGGTCCTGAGTATTCGTAATCTCGCCATATTTTGATTTAGCGGAAATCTGCTCGGCATCGAGACGGTCTGCGTCCGATCTTTTTTGAGCAAGCTCACGATTAGACGGGATCACAACCAGAAAATAGACGATGAGGGCCGCCAGCATTGTAAGAGTACCCGCAGCAACGGCACTGATCTCTAACGGGCCCCACATACCCGCATAGACCTTACGAGGCCTGTTCGGCGGGATCAAGTGAGACGAGGTTTCGATGATGATGGTCTCAACCGGCTCAACGCTTTCGACCGGTTCGACCGGCATTGGTTCCTGTTCGGCCATTATTGCCCACCTCCCTGCTGGTTTTGAGCAATGTCGGTCGTCGGGGCCGAGGCGTAACTGGTCGTCGGGCTGTAAATGATCCGAAAGGTATATTCCGAATACGTGACCCGCTCATTCTTCTGCAGGTCCTGACTTCTAAGCTCGGCCTGGAAAAGCCCCGAATTATTCATATTCTCGATCATCGACATCACCGAGGGATAATCGCGGCTTATAACACCCAGCTCGAGTTCGGCCTTGATGCGGTTGCCGTCCTGATATATGTTATTGACGGATATGCGCGAGGCGCTAACGCTGCCCGGAAGGACAGATTCCAGATCCGAAAACAGTCGCGACCAGCCGAACGTTTTGTTAGCAACAAGCTTATGCGAGGCCGTGAGCATTGCCTTTTGTTCGGGCGACAGCAGTTGCTGGACCTTTTCACCCTCGCCTTTTAATCGCTGTATCTCGATTTGACGTTCCTCGATCGCCTTTGCCAGGAGTTCGTTCTGCTTTCGATTGTCGTTCAAACGCGTCAGACAATATATGCCGACTATCGCGCTCAAAAGCAGCAGAAAGGCCGCCGTCAGGTACGGCAATAGCCGATTGCGAAACGGGCTGGTAGCTAAATTTAACTTAGTGATCACCTTAAAATATACTAACTAAAACAACGGAAACACGCTTGAGTTCGCGATTCAAAATCTTATCACGAAAAATAGCGCAAGTCTTTCACGTCCTTAGCGCCGGAAATGTTGCAAATTTTCGATGCCGTGTGAAGGAAAGTCTCGGCATCATTTCTATTTTAAATAGATAAGCAAAAATATTAGATTATTTTGAGTTGACGGATGAAAACGGGATTTGTTTGCGCTAGTATAAACGGTTGCAAATGGAATCTTTATGTGGTAATTTGACAGACTTAGCCGCATTCATTAAATAGATTAGAATTAATTAGATTAGAGAGGTACGTATGATAGACGCTCCAGAAAAAGTTCACACCGGTACTGATGCACCTGCTTATCGCATCGATCAGAAGCTGCACCAGATCCTTTATAAGGAACCGGCCCGGCCCGTATTCGAACCGGGGGAAGAAGTGCTCCCGGAACCTGTGTATCCGCAACACATAGATCCCGTCGAAAAGACGATGAAGGAGTACCGGAAGGAAAACGCTAAACGCGCCTGGAAAACGTGGGGCGCCCCGTATTTCAGATCACGCTGGCATTCGAAGGACCTGCGACCGATCATTCCATACCTTTTTACGGACTGGAAATGTAATTACGACTGCCACTATTGCTGGTCGTACAACAATCGCGTGAAGGGAATGACCGAGGATACAGCCAAGCGTTCGATCGACTGGCTCCACTCGATCGGTTCACGTGTGCTTGCCCTGATGGGCGGCGAACCGCTGCTCCGGCCAAACTTTATCCATAAGATCGTTGATTACAGTGCGAAGCGCGATATTTTTGTGTACCTGCCGACCAACGGCCGCCTGATGACGCCCGAGATCATCGACAAGCTCGGCGACGCCGGTATTGCGACGTTCAACCTCGCGGTCGATTCCGTGCAGCACCGCAAATCGCTGCCTAAGGCTTTTGAGCCGATCAAATCGCAGTTTGAGTACCTGATCAAACGTCAGCGTTACTATGGATATTCGGTGATGTTCAACATCAACATCTGTCATAACAATATGGACGATGTTAAGGAACTGACCCAGATCGCCCGCGACAACGGCATCGCGACCGATTATCACGTCAACGAAACGCCGATGACCGAGCAGGACCATTTCAAACATCTAACCGAAAACGAAACCTACCTGACGAAGGAAGATTGGCCGAAGGTAGATGCTCTACTCGACTACCTGCAGGATCTGCGTCTCAATCAGGGTTACCAGATGGCTAATCCTGTCCAGCACATGGAAGACATGAAACTGCTGGTACGCGGTGAAGTGCCTGACTGGCGTTGCGAAGCGGGCGAGCACAGCTTAATCATCCGCACAGACGGTACACTGGCCCCGTGCTTCCCGATGTACTCGGCGACACACGATTGGGGCGTAGTAGGTGCTCACAAATTTGACCGCAACCAGCTCAACGAGATGAAGACGGAATGCACCAAGCATTGCCTCTCAACTTGCAACTACATCCTCGGGTATTGCTACAATACGAGACGCGTGGTTACATGGGGATTGAAACAGGCAATGAAGGGCTTTAAGGGCGCGAACAGCTTCTAACTTTTGCGTGGAACCAATCAAAAAAGGGTGCTTTCCAAACGGAAAGCACCCTTTTTCTAATTGAAATCTAAATCTACTTTCCGCCGCGCATCGTGAATATCATAATAAATGCAATTATCCCCACGCCACAGAGAACGGCGGCAACAAACGTCACGAGTGCCATATGCGGAAATATGAATATCAACGTCAGGAGGCCGAGCGGAATCCACGTCAGAACACACGAAACTAACCCTGGTCCGTAACCGCGATGCCTGATTGCCGTGATCGAATGGGTGATGCCATTGAGCATGGTCACCGTTCCGAGCATCGCAAGGACAAATTCGCGAAAATTTAGTAATTGGCTGATAATGACAAGCCCAGTCATCCAGCCAAAACCCAGCAATTGCAGTATCAGAAATCGCTTCGGCGTTATGGTAACGCCACGCAGCCGATACAAGTACGCAACGTATCCCTCACCGCCCCAGTATTCCTCGGCAATGTGTATAACGTAAGTGATCGGAAACAGCCACAACCAAGTCGACAGCGAGATAAGAGGCGAAGCCTGCGAAGGATCCATAAGCTAGTAAGTTTCGCCGTCAGGCAAAAGTAAGTCAACCCCGACCGTCAAAGATGTTAGAACGCCATGAAAAGGTCCTGTAAAGCACCCCGATAGCCGATGTGTTTGTAGAAGAAGGCATTGTCTCGTCCGGATAGTTTTCAAATATTGCCCGTCGATCGCTCAACGCAAAACAGGAGTACGCCGTGGGCCGTAACCAACGTATTATTGTAGCGTGGCATCAATTATAGAGATGAAAAGATACGTTTTTGTATTCATAATATTTTGTTTTGTTCAATCTATACTTGGGCAGGGGGCGCCGTTGACGCAGGCGGAGTATGTCAAGATGCTCTATGCCCTGCAAAAGGATCCGGGCGGGAAGGCAGACATTATTGAGGCATTGCGAAGGCGGGGGATCGATTTTGTCGTTACTGACGGGCTTCGCGACCTGACGCGCTCTAAGGGGGCGAACAACGACGAGCTAAAGCGGGCCTTAGACGAGGCGGGCCGCCGAAAAGAGAATCCGGTCGCGACAAAACCGCCATCGGCGAAAGAAGCGACCGAGGCTCTGGAAAAGACGCGGCAAAATACGCTTGATGCGGTCGGCGAAATGCCTGATTTTGTGGTCAAGCAGCAGATCCAGCGGTCGGCGGCATATGCGGGGACCGGGAATTTTCGTAATCTTGACCGGCTTGTCGTCGCAGTGAGCTACCGCTCGTCGGGCGAGGAAGATTACAAGCTGCTCTCGATGAATGGCGTTCTGCAAAATAACGTTCAGTCAAAGCAGTCTTACGAAGAGGCCGGGGGGACGAGTTCGACCGGGGAATTCGTGACCGTGCTTGCCACGATCTTTAAGCCGGAGAGCGAGACCAAATTTGCGGTTGTCGACACCGATGTGATCCGCGAGCGAAAAGCGATCGTGTTTGATTTTTCGGTGACGAAAGACCGTGCCCGCCAGGTGATCTCGGCAACGGGGTACACGACAGATTCGACGATCGCGGGCATGAAAGGGCGGATCTGGATCGACCGCGAAAATTTTCGCGTTCTGCGGATCGAGAGCGAGGCGACCGAGATACCGGCCGGATTTCCGATCACGACGGCCAAGCGAAACATCGATTACGACTGGGTAAAAATAACCGACGGAAAATATCTGCTGCCCTCGATCTCGGACGTGCGGCTGTCATTTCGCGAAAAGAGCAACGTCTTTGAAACGCGCAACCTGATCAAATTTAGGGATTATCAGAAGTATGGCAGTGAGGTTGTGATCCTCGACGACGACGTTAAACCGGATGCATCGCCAGCCCCAACTCCGTCACCGACGCCGAAGAAACCGAATTAATTGCCTAGCGTATAATATGCCCCGGCGGCAGCGATGCCGAGCCAAAGCAGTCCTTTTGCGAGGAAAAAGAGCGATGCGACGAGGCCGACGCGTTTCGTCCATTTGCGGGCGGGGCAAGTTTTCTTTTGCGGCTCTTCCTGCATTAACTAAAAAATAGCGTTTTTGCGAGCCCTTTTCAATTCCGCGGCGGTTAAAATTACTAGATGAGGCGAAAATATTTTCCAGGATTTGCGGTCGCGGCTCTTTGTTTTATCCTCTTTTCTTATGCGTCGGCTCAAATCGGGCCGCCGAAGGAAGACAATAAACGAGAGGCCGATTTGATAGAACTCAAAAAGCTCGACAAGACAATAAAGCTCGACATTCGTTACGCCACAGCCAACAATTTCGTCGGCCGGGCGGTTTACCCCGAGGCACGGGCGTTCTTACAGCGGCCGGCGGCCGAGGCGTTGGTTCATGTCCATAAATTACTGAAAAAAGAGGGCTTGGGCATCGTGATCTTTGACGGTTACCGGCCGTGGGCGATCACCAAGCTGTTTTGGGAAATCGTCTCCGGAGACAAGCGAAAATATGTCGCCGACCCAACTAAAGGCTCAAAGCACAACCGCGGGTGCGCGGTCGATATGAGCATCTACGATCTCAAAACCGGAAAACTTGTCCCGATGCCATCCGATTTTGACGAATTCACCGACCGGGCCGCGCCCGATTATAAAGGCGGTACCGACGATGAGCGGGCGAACCGCGACAAACTTCGCCGGATGATGGAAGCCGAGGGCTTTACCGTCAACGTCAACGAATGGTGGCACTTTGATTACAACGATTGGGAGCAGTATGCGATATACGACATCTCATTCGCAGATGCCGCGAAACCAAAAGTAAAAAGCAAAAAATAAAAAGGTAAAAAAGAAGGCAGAGTCCGTATTTTCCCTTTACTTTCGTTATTACAGGCTTACTTGATCGCGAAAGTTATTGAGAATTTCGCACTGCGAGTGCCTGGGCTTGACCGCCGGACGAACAGCATATAATCGCCGGTTGCAGGAACAACAAATTTCATCGTTGGGGTAGCGAGATCGGTGCTTTCCTGGCTCACATCGTCGTTGAATAGACGGTAAGCGAACTTATCGGAATCGGAATTTGTCACATAAACGGTCTGGCCTTTTTTTGCTCCAAATACAAACTCCTGTTCCTCGTCGCCCTTGAGTGTACCGGTGAGCGTCGTCATCGATTTGCCCTTTGCAAACTTGATCCGGCCTGCCTCGGCCTTGCCGCCGCCTTGAGCAAATGTTGAAACTGCCGCAAATGCGAAAAATGCGGCCACCAAAAGAAACGAAACTTTTTTCATTAGGGAAACTCCTATTTTTATAAACTTTACACTGACCGACGTTTGATGCGCACTATCTAAACCGGTTTATTTTAAAGTAACAGTCATCGAAAATTTTGCTGCGTGGGGCGACGCCATTTTTTTGCGGACAAAGAAAAGGTAATTGCCGGTCTCAGGGATCTCAAAGGTATAGGACGGCGAACTATCGAAATCACCGTCCGGAAAATTTTCTTCACTATACACGCGAAAATCAAACATGGTCCATCGCGGGTTGCGGATCGTTACTTCCTGACCTTTTTGCGCTTTAAATAAAAAGTTAGCTTCCTTACCGCTCGACAGTATGCCGACCACCCTCGCAGTAGATTGGCCGGCACCAAATTTGATCTCTTTTGGTTCTGCTTTGCCGCCACGTTGGCCGATCACCGAGTGAGCGGACAGAGCCAAAGCAATCGTCAAAAACAATAAGATCGTTCTCATAACTTTGCATTCTCAGGGAACTTTTTAGATGACTTTGATACTATACCGCATTATGCAACGACCCCAAACAAACGAATTTGCTCCATATTACAGGACATACATCTCGCTGATCGAAGGCGACAATGTGCTCCCCGTTTTGGATGCACAAACGGCTGAGCTACGCGCGATATTTTCTCAAATGCCTGAAGAAAAAGGCACATACGCATACGCCGAGGGCAAATGGACCCTGAAAGAAATGCTCAGCCATATTATCGACGGCGAACGGATCTTTGCGTATCGAATCTTGCGGATTTCACGCGGCGACGAGACGCCGATCGAGGGATTTGAGCAGGACGACTACATAGCGACGTCGAACGCTAAAAACCGGTCGTTCGCCGATCTGCTGGAAGAATTCGACCTTCAGCGGCGTTCGAATTTGCTGATGGTCAACAATCTTTCGGACGAAAACGCGAGCCGGATGGGCACCGCCAGCGGCGTGGGAATCTCGTCACGGGCGCTGACATATATCATGGCGGGCCATGTGACGCATCATGTTGGAGTGCTGAAAGAACGGTATTTGGTATAATAGTCCGGTGAGAAACACATCTCAAGATTTGGCTAAATGGGTCGCCGGTTGGAAGAGCGCGGAAACGGATCTTCTGGAATTCAGCCGAAAAGAATTGCGGGCCACAGACACTCATCGTTCGATGCTTGCTCTTGCCGACGCCTTTGAGGCCGCTCTGCCATTTCGGGGTTCGTCTCTGACTACAGGACTCGTAGAACAACAGCGATACTTCAAACTAATGAAGTTAAAATGATACCACTGCTGGCGTTAGCCCAAGATGTCCAAGACTTTATGGCGTCTCGGAATTGGCGTTTCTGCATTATTGGCGGCATTGCTCTGCAGCGATGGGGTCAGCCGAGGGTCACCACTGACATTGACATCACTCTCTTCACAGGTTTTTTCGAAGAAGGTCCCTACATTGAAGAGGTCTTGAAACATTATAAACCGAGACGCGAGGACGCGGCCCAATTTGCTCTCAGCAGTCGAGTGCTTCTTGTGAGCGGCGGTGAAATTGGGATTGACATCTCGCTTGGAGCGATCCCTTTTGAAGAATCTGCAATCCAACGTGCAACTTATCATTCCTACGCTCCAAACATTAATCTAAAAACTTGTTCAGCTGAAGATCTAATCGTGTTTAAAGCTTTTGCCGATCGAACGAAAGATTGGGCCGATGTCGAGTCGGTTGTAATGCGCCAGTCCGTTTTGGAATGGGAATATATTTTTGAGCAGCTTAAACCGCTTGCGGAACTGAAAGATGAGCCTGAGATCGTTGATAGGCTAATAACAGTCAAGAAGAAATTGTATCGCCCATGATCTATGATGCCATCATCATCGGCGGCGGTGCGGCTGGGCTATTTTGCGCGATCGAGGCCGGCAAACGGCGTAAAAAGGTGCTGGTCATTGAGCATAACGCCGAGGTTGGCCGCAAGATCATTATCTCGGGTGGTGGGCGGTGTAATTTTACAAATATTCACACGCGGGCTGAGAATTTCCTCTCGCAAAACGCTCATTTCTGCAAGTCGGCTCTCGCCGGATACACTCCCCAGGATTTTGTCGAGCTGGTCACGAAACACAAGATCGCGTTTTATGAGAAGAAGCTGGGGCAACTGTTTTGCCGCGACAGCTCGAGGCAGATCGTTGACATGCTGGTTACCGAATGCCGCAAAGCGAGGGTTGCTGTCATGACAGGTTGCCGCGTGCATGACGTGTGGTGGCGGGACGGGTTTGAGGTCGAGACGGACCACGGCGTATTCGCCGCCGAGAAGCTGGTCGTTGCCTGCGGCGGGCTCTCATTCCCAAAGATCGGTGCGAGCGACCTGGGTTATCGGATAGCGACGCAATTCGGGCTAAAAATTGTCGAGACCAGGGCCTCGCTGGTCGCACTGGTTCTGGCCGGGGAAAAATTTGGTGAGCTGGCGGGAGTTTCGATCGATTCGCGGGTTACGGCCGGAAAGCAGAGCTTTCGCGAAAATATTTTGTTCACACATCGTGGCCTTTCCGGCCCGGCGATCCTACAAACCTCGAATTATTGGCGGCGGGACGAGCCTGTGACGATAAATCTGCTGCCCGACGCGGACGTACGCGCCCTGATCGCCGCTAAACGCGACAGCCGTCAAACGCTCGCAAATTTTCTCGGCAACCTGTTGCCACAGCGTTTTGCCGATGCGATAACTGAAAAGAAATTTGCCAATAAGCCGCTCAACCAACTTTCAAACCTTGAAATCGAGAAGATCGAGCAGACGATCAGCGCCTGGCGGGTCCGTTTTAGCGAAACTGAGGGCTACGACCGGGCCGAGGTCACGCTGGGCGGTGTCTCGACCGCCGAACTCTCGTCAAAAACAATGGAGTCGAAGAAGCGGCCGCACCTTTATTTTATCGGTGAGGTGGTCGATGTGACCGGGTGGCTCGGTGGTTACAATTTCCAATGGGCTTGGTCGTCAGGGCACGCGGCGGGAAATGCTCTTTAAAAAGGGCGAGGGAGACGTCTCCCACACCGTCTCCCTCTATTTTCGCGTCGCACACGGGGTGTGTGCAGCCGCGAAAGTCGATAAATTGTTTGAATCATCATTACAGCACTTTGAACTAAGCGTCACGTTCGCTATAATCAAAATGTTAATGATTGTATAAAATATTACACGATCATATAATTCTGTCAAGTAGGGAATGGAAGGTATGTACAAAAACCCGGATTATGTAGCCAGATTCATCGAGGCGTGCGGCACAGACGAGCCGGCTAAAATTCAACGACTGTTGAATATAACCTATCAGACCGCAAAGAATTACCTC
>JANYIL010000012.1 GCA_025362075.1 Chloracidobacterium sp.
CATTCGATACCTCGCAAGACGCTTTGGAAATGATGCAGATCGCTCATAAAACACGAAACTCGGGCATCATTACGCTTGGCAGCACCGGCAGCCAGAGTATGATCAACATCGCCGAGGTCGCATCGTATATTACCCGAACCACGCCTCGCGGACATAAATACGCCATCTCCATAACGACCGATTCAGCCCCGCTGGACATCCGTACTCCCTCGTATGGCGGCCATCACACGTCGGTGTTTGGCAAGCTTCTGCGCGGAGCGATAACAGCTTACGTACCGTGCGATCCGTCGATCGCGTTGCCGATGATAATAACGGCCTTGTCGCAAACAGCCGCTAAATTCATGAAAGGCCGCAAACGCCCCTCGTTTACCTTCTCAGGTCGTGATATGAATATCGACGTACCGTAAAACCTGAATAATGATGAAGATGCACAGTGCGCAATTCCCGGATTGTGCATTGTGCATTTTACGTTTGGTCTACTTTGTAATTTTTACAGAACAACCGGGTCTTTATTCTCGTAAAAAGTATAGTTATTCTTGATGCTTGGATAAGATAGAATAAAATTGAAATAGAATTATTTATTGGGAGTATCGCTCGATGTCAATTAAGCACTTTTTCTTCACCCTACTTATCATTTCGTCGGCGTTCGCCACCGGCTGTAAAACCAGCCTGCTTGGCGGCGAACCGCCACCTGTTCAACCTCAGGCACCGCCTCCGCCCGTCGTGGTTGACGGCATGCGCACGTCGTACGCCGACGTCGTCGACCGAACGTCGCCGGCCGTCGTCCGGATCGAAGCCGACCATAAAGAAAAAACTGCTCCGGCAGTCCAATTTCCGGGCGGGGATGATTTTTTCAAACAGTTTGGAATGCCTGCGCCAAAGCAGAACCAGCGTCCGCAGATCGAGCGCGGGCTCGGCTCGGGTGTTGTGATTGACGCCAATGGCACAATCCTGACCAACAATCACGTTGTCGAGGGAGCCGATAAAATAACAGTCGCAATGAGTGACAACAAGACCTACGAGGCAAAGGTCGTCGGTACTGACGTACCCAGCGACTTGGCGGTGATCAAAATCGAGGCAACGAACTTGCCCTTTCTGACTCTCGGTGACTCGGACAAGGTTAGAGTCGGCGATATTGTTTTAGCCATCGGAAACCCGCTGGGCATCGGTCAGACCGTAACGGCCGGGATAATCTCGGCGAAGGGCCGTCGGACGGGTCTTAGCGATGGCCAGAGCTTTGAGGATTTCCTGCAAACTGATGCCCCGATCAATCGCGGCAATTCCGGCGGAGCACTCGTCAATCTTAACGGCGAACTGATCGGAATCAATTCGCAGATCCTTTCCCCCGGCGGAGCAAGCGGCGGCAATATCGGTATCGCTTTCTCGATTCCCTCAAATATGGCCAAATCGGTGGCCGAACAACTGCAAAAAGACGGCAAGGTCCATCGCGGCCAGCTCGGTGTCAACATCCAAAACATTACCGACGACACTGCCAAAGCTCTTGAGATCAAGGAGCGAAATGGTGTCCTTGTCAGCAACGTTAAACCGGGAGGAGCGGCCGATAAAGCAGGCGTAAAACGCGGCGACATCATCACAGCGATCAATGGCGATAAGACCGAGGACAGCAATGTTCTGCGAAACAAGGTTGCCGGAACATCACCTGGAACCGAGGTGAAATTGACAGTAATACGCGACGGTAAGGAAATTGAACTGACTGCAAAGCTCGATGAATTTGACCTCTCCACGGCAAAAAAGACGGGCCCCGATCAGGGCGATGACGGAAACGGTGCGGGGCCGCAAAATCAAAGCGGCAAACTCGGAGTAAGCCTGCAGCCCGTCACCTCGGCGGTAGCGAAACAGCTTGGTCTTGACTCAAACGAAGGACTAGTCGTTACCGACGTTGATCCAAACGGCCCAGCCGCCGACGAGGGAGTTTCACGCGGTGATGTGATCCTTGAGATCAATAAGAAACCGGTGAAAACGGTAGCCGACGTCCAGGCGGCCCTGAGTTCTTCCGGTGGTAGGCCTGTCCTCTTGCTTATCTCACGTCGAGGCCAGACTATCTATTTGACGGTCAAGCCGGAATAGTCGGAATGGTCTCGATTAGCGGATCGAACTAACGCCCGTTAAAGTGGTCACCGATCACACGGATCTCGCGGATAGGAAATCCTTATCTGCGTCGCGAAATCGGTGGCCGATTTTTAATGGAGGTGGTTCCGACCGCGATTTCATGCTATAACATCCGATATGTGGAGCAAAATCTATCTGTGCCTCCTGGCAATCGGCATTATTGTTATGGCTTTTTTTACCTACTATTCGTGGACGTGGCTGCAAAGCATCGGTGACCCGCGAAGTGCCTGGGACGCCTTTAACTTTAACAAACGAACGGGAGTCTATTCCTTGATTGCGTCGACAGGAGCACTCCTACTCATCGGAAATATCGTTTTATGGATGAGCCGCAGTGCGTGGGCGATGTGGACGTCATTCGTCTATTTCACGGTGTTCGTTATCCTGCTCTTGGTTTTGATGCACCTAATGGGCACGCAATTCTGTGAGAGTCATTCGGTGTGCGATTCGCCCTCGCGAATGGTTGGCCCGCTGCTTGCCGCCTTTGGGATTGGGGTTCTTGGCGTCGGAGTGTTTTTGAATCAATTTTTGGTTCTGAGACTGCACGCCAAAATGTATTCAGTTAACCCGACTCCTGTAGTCGATGGTGAGCAGGTGGCGGATCAGGTAGAAAAAAAGCCGAAGCAGCCAAGAATCTCTTTTTAATGAGCTGGCAGCCAGAACGGGGTTGGTCTTAAATATGGTCATGACTTAAAGGTTCTCAAAACCTGCCAAACCCGGGCGTAAAAAGGCACCAAAATTTGAGACTGTAACCTTCCGGCAACCAACAAAGAAAAAACAAGGCTTCCGAAAATCATCGAAAGCCCTATGTTTATTGGTCGGGACGACTGGATTCGAACCAGCGACCTCTCGCACCCCAAGCGAACCAAGGTGCTTTTCATACTTTGTCAAAATCTATCAAAACATCCTAAAATCAACACTTTACACTCTCAGTCTGATCGGTCATGATTCGCCTTGATTCAGGAAAGTGCAACCAACCTGCAACCAACTTTCCCTGACTTGGCTTGTCAATCGTCCTGGCAGGAAACGCTACATTCCACACCATATCATAACACTTCGTTTCCATTTGCCTACCGTTATATTATCGCTGACAAGAAAGTGAAGGATGAAGTACGTAATGCGCAACCTTCACAGGCGTCCAACTGGACGATGCGTATAAGCGGTTTCAAACCTTCGGTATGCACTATTATTTCTCCATCGGTTAGCAAATTCGAGGCAATTGTTCGCCGGCGAGCATATCAACTATTCGAGTACCGCCAAAGCCTGTCACTAGAGATACAATTCCCCGCGGCTCGGCTTTGACTTCGCCAATTATGCTGGATCCGAGGCCGCGTTCGTTTTTCTTCATACGTGCTAAGACCGCGGCTGCGAATTCAGGAGAAACGATCGCTATCAGCTTTCCCTCATTCGCTACATATAATGGATCAAGCCCAAGAATTTCACAGGCACCCTTTACTTGTTCACGGACTGGAATCAGATCTTCGCGAATTTCAATGTGGACGTTCGAATTCATAGCGATCTCATTTAGCGTCGTCGCAACGCCGCCGCGTGTCGGATCCCGGAGCGAATGGATTGCATCCTCCCGGCCGACTTGCGTTGTTTCGTCAATCATTTCCGCGACCAGGTAATTTAGAGAAGCCGCATCGCTCGCTATTTCAGTCTCCAGATCGAGTTCGCCACGCGCGATCATGACAGTCGTGCCGTGGTCGCCAATCGTTCCGCTGACTATCACTTTATCGCCAACCTGTGCGTTAGCGGCCGAGATATTTACGTCCGCTTCGATCACGCCGACACCGGAGGTGTTTATAAAAAGCTTGTCCGCGCTTCCCCTTTGAACGACCTTGGTATCGCCGGTTACGATCTGCACACGAGCTTCCTCAGCGGCTTTTTGCATCGACGCCGCTATTCGTTGCAGATCGTCGATCGGAAAACCCTCTTCCAAAATGAAGCCCGCAGACAAATAAAGCGGACGAGCACCGCTCATCGCCAAATCATTGATCGTGCCGTGAACCGAAAGCGCGCCGATGTCGCCGCCCGGGAAAAAGATCGGGTCGACAACATACGAATCGGTCGTAAACGCCATTCGTTTGAAGCCATTTACCTCAAAAACGGCCTGATCTTCGAGCTTATCAAGCATCGGGTTGTGAAAATATTCGAGAAACAGCCCCTCGACGAGATCGTGCATCGCCCGACCACCGCTGCCGTGGGCGAGCGTGATATGCGTTTCGCGGATCTTGTGTTTTTGCCGCCGGGCGCGCTCGACACGCTCAAAAAGCGGGCTTGTGATGAATGAATCGTTCATTTCAGGTAGTTTTTCCGGGCAAATAATAAAATCGAATAACGATCAGGCCGGCGATGGCCCCCGCGCACAAAACCAGATCGAGGGCCGCAATTTCAGGGTTGACTGTTTTGCGGGCCAGAACGAAGATGACGACCTCAACGGCCGCACTTAAGCGGCGAAATAAAAGCAGCAGTCCGAACTCGGCTGTGATCGCGACAAGCAATAGATTATCGACTATCTTTAGCAAAACACCGTATTCGTCCTGCTGCACGGCCCACAGTTTTGGGAAATCCCTAACTACCGTATCAAATGCGGCCACCGCCGCCGCAACGAGCAAGAGTACGGCCAGCGCCGACAGAAAGAGGTGAATTCCCGTGCCGAGGTAATTACTGATCATCAACTCAGCTTTGGTTTCTTCGCCGGTGCCAATCTCGCTCTCGCTAGGTTCGTTTGATGTGCTCTTTGCGGCCATTTTCCTTTACAATAAATTTCGCACAGTCCGTCGCACCACCTCGGTTGTCAGCCCGTAAACCAAATGCGACGAAAGCGCGTATGCGTGTGTCGAAAGCGGATATTCGGCGGCAGGTTTTGAAAACCCGAGAGCGGGAACCACGACATCGTCCGCAATCACCCAAACCGCCGCCCCAAAAGGCAGACCGGCACCGAGCGTCGCCATCGGCGTGATCTCGGACGCCACGCCGTACATCAGGCCGGATGTTGCGCCCATCGCGTAATGGACAGCCTCGCCTGCTGGTTCTCTTTCGTTTTTTGTCAGCTTATGCTCAAAAACCGATTCTGAAATCTCTTTCGCGACCTTTATCGTTGCCGGTTCGTCCTCGCCGCCGCTCTTCTTTTTCGACTTTTTATCGCCTTCGGCAATCGCCGTCAGCAAAGTTTGAAATTTCGTCATTACGAACGACGCGACAAGGCCGCCGACCAACCCGGCGACGGCTCCCTTAATTACATTTCCCGTTCTCAGCTCCTTCATTTTGATTCCCCCTTGCTACTTCCGGTTAAACAGTCTGAACACCCGACCGCTGAGCGACCTTCGATAGACGCCCGAAATTATAATACGCCGCGCAGGCTCCCTCGGATGAGACCATGCACGAACCGATCGGCGTCTCAGGCGTACACGCTGTGCCAAAAACCTTGCATTCCCACGGCTTTTTCACGCCCTTGAGTATTTCACCGCATTGGCACGCCTTCGGGTCGGCAACGCGGAGGCCGGGAACATTCCACTTCAATTCGGCGTCAAATGCCGCATATTTATTTCTAAGTTTCATCCCGCTGTGAGCGATCGACCCGAGGCCGCGCCACTCGAAAAACTCACGCGGCTCAAAGACCTCGGATAACGCTTCCAGAGCCTTGCGGTTGCCGTCTCGCGTCACGACGCGGCCGTATTGATTTTCGATCTCGGCCCGGCCCTCGATGATCTGCTTGACGATCATATAGACCGATTGCAGCACATCGAGCGGCTCGAAAC
>JANYIL010000018.1 GCA_025362075.1 Chloracidobacterium sp.
GCATTTATTGGATATGAATCGGGAACTCGAAACTCACGATCCCCGCTTGTAATAGTTGGCCCAAGCCACACCTTATTCTGCTTGATCAAAGGGAAAACTTCTTTATAGGTAATCGCGTTCATGTTGCCGATTATCGAAAAGTTTTTGCCTGATTCCACGATCCACGCCAAAAACTGACGGAACAGCGAGAAAGGCGGGTTGGTAATGATAATGTCGGCTTCGTCACGCAGCTTTTTTATTTCGGGACTGCTAAAATCTCCGTCGCCATCAAGGTATTGCCACTGCAAATCGTCAACATCTACTTTGCCGTCGCGGTTCGTGTCCTGGTCGAGCGTGAATATTTTTCCCTTAAGCTTGGTTTTCTTTTTGTCGTACTTCGGATCGCCAATTTCGAGCAGGCTCGGCTGAGTGCCGACGCCGTAGGTTTTGCTGTCTTCGGCGTAGCTCGTGCTGATAAGTTTCTTTAGCCCAAAGGTCTCAAAGTTCTGTGCAAAGAACTTTGTAAAATTGCTCCATTCAGGATCGTCGCAAGGCAGCAGAATTATTTTGTCGCGAAATACATCAGGGTTGGACTCAAGATAGGCATTTATCTCTTTCTCTATATCGCCATATTGCGTGTAAAACTCGTCGTTCTTCGCCCGCATCGCCGCAGTTAGATTGAGGTTTGGCATACTTACTTTTTTAAGGGTTGGCCGGACTTGCCGATCGCAATACGACACATATTAACACGGGCGGTGAAAAAGGCCCCGTCGATGTGACGAGGCCTTTTGAATGAACCCGGTCGCCTCCGTCAGTGACGAAGCCGGAACGCGAGATGCGGTCGACGCAGGCGTGGCGATGATCATGTTTCTGAAATGAGGCGAGTTGAAGAGTTGACGCACGGGATGAGAATTTCACCGGCTGCAGGTGTTCGGCGCCAAAATACGAAAAATTGCTGTTCGTTAAAGGGCCTTTTTGTACGTTTGGGACGCGTTTTGGTCCGTTTGGGAACACATTTTGGATCAATAAAGTGAATAGTGAACAGTGAATAGTGAACAGTGAACAGTGAACGGTTAATAGTGAACAGCGAATTTGGGAATTATGGTTGCCGCACTATTCACTATTCGTTATTCGTTATTCACTGCTCATTTGGTATCTTTTGTCTTTATTGCCTGATTCTGAGTTTCTACATAGACCACTTTGCGCAAATACATAAAATTTATTCTGCTGTTTTTGTTTGCGGTCTTTATTCTCTGGTTTTTTGGCCGGAATTTGGACTGGGGGGCAGTTATTGTCAGCCTGAAAAAGGCCGATCCGCTTTATCTTACGCTTGCGTTTATCGGAATTTGCATCGGCTATTTTTTGCGGGCGGTCAGATGGCGGGTGCTGCTCGCGCCGATCACAGAGTCGCGGCTGCGGGACCTCTTTGCGACGACGACGGTCGGATTTGCGGCGATACTGATCGTCGGCCGTGCGGGCGAGATCGTGCGGCCGATGTGGCTGCCGATGCGTGATCGAAGGGTCAGGCCGAGCAGCGCTCTTGTAACCATTTTTGTCGAGCGGGTTTTTGATCTGGCGTCGCTGATCGCGTTTTTCTCGATCAGTTTGATCTGGTTCAGAACGCCAGTCGGGCACGAGTCTGAATTTGCCTCGATAAAAAATGTCGGTAATCTGATGATCGTTGCCGTGGTAGCCGGATTTGTCGGACTCTTTATTTATCACCGGTATTCGGTGCCGATCATAAAATTTTTCGCCGCATTGACCGACCGCAAATTCATTCCGGTACGCTTACGCGACCTTTTTCTCGGTTTGATGGAAAGTCTTGCAAAGTCGCTCGATATTTTGAAGAGCCCGCGTGAGATATTTTGGGTCACGTTTTGGACCGCGGCGTTGTGGTTGTCGATCGCGATTCCGACATGGTTGGTGCTGTTGGCGTTCGGTTTGCAGATGAGCTTTCTGGATTCGACCTTCGTCATGGGAGTTGCGTCGCTGGGATCGCTGGTGCCGACACCGGGCGGAGCAGCCGGTGCATTTCATGCGGCGACGGCTGGAAGCCTGATCATTTTGGGAGTCGATCGCGAACAGGCGGTCGCGATATCGATCGTGATGCACCTGATCTATTTCGTGCCCGCGATGGTTTTCGGTTTATACTATCTTTTTCGTGGTGATATAAGTATCGAGCGTTTTCGCAGTCTGCTGTCGAGCGAGAACGCCGAACGCGAGATCGAATCCGATTCGCCGGACTTTGAACCCGAAGTCTAAAGTCCAAGGTCCAAAGACAGGTGTTAGTTGGCGGGCCGCCGCCGACTTTGGACATTAGAAAATTGGACGTTGGACTAACAAGCTATGCGGTGTCCATTTTGCTCACATATCGAAGATAAGGTCGTCGATTCGCGCGAGGCCAAAGACGGCGATTCGATCCGCCGCCGCCGCGAATGCCTCGGCTGCGGGCGCCGCTTCACGTCGTACGAACGCATCGACGAAATCCCGTACATGGTCGTCAAAAAGGACGGCAAACGCGAAAGCTGGGACCGCAACAAGGTGCTCTCGGGGCTGTTTCGCGCGGCGGAAAAGCGCCCGGTTTCGACCGGCCAATTGGAAAAGATCGTCGACGAGGTCG
>JANYIL010000049.1 GCA_025362075.1 Chloracidobacterium sp.
GAGCGGGCCGTGCAGCGGACGGTTCATCACATAATCGCCCTCAGAGCCGTATTTGCCACGAATGTCCTGAATGACGCGGATGTAACCGCCCTCGACGATCACGTCTGTCGCATTGTCGTATCCGTAAAGGCTCGGGCCGAGATGTGAGCTGTTCGAATTGGTCGTCAGCGCCAAAGCGCTGTACGGTGTCCGCGTCAGCAAAATCGGAGCGTTTTTGGCTCCTTTGGGGATAAGGACGACACTATGCAGCTTGACCCCGTCACGCATCGCGATCATCAGGTCGCGGCGTTCGTAGTCAAAACCGTAATTTGACGGTTTGACGTTATCCGGAGTTTCGCTTGGATAGTCGGGGTATTTAGGCGTTTGCGAAAAAATGCCGGTGGTGCTCGATAGCATTGAAAGGGCGAGCAGAAAGATAAATATCCGTCGATAAGTCATAGTAGCTGTCTCCATTGATCTGGTTGGTCAGTTATAAATTTTTGTTCGCGGCAAAGGGTTACAATCACTCCACATTTGCGATCTTAACGATACTCCCCTTTGCCTGAGGATCGTTTAGGTCTTTTACAACGGTCACGTATAGGTCCTTCTCGCCGTCACCGAACGCGACATTCGTTGTGCCGGTGCCTGCCGCGATCTCAAATATGTGTAGCAGTTTGCCGTCAGATGACAGCTTCAAGATCTTGCCGCCGTACACTTGAGCGACGTACAGATTGCCCTTGCTGTCGATCTTCATGCTGTCAGGGCCGATCCACCAGGTGTTGACCTTGTTCGGTGTGATAAGGTTTAGCAGGGCAAAATTCGATCTGCGCTTCAGCGAGCCGTCGGCGTTTATCGTGAACTTCAGGATGCAGTTTCCGACGGTTTCGCCGACGTATAGAGTCTTCTGGTCAAGAGAAACCCCGATCCCGTTGGCGTAGTTGAGATCGTCCGCCACCGGGATCCACTTCTGGCTCCCCGGCGCGCGGTAGAGGATCTTCCCCATCACGGCCACCGGCGGGTCGACGAACGGACCGGAAAGCGTGGCATATGCACCGCCGTTAGCTGTTATGACAATGTCATTTATGCCGCCATCTAGCTCCTGACCGTTACCGTCAACATCCCACCGGCGCAATTGTTTTCCCGCCATGTCAACTTCGAGGATCGCGCCGTGCTCATCGTCACACGCGATCAGGAAAGTTTTCTGTTTCGTAAGAGCCAAGCCGTTGTGTCCGCAGCCGGCAGTATGGTTTAGCACGGTGACCGTTTTACCGTCCCACTTCGACAACGTGCTTGAGACCCAACCCACATAGTAAAGATTGCCATTTACAAATAAAGGCCCTTCCGGTCCGAGAACATTGTTTACCACGGTGATCTCGTCAGCATTCGCCGCTGCAACCGTGAGTATTATGCTAACAGCTAAACAAATGATCCTGGTCTTCATAAAGCATTGATCCACCTACCCGATGGCGTAATGTATTCGACGTATTTTGGGTGACGAAATATCGTACTCCTAACTGCGGCAAATAACCAGAATGCCAGTTCAAGATATGTCATAATTGAACTGCAAATGCCTTATCGAATGCCCGCAATTTTCTTTGGCCACGGTAATCCGATGAATGCCATTTCGACAAATGTTTATACCGAGGCATGGACCCGGATCGGGCGGTCGATACCGCGTCCAAAGGCGATACTTTGCGTCTCAGCTCACTGGTATATTCCGGGCGTGGCTGTGACGGCGATGGAGCGGCCGCGGACGATCCACGATTTTGGCGGATTTCCGCCGGAACTTTTTGCCGTCCAGTATCCCGCTCCCGGTTCGCCCGAACTTGCGGAGCGCGTTAACGAACTACTCGGAGCCGATGTCATTTTAGATACAGATCATTGGGGTCTAGATCACGGAAGCTGGTCGGTTTTGTGTCATGTGTTTCCTGATGCGGATGTTCCGGTCGTCCAGCTTTCGATCGACGAGACCAGGCCGTCCCAATGGCATTACGATTTTGCAAAAGAGCTTGCTCCGCTTCGGGACGAGGGGATTCTCGTCTGCGGGAGCGGCAATATTGTTCACAATCTGGAGGCCTTTGCGTGGGGAAACCAGTCCCGCGATCCATTCGATTGGGCACTGCGGTTCGGGCAGAGGGCGCGTGAACTGATAGTGGCCCGCGATCATCCGCTGCTCGCCGGCTACGAGTCGATGGGCAGGGACGCCTTGCTCTCGGCACCGACGCCCGAACACTTTCTCCCTCTGCTGTACGTCCTTGCTTCACAAAATGCCGATGACAAGGTCACCTTTCCGGTCGAGGGTTTTGATGGCGGATCGATATCGATGCTGTCCGTGATGATTGGCGGATAGCGAGCGTCAAAAACAAAATTCCTAAATGACTTGATCTATCTTCCGGGCTTCATTCGCCAACCCGGCGCGAAACCTCAGATAATCCTCGGCGGACTGTTGCGCCCGTTCGACCATGGGCGCATGGCCGATGTTGGGCATAATAATGACTTGCGATTTGGGCAGGAGGCCGTGAAGGATGTCGGCAGTTGCGGCGTTGAGCAGGCGGTCGCGGTCGCCCCAGACTATCAAGGCCGGCGTTTTCAACCCTCGTACACGTTCCTCGATCGAGTCCGTGGCGATCTGTTTGAATATTCGTTCTTCCAAATCGAAGTTACGCATGCGTTCGCGGGCGAGAACATTCAGTACCGTCCTCGGAATAACCGGCGGATCTTTCATGACCAATGCAACCAGATTTGCAAATTCGTCCTCATTTCGGATCAGCAGCGGATTCTGGCCCGTTGTCTCAATGATCTGCCTCAGTTCGCTCGGCGGGGCCGACCAGATGCCGGCCGGGGCCAGCAGCCAGAGGCTCTTTACCTCGGCGGGATGAAGTGCGGCATAAGTCAGAGCAATCTGACCGCCCATCGAGTTACCACAAACATCGAGAGTCTTTATCCCCAGCGCCTGGGCGAACGCGTGGAGCCTTTCGGCCTGGGCCGTTGCCGAATAATCGGCATCCGGCGGATGAGCGGATTCGCCAAAGCCGATGTGGTCGGGCACGATCACGCGGTAATGAGGTGTCAAAAATCTGGCGACCCGAGGAAAACTGTCCTTATTTGCACCAAAACCGTGCAGCAGCAGCAACGGTTCGCCCTGGCCGCCCTCAAGATAAACGTAATGAGTGCCATCATGAAGGTCGATCTCCTTGCGGACAAGCCCCGCGCGCCAGCGTTCGACGCTTAGGAAAGTGCGAGTGGCCGTCGCAGGTGCAAGGTAAACAAACCCCACGATCGAGATGCCGCCCATGACCAGTGCAGCTAGTAAAATCAACATGATCATCATAGATTTTCCTGAAAATCTGCCTGACGGAGCAAAAACGTCCACTGGAAAAAAGGACGTGACCCAGCGGCAAATTCCGTTAGGTCACGTCCATAAATTATAGCCTAACGATCGCCGCTATGGCCGAATAAC
>JANYIL010000072.1 GCA_025362075.1 Chloracidobacterium sp.
TTCTCGTAAATGGCGATCCACTGTTGCGGCGTGACCTGTGACGCGAGTTCGCCGATGAGGTCGAGCGGGATGTCTTCGAGCTTGGTGAAGCGGATGCACGATTTGCCCATGTTGAGTTTTTTCTTCGAATGTTTTGGCCATTCCGCTCGAAACCAATCTAGTTGCTTTACATTTCCATAAAGGCACATCGAATACAGGGCGATATGATTTTTCTGCGACGCGATACCCATAAAGCCCAGCGGTAACGTCGGGCAATGGTAGCCGGGCGGATAGGTCTCTTTCGGCACGACCCAGCCGATGTGGCCGTAGCCCAGACCTTCCTTAAAGCCTTTCGGTAGATTGTCGTTAATGACCTTGCGGAGCGCCGAGATCGCTAGTTTGCGGTCTTCGGGAAGTCCGGCGATGTATTCGTCAGGTGTTTTGGCATCGTATTGCATAACTTAAGAAAAATTAGCCACAGACAGATGAAGACGGATTAGAACAATATTTGCTTGTGATTATCGTAATCCATCCGTGGTTTCAATTCCTGCTTTTAGGAGCTTTTCAAGATGATGTTCGTGAATACCATAAAAATCCTTGACCTCAGCGATCTGCCGGTCAAAAGGGGCGCTGTCGCTCGATTTTTTTAGCCGAGTGCCGACGAGCATGTTGTTTTTTGGCGTGTGCTCGACCGAGATGAATTCGAATAGCCGAGTCGCGTAGCCCTCGCGTTCGAGCAGGAGCGAACGCAGGCCGTCGGTGACGGTTTCGGCGACGCGTTCGAGCATAACGCCATGTTTGAGGATGCCTTTGAACATTGGCGGCGGAGTTATCTGCGGACGAATCTCCTTATGACAGCAGGGCGCGGCGACGATGAGATCGGCGTTGGCCCTGATGCCCGCAAAGAGGGCGTCGTCAGTGGCGGTATCGCATGCGTGGAGGGCGATGAGGATATTTACGTCTTTGAGAACGAACGAATCGATCGTCGCCTCGACAAACTCAAGCCCGTCAAATTCGCTGGCCCGGGCAACATCGTTCGAGATCCCGGCAAGGTCGCTACGGGCCTCGACACCCGTCATTTTGACATCGATGCCGCGTACGTTTTTGAAATAATCGTAAGCGGCAAATGTCAGGTACCCCTTGCCGGAGCCCATGTCGACGATCGTGAGCGATGCGCGGTCTTTCAGATCGGATTGGTCAACCAGATCTGCCAATATCTGGACATATTTATTGATTTGTCGCCATTTGTGCTGCTGCTGCGATCCGACCTCGCCATTGGTGTTCGTAATGCCAAGGGCATTAAGGTAAACGCCGTGCGGATCGATCAACTTTTCTTTCTTCCGGTCGTGTTCGAGCGGCGGTGCTGTTTTGAAGGTCGGCTTGCCGACATTCAGCCGTGAGCTTTTACGGCCGATGTCGAGATGGAGATCGTTTTTTGTCGTAAAAAGGTGGCCGCTAAAAAATTCACGACCGAGCATTTTTTTGATCAACACCTGGCCATCAGAAATCGAATAGTTCTTCGCGATGTCACGGGCGTCGTGACGGTACAGAAAGAAAAGCCGGATACCTTTACTTGTCTTGATCAGGCGGATGTTGATTTTTTGCAGTTGTTTGTCCGCACCCTTATAATTACCTAAAGTAAGCTTGACGAGTGAGCCGTTTTTAGCGCTTGCGGAAAGTTCGTTGAGAAATTTTTCTACGCTTTCTAACATTCGAGGAAGAGGTTAGCACAATGGAAACAGAAAATAACGTTATACCGGCGAAGCAGTTTGTTGAGGGCGTCGCCTATCTGCTGCGCGAGACGTTTGAAGGATCGCCCGAGGGCCAGGCGAGTGCGTATCTTGATCGCGGGGTTGGGATATTCGCGACATTAGGTGAAATTTCGGCGGCTGCGGCGTCGGCCGAATTTCACGGCACGACCGTCGCAGCCCAGACCGAGCACGCCAAATTTTACCTCGACCGCCTCTGCGAATTCATAAACGGCCGCACCGAAACAGTAAATTGGGACGCGAGCTGGCTGATCGACGAGGTCAACGACATGGAGTGGGACGCACTGCGTGAGAGCGTACGGCGTTCTTACGAGAGCACGCTCGTGTGCGTGGCCGAGGTGCCGGGTTGGAGCGGCGAGCGGGTCGGAATGGCGATGGGCATGGTCGCCCACACGGCGTATCACCTCGGAGCGATTCGGCAGATCGCCAAGAACAGCAATTCGTGAAAACTTGTTAGAGAAACTGCGACAAAAGAAATGGTTTCCCTGGGCGGTCGTAATAATTCTCGTTCTTCTTACTCTCACGTCGAGGGTCTGCGTCGCGTATTTCCTCGCGAATGACGATCCGGGCGACGGTGTCGTCTATGCCCGGCTCGCCCGAAACCTGCTCGAACAGGGCGTCTATTCGACCGACGCCGAGGCCCCGTTTACCCCGACCCTGATCCGACTGCCCGGCTATCCCCTATTCCTGGCGGGCGTATATTCGATCTTTGGACAAGAGAATAATACGGCTGTCCGCATCGTCCAGGCGGTTTTCGATACCGGGACATGCGTGATCATTGGTCTGATCGCCTTTTTATGGACGGGGGACGAGGAGCGTAAACGAAAGAAAGGCCTGCTGGCGTTTTTGCTTGCCGCGCTATGTCCATTTATCGTCATTTACACGGCGACGATCCTGACCGAGACGCTGACCACATTTTTGATGGCGGCGATGACGCTGACGGCGACGCTCGGCCTGAAAGCGACGGGCAATCGAAAGATGTTTCTGTGGTGGAGCCTGACCGGACTGTTCGCGGGAACAGCGGTTTTTTTGCGTCCGGACAACGGCCTCTTTGCGGCCGGGATCGGGATGACGCTCGTGATCTCGGAGCTTTTTCTGACTGACGCGGACTCGCCGAAATTCTCCCGACGGCTACTACGAGCTGTCTGGAAAGGAGCTGTATTTTCCGCCATCTTTGTGCTGGTCCTGACGCCGTGGACGATGCGCAACTATCGGCTCTTCGGCGTGTTCCAACCGATCTCGCCCGCGCACGCCGATATGCCCGGCGAATTTGTGCCGCTGGGATACTATCGGTGGCTCCGGACATGGGTCGACGATTCGCGTTTTATCGAGCCGATGCAATGGAATCTCGGCGAGAAGCCGATCAATATTAGCGTCATACCGCCGAAAAATTTTGATTCGCCCGAAGAACGGGCGCGGGTCGAGGCCCTGATAGAGCAATATAATCATCCGCCCGGCAGCGAAGCTCAAAATCCGCCACCCGTTGCTGAGACAAGCGACGATTCCTCGGACAATGCCGATAGCGGCGATGACAGTGGCGACAATTCGCCGGACGAAGCCGATACAAACAGCGACTCCGGCACGGCTGACAAGCCCGATTCGTCCGAAGACCAATCTGACGACGATGAGAACAAGAAATACGTCGTCAAGATGACTCCGGAGATCGACGCTGAGTTTGGCCGCATCGCCGACGAGCGCATCAGTCGCTCGCCGCTGAGGTATTACCTGTTTGTGCCCGCAAAACGAGCTGCCGCTCTGTGGTTTGATTCCCATTCGCTTTATTACCCGTTTGGCGGTCAAATGTCGCCGGTTCGCGATCTCGACTACGACGTAAATCAGCAATACTGGCTGCCGTTTTTTACGCTGCTAATGTGGGCGTATACGCTGCTGGCAATCGGCGGTGCGTTGGTTTTATGGCGGATGAGCGAAGATCGAAACATGTCTCGATGGCTGGTGCTTCTCGCCTTAATGACACTGCCGCGGATCGCGTTTTTGTCGTCGGTCGAAAACCCGGAGCAGCGTTATGTGATTGAATTATTTGCCTTCACGGCTTTGCTTGGAGGCTTGTGGCTAGGTGGTTGTCGGTCGCAGGGGCCGGAGACGGAAGAAACCTCCGCGCCCGGACCGATCCCCAACCGACTGCTGTCGCTCGACATTTTTCGCGGGCTGACGATCGCGGCAATGACGCTCGTCAATTGCCCCGGAACATGGGACGCGATTTATCCGCCGCTTCAACATGCGAGATGGAACGGCGCGACGCCAACGGACTGGATATTTCCGTTTTTTCTTTTTATCGCCGGGGTGTCGATCAGTTTTGCACTTGGTAAACGTGTCGATGAGCGAACCGTTGATCGAGGGGTTTACTTCAAGATAATCAAGCGCACCGGACTGCTATTTGCCCTCGGCATTTTACTCGAAATCTTCCCCTTTTATAACATCTGGACCGCCGCGTGGTTTGAACCGTCAACCCTGCGGATAATGGGTGTTTTGCAGCGGATCGCGATCTGCTATCTGGTGGCGGCCCTGATATTTTTGCATACGAACTGGAAACGTCAAGCTACAATTGCCGCCTTGGTACTGCTCGGGTATTGGGCATTGATGACGCTGATCAACGTTCCCGGCTGCGAGGTGACGACCTTTAACGACCGGGCCTGCAATCTCGCGGGCTACATCGACCGGGTCGTACTGACCACCGAACACATTTGGAACCAGTCAAAGGTTTACGATCCTGACGGGCTGCTGTCGACCCTGTCGGCGATCGGGACGACGCTGATCGGCGTCCTCGCCGGGCAATGGCTGCGGTCGGATCGGGACGGCTTGCGAAAGGTCGCTCGGATGCTTTTAGCCGGCGTGGTTTTGACTTTCACCGGCTGGGTTTGGAGCGCTTGGTTTCCGCTTAACAAAACGCTGTGGACAAGTTCGTATGTGCTTTACACAGCGGGACTCGCTCTTATTTTTCTGGCGATCTGTTATTGGCTAGTCGATCTGCGAGGTTACAAGCGGTGGGCAAAGCCATTCGTGATATTTGGCTCAAACGCCATCGCGCTCTACGTTGGGTCGACGGTCGCCGTTACCATTTTGTCGATCGCCGAGGTTGAGGCACCGCATGATCAAACGATGACATTGCAGGAGCGGATATTTACCTCCGTATTTTTGCCGCTCGGTGCTCCGGTTGATGCCTCGCTGTATTTTGGGGTCTCGTTTGTGTTGATATGGCTGTTTTTGATGTGGGTACTGTATCGGGAGAAAGTCTTTTTGAAGATATAGAGTTAAGATAGAAATTTCAACCCAAAGCCGCTAAGCCGCAAAGGGAAGAGTAGCTATTGGCACCAAACTAACAAATTGTCAGAGCAGTCTACGAACAAGTATTCTCAGCCCGCAATCGATTGCATTACGGGACTGGTCCTGTTTGCAGCGACGGCAGCGGTCGTCTGGTGGCAAAATACACGGCTGACGGTGCTCTACGACCTGTGCGGTGTGCTCGAAAACGCCGCCCGAATGGCACAGGGCGACATGCCCTATCGGGATTTTCCGTTTCCTTACGCGCCGCTGACATTTCTGACCCAGGCCGCGCTCATCAAATGGACGGGCGCCATTTACTGGCATCATATCGTTTATTGCTGTGTCGTCGCCGGGCTCGCGACGGTTCTTACTTGGCGGATATTGATCTATCTTTTCCACGAGCGTCTGCCTCGTCCGCGATTGACTGCATTTTTGCTCTCGCTGCCGATTACGATTCTCGGTGTTTACTGCATTTTCCCGCATCCGTTCTACGATCCGGACACGGCGTTCGTGGTGGTGCTATCTATATTTTTGCTGTGTCGGCTTGAGGCAAAAGGTTTTCCGAATGTGCGGACATTTCTGGTGGGAATGCTGGTTGTAGTGCCTCTGTTTTTCAAACAGAATATCGGCCTCGCATTTCTTGGCAGCACCGGCATCGCCCTGCTGGTGATGGTCGTTGCCGGGCTGTGGCGAAAAACACCGGTCAGGCCGTATCTGCTGCTACTCGCAGGATCGATCGTCGGTCTCGGCATCGCGGCTTTGATTGTCCAAAACACTTTCGGCATCGAAAATTACAGATATTGGACGCTCACGTTCGCGATGCTGCGGCGAACGCCGCCGGTGAATGAAATGCTCGCGATATACACCGGGCCGCTGCTGGCATTATGGCTCGGTTTGTTCTTATTGGGTGCTTTTTTGTTCCGACAGGATGCGGGTGTTCGGCGCTGGCCATCCGTGGTTGCCGTTACGCTGATGTCAGTGCCGTTTGTCTGGCCGGTCATTTATTTATTTAACGATGCAGACGCGTCCGAGCGTGGCGAGCGGCTCGTCGCGGTCTGGCCGATGACGTTGATAGCTTCGTTTTTCCTTGCATATATTTTTGTCCGGCGGCAACGCGGCATCGCGACGGCGCTGCCGTTTATTTTGATCTGCACCATCAACGGCGTCTTTCTCTCGCAGCAACTCTGGGGATCGACATACGGTATATGGCCGCTGCTGATGATATTGATCGGGTGCATTTTGATCCTGCTATTTCCGGCGGAAGAAAAACGTTCCGGCGTGGGGATCACGGTTTTTGCGGGTGTTATCTCGATCTCTCTTTTTGTCGCGGGCGGCTTTTATGTTTACTCAAATGACCGCCTGGATTACGTTAATTTTCAGGATGGCGAGATGGCTCACTCAAAAATACCTCAGCTTGCAGGCCTCTCGATGCGCGGCGACTGGCTGCCGGATTTTGACGAGATGGTGGAGTATACTGACAAAAATATTCCCCGCGAAGACGGCATTTTATATGTTCCGGGCGAAGACCTGTTTTACTATACGACCGGACGGCATCCACATTTTGACGTGCTGCTGTTTGATGTCACAAATAATCCCTACGAACCCGCCGACATCCGCAATCGCGTCATCGCCAGCGACATCGAATGGTTAATCGTCAAAAACGACACCGAGATCGAGGCCGACAGCATGATTGACAGCAAAACCGCAATATTGGACCTGCTAAAGCCGGATTTCCGTTCGGTCGACAGCCTCAACAATTACGAGATCTACAAACGGCGTCATGCTGACGATCCGAAAGACGAAGATGACGACAGCGGTGATAACGGAGATAATGGAGACGGCGATTCAGATAATTCGGACGATGGTAACTGAAAGTCGTAAATTTAATCTGGAGTATATTCATGGAGAACCTATTTCATCTCGCATTTCCCGTTCACGATTTGACTGCGGCACGTGAATTTTACGGCGGCGTGCTTGAATGCGAAGAGGCCCGCAGCTCGGAGCGTTGGGTCGATTTTAATCTGTACGGTCACCAGATCGTGGCTCACCTTGCCCCCGAATCGACTGGTATCAAGGCCGCGAATAAAGTGGATGCCGATCATGTGCCGGTGCCGCATTTTGGGATCATCCTGTCGGTCGACGACTGGCATGCACTGGCCGACAAACTTGCCGCCAAAGGCATCAAATTTATCATCGAGCCCAAAATCCGCTTTAAAGGCGAGGTCGGCGAGCAATCGACGATGTTTTTCCTCGACCCAAGCGGCAACGCATTGGAATTTAAGGCATTTGCCGACCCGTCGCTCATTTTTGCGAAATAATTATCAATTCTCAGCTATCATCTATCAGTTATTCCGAAAAACCTCCTTCGAAATAGCTGATAAAGGATAGCTGATAACGGATAACTCCGGAATAGAACATGAAGATAATTTTGATTGTATTGGTTTTTGCCAGCCCTGTGTTTTCACAACAGCGCACCATTGCGATCACGATTGATGATCTGCCGGTTGTTTCAACCCGGGCTGATCTGAAAAACCGTCAGGAGATCACGAGAAAGATCCTCGGGCACATCACAAAGGCTAAGGTTCCGGTAATAGGTTTCGTCAACGAAAACAAGCTATACGCGGGAGAGAAACGCGATGAAAAGCAAATTGATCTGCTGCGAATGTGGCTCGATGCAGGACTCGAGCTTGGCAATCACACTTTCTCGCACAACAGCCTGAACACGAATTCACTTGCGGATTACGAGGCCGACTTTCTAAAAGGCGAGACGATCACAAAGGAATTGCTTGCGACTAAAGGTATGCCGATCCGTTTTTTTCGGCATCCGTATTTGCAGTCCGGCCGGACGATGCAGATCAAGGCAGATTTTGACGCGTTTCTCAATCAGCATGCTTATACTATCGCTCCGGTGACAATAGATAATGCGGACTACATTTTTTCGCGGGCGTATGACCTTGCCTATGACAAAGGCGATAAAAAGCTGATGAAAAAGGTTGGCGACGCATATGTGCCGTACATGGAGAGCAAGCTCGCGTATTGGGAGCGGCAGTCGATGAGGCTTTTGGGCCGCGAGATGAGCCAGACGCTGCTGATCCACGCAAATTTTATCAATTCTGACTACCTCGACAATCTGATCGCGATGTTCAAACGGCGTGGCTACAAGTGCATCGATATCGAGACAGCGTTAAAGGACGAAGCTTATCGATTACCCGACACATACATAGGTGCAGGAGGCATCTCGTGGCTGCATCGATGGGCATTAGAACGCGGCAAACAAAATCTCGAACCGAATGAGCCGACCGTTCCTGATTTTGTTGTCAAATATACGGGATTGACCGAATAGGTATTTTCTTTCTGCGGGCTCGGCGTCCATCTCTGCGATCTCTGCGTTAAAATGAGGCTAACGCAGAGATCGCTAAGTAAGACGCAGAGTTCAAGAATTATCTACTTAGTGTATGCGTTGTCGATCATGCGCCAGATCGCACATGGATTTGCTTTCTTCAATTCCCTTGGAAGGGCTGCATCAGGAAAATTCTGAAAACAAACGAGTCGTGCAAACCGAGTTATCGCCCGCGAGCCGACTGCCGTCGAACGCGAATCGGATGTCGCCGGATAAGGCCCGCCGTGCACCATCGACGGACACACCTCGACGCCGGTCGAAAATCCGTTAAATATCAAGCGTCCAACCTTGGTTTCGAGTATCTCGATCAGATCGGCGTATTCGGACAGGTCGGATTCGCTCCCGTGAACAGAGGCCGTCAATTGTCCTTCCAATGAGCGTGCGATGTCGAGAAGTTCCTCGTGTTTGCTCGATCTGATCAGCAGTGTCGTCGGACCGAAGATCTCTTCATTCAGGTCGGGCGTGTTCAAAAATTCGATCGCCGACGTTTCGAAAACCGATGGATTGACCGCAAATCCAGGTAAGTTTGTCTCCTCATTCGCCGTAAACCCCGCAACCTCGGATCTGCGATGTGCGGTCGCGTCCTCGTAGCTTTTCCGAATCCCGCCGGTAAGCAGAGGCGACGGGGCCGTATCTGAAATTTGAGATTTAAAATTTGAAATAAAGTTTTCCGACCTTTCGCTTTCGGGCAGAAAAACAAGGCCAGGTTTTGTGCAAAACTGCCCAACCCCGCCCGTGACTGAAGCGTGAAGGCCGGCGGCAATCGCGTCGCCACGCTCCACAACCGCGCTTGGCAGAATGAATGTCGGATTGACCGAGCTCATCTCTGTGTAAACGGGGATTGGCTCGGGCCGTGCAGCAGCAATATCCATAAGAGCGCGTCCACCTCGCCGCGACCCGGTAAATCCGACCGCCTTGATAGCCGGATGTTTGACCAGAGCCTGGCCGATCTCGTAACCGTCCGAAAATAAGAGGCTGAACGTGCCTTCGGGCATGCTGCAGTCCCGCACCGCCTTGGCGACGGCGATCCCGACGAGTTCGGCCGTGCCGGGATGAGCGACATGGGCATTAACGATAACCGGACAGCCTGCGGCGAGAGCGGATGCCGTGTCGCCGCCCGCGACCGAGTATGCGAGCGGAAAATTACTCGCACAGAACACCGCCACGGGGCCGAGCGGGCGGAGCATCGAGCGGACGTCCGGTTTTGGCAGAGGTTGGCGGCCGGGAATTGCGTGATCTATACGTGCATCGACCCAAGAGCCTTCGTCCAAAAGGTCGGCGAACATTCGCAGCTGCGAGCAAGTGCGCCCGCGTTCGCCAACGAAGCGTGCGTTCGGTAGTGCCGTTTCGAGCGATGCGCGCTCGATGAGCGTGTCGCCGAGGGCTTCGATATTGTCAGCTATCGCCCGCAGAAATTTGGCACGTTCGCTAGCCGCGACGTTGCCGAAGGGAATTCGGGCAGCATCGGCAAGGTCTGCTGCACGGTTTAGCTCATCGAGCGTAGCCGAATAAAAATCAGGTTCGACGGCATCGCCGGTTTGCGGGTTGAAGGCTCGAAAGGTCGTGCCGGTTTCGGAGCCTCGTTCAGAGCCGATGATAGATTTTCCTGTGAGCATAGTTTCACCAGTGCGGAAGCCCGTGCGTGAGCAAGGGCGTAACATCCAACTTGAGAGTTAAGCCCTTGCTGACGCACGAGCCTCTGCAATATTTTACGGCCTTGTCGCTAATGCGTGATTGATGATCTTTAATGTCGCGGCCAATTCGTCACCGACCAACTCCAGCCTCGGTGGACGCACCCGGCTGCTGCCCCAGCCGACCTTTTCCTGTACAAGTTTAATGAGCTGGACAAACTTTGGCACCGTGTCGAGGCGAAGCAGCGGCAGGAACCATTCATATAGTACGCGGGCCTCGTCCGTCTTGCCCTGCGTCGCGTAGTTGAAAAGATCGACAGATTCCTTTGGAAAAGCGCTCACGAGACCGGCGATCCAGCACGTCGCACCGGCGGCGATGCCTTCGACAATGCAGTCGTCAACGCCGACCGCAAGAGCTAGACGTTCATCGAGCAAGGCCCTGATCGCCGTCACGCGGCGGACGTCGGTTGACGACTCTTTGACGGCGTGAAGATTCGGCAGCTCGGCAGCGAGTTCGGCGACCTGCTCGGGCAAAAAGTCGGTGCCGTAGGCGACAGGATTGTTGTAAAGCATGCATGAGAGCGTGGTCGCCTTGCAGACCTCGACAATGTGATGTTTTGATTCACGCCAGTCGCTGCGATATAGGTACGGCGGTAAAACCATAAGGGCCGTACACCCGGCGGCGGCGGCGGCCTTTGCCTGGGAAACGGCATCTGCTGTCGTGATCGCGGCGATCGCGGCAACCACCGGAACCTTGTCGCCGATGGCAGCGACGCAGGTTTCCCAGAGAGCGATCTTCTCATCCATTGTGAGCGTTCCGCCCTCGCCAAGCGAGCCGTTTGTCACGACGCCGGTGCAGCCGTTTTCGACGAGCCACGATACATGCCGTGCCGTAAATTCGTGGTTGATCTGCAAATTTTCGTCGAAACAAGTCGTGATCGCCGGCATCACGCCGGTCCAGTTTACTGTCATAAATTCTCCATTTTCACAGGAAAGATGGGCGGACGAACCGAACCGACTTTCCAATCAAATAAAAATTCTGTCGCCGCTCCGCAGATGCGTCCCTGACACGAGCCCATACCGCATCGTGTCTGCAATTTTGCGTCTCTAAAGCTGCTAAATTCCGTCAATCTGCCATACGCAACGTCTTCACAGCGACAGACAATGGTGGTGTCGTCCGCGAGCGTTTTTAGCTCATCGCGTAAGGCAAATGTGCGATTCAAAGCGTCGCCAAACTTTTTCGTTCTCACGCGTTCTGCAAAAAACTCAAGAGCTTTTTCAAATTCACCCGTCGCGGCAAAACTCGCGATCTTGCCCTCGATCAGCGACGACTCGACACCGCCGACGCCGGTAGGTTCGCCCGCACAAAATACATTTTCGCACGATGTCCGCTGAAATTCATCCACGGCGACAAAACCGGCGTCGATCGTGCAGCCGAGCATAGATGCAAGCTCGATATTCGGCACGAGATGAAAGCCGCAAGCGAGCATGTCGCACTCGATGGACCAGGTTTTTCCTTTCCGAGTGAAAGTAACTGCTTTGAGGATATCATTCGATGTTTGATCGGGATGCGGAAGCCCGCGCGTAAGCAAGGGCGTGTCATCCAACGTCATTGTTACGCCCTTGCTAACGCGCGGGCTTCTGCAACTCTGGGCCGACGTTATCCAACAGTCAGTCAGATATGGTACGCCCAAAAGTTTTGCCCGTAACGCGATCGATTGTGTAAGTTTCGACGGAGACCGCCATAACCCAACTCCAAATTTGGTGAGCTTTGACGCAGTAGTTTGCTCGGCTATCTCGACAACCTTTGCACCTTTCGATTTAAGATACCCGGCGACCGCGAGCAGAAGTGCCCCTGTGCCGGCGACCACAATACGTTTATTTTCAATGTTTAACCCGCCCTTGACGAGAGCCTGGAGGCCGCCGGCACCGAAAACATTTGGCAGCGTCCAGCCGGGAAATGGCAGAAAACGCTCGCGCGCACCCGTGGCGATGATGAGTTTTTCGTAGTCGAATTCGATGGTGCCGTTGGGCGTTTCGGCCAGCAGGGAATTCGCTCCCGGTGCCGCAAAAACCTGGGCGTCGTTGACGATATTGATTTGCCCGACTTCGACGGCCGCGATCAATTTTGCTGCGTCAGGAGATTTAGTTTTGCCAAGTTCCGCACGCCAGATCTGTCCTCCGAGGCGTGGATTGTCGTCAACGAGCGTCACGCTCACGCCGTTTTTCGAACATGCGGCCAATGCCGCCGACAGGCCTGCCCCGCCGCCGCCGATAATGAGGATTTCCGAGGTGTGTTTATTCATCAGTAACGACCTCCATTCCATTTTCGGCAAGAACAGTACAGCTTTTTTGGTGCCCCACACCATTGATGGTCACGCGGCATTCGAAGCAAATGCCCATTCCGCAGAGCGGGCCGCGCGGCTGTCCGCTGACCGAACGCCGAAAAATGCTTTCGCCGTTCAGGAGGATCGCCGCCGCGACGGTCGTGCCTCCGTCAACGGAAATGCTTTGGTTATTTATAGTTAGCGTGATCAATGTTCTGAAAAAACTCTCGATGGTGAATAAGGTTCGGAAGATATCGCAGATGTCCGGCCAAGTATCGCATCCGCAATAAGCTCGGCCGTTCCGAGCGAGGTCGTGATGCCGAGGCCTTCGTGTCCGGCCGCGATGTAAACATTGTCGTGATCCGGCAACTTGCCGATATAGGGCAAATTGTCCGGTGTCGCGGGCCGAAAACCTGTCCAGATCCGCACGGTCGACAGGTCCTTTAGCCTAGGCATATATTCGAATGCACGCGCCGTCATCCGCCTTACGATATTGTGATCGATCTCCGTGTCATCCGAGCAGAATTGCCGCGATGAGCCAAGCAGGACCTGTCCCGTGCTTCGCGGCTGGACGTTAAACGCGACGGAATCGCCATCCTTGCCGTGTGCGGATTTCAGATAGCCAAGCTCGATCAACTGATGCGACACGAATCCTGGGTAGCGTTCCGTAATGACAAGATGGCCCTTTCGTTTAACAATCTTCAGACCTGGCGAAAGTTCCGTCGCGGCGAATCCGGCTGCATTGATGACATTTCCCGCGGCGATAAAGTCACCATTCTCAAGAGTTACTACGCCTTCTTTGATCTCAACGACGCGCTTTCCAGTGTGTGTCTCAGCACCATCCCGTATTGCCCTATCCATCAAAAACCGGGTGGCACAAAGCTGATAGACAACACTGTCATTCTCGACCAGTAATCCGCCGGCGAGACCCGCACGTAGATTCGGTTCGGTCTGACGCAGGCCATTTTCATCGAGAATTTCGGCCTTGACGCCGTGGTTTTCATAAAAATCTTTTTTCCGGCGCACCTCAACTATTTCCTCGTCGTCAGCCGCGACCCATATCGTTCCGCAAAATTCGTATTCGCTCGTGCCGGGTAGCTCGGCGGCGAGGTCGTTCCACAACTTACGGGAATAATTTGTCAGGGCAAATTGAGCTTCGCTATCGTCCATCACGACGATATGGCCCATTCCGGCGGCAGTTGTTCCGGTCGCAACGCCATTTGCGTCAATAACGACCACGCTCAAACCCGACGACGAGAGGCTCGCGGCGCACGCGGCGCCGACGATTCCCGCTCCGACAATTGCGACATCAAACGCCATGGTATACGAAGAAACACATCCGGAATAACCGATAAGTTACCAGTGTCCGGTTAGGAAATCGGGCTGGTCACACATCGGGAGAGTCTCGGCGTTACGGTTACCTGTCTTCAGGCTCACGCTAGTAAATTGTATCATCTCGGTTCTAATCATCCGGTATTTCGCCCGCCTCTCTCTGATGCGAACGAGCGAAGGGGTTTGGCTCATTTATGCCGACTTCGCACAAGTGTTGGTCTAATGAATATAATAACTTACGGACAAACAAAATTTCTTAACCGGACGCTAGTGAATTATTACCTATTCCGACCGGTATTGAAGTAGCTGTTATTTCTTCCTGGCGTCTTTCTTCAGCCGTCGCACATTTCGCTCGACCCAGCGTTCGGCTTCTGCGTAATATACAAATTTTTGCTCGTCGCGTTTGAATGCGGCGGTGTGGTTGTAGCGGCGGCCGTTGACGTGCTTGGTCGGGTGGTGGATGTGGAGCATTTCGTGATAGACGACGTATTCGACGACGTAATGCGGCGTGTTGGGGGTGTCGAGCGAGCTGCTGATGGCGATGTGGTCGTGCGTCGCGTCGTGATGGCCGAGAATGCGGTAGGTTTTTTTGGCGGACCACGTTAACGCCGGTTTTGGGATCGTGTTGCCGAAATATTGGGCATTTAATGATGCAAATATTTCGTTTAGGTCGTAAACGGCCCCTTTTGACGTGGTTACGACCTTGCGACCCTTGACACGTTTATTATCGGCGGCTTTTTCGCGGACCTCGGTGGTTTTGACATATTTCGAATAAACCTCTCGAGCACCGGTTGGTATCCTTTTACCAAGCAGTTTGCCGAGCAGGATGTACGCAAGGCCTTTGTGGCTCGCGATGGGCATCTCGCGGCAGATCTCGCCGATGCGGACAAAAATCTCACCGCCGCGTAAACGAATTGTATGATTTATGCCGACATACGGGTAAAATGAAACATGGATGGTCGGGACGGCCCTTTTGGGGCCGTACCAGCAAAAAGCTTCCTGGTAGAGATCGGTAATTTGGTCGATCACTGCCGTCGAATCGGTCATATTGGACTAATAGGTCTTATAGGACCTGTAATTTAAGACATAGAAAGTGTTTTTACAATAGGTTTAAACATTTTTTATTGACATCGCGGCTGCGGAAATGCTATTCCTTTATATGGGAACAGCATACGCCTCGTATGGCATATGCATCAAATCAACCCAAAATCTGACCGTGAAGGCGAAAGAAACATTGGTTTTCCAGATTCTCGCGGCCAGATAATCCTGACAGCAATTATCAACGAACACTTCGTCACGGGTGAGCCTGTGGGTTCGAAAGTGCTTGCAGAAAGGTTTGCCAACCTGAGCGGTTTGAGCTCGGCAACCATTCGCAACGTGATGGGTGAACTCGAAGAGAGGGGGATGCTCGAGCAGCCCCACACCTCGGCCGGACGCGTTCCGACTGATAAAGGCTACAGGTTTTACGTTGACAATTTGTTAGGCGTTCTGAGTATTTCAAACGACGATCTGCACCGCATCGGTTCGGAATACGGTTTGAATCCTCTCGATATTTCGGATACACCTGACCGATTAATGGAGCGAACTTCCCACTTGCTCTCTGCTCTTTCTAATAATGTGGGCATCGTAGTATCGCCGTCTTTGGCGAGTGACCGCCTGCAGCATATTGAGTTTGTCAATTTGAGCGACAACCGGATTCTCGTTGTGGTGGTTTCGGCCCCGAACATCGTACACAACAAGATAATCCGGCTCAACGTGACCTTTTCCAAGGAGGAACTCGAGCGTACGGCTAACTACCTTAACGCTGAGTTCGCCGGAAAAAGCCTGGCTGAGATCCGTGCTGAGATCATGGCCTTGATGCACGAGGAGAAAGCTCTTTTTGACAAATTGCTTCAAACTGCCGTCATTCTTTGCTCCGAGAGTATCGATAGCGAAGAGGACCGGCTGGGCGAAGTTTTCGTGAACGGCACGTCGAATATCCTGACAAAAAGCGATTTTGCCGATCTCGAACGCCTACGCGAACTGCTTCGCACAATAGGCGAAAAGTCGCGTCTGATGCAGATCCTGGCAGAATGCATCGGCGCGGAGACCGCGGCCAACGGTGACGTTCAAGTGATGATCGGCACCGAAAACCGCACACCGTCGTTTCAAAACTGCACGCTGATATCGGCTCCGTACCGAATCGGCAACAGTTCGGCGGTCGGAACACTGAGCGTTCTCGGGCCTACCCGAATGGAATACGCAAGGATGATCTCGATCGTCAGTTACGTCGCCCGCACGCTTGAAAAAATGATGTCTGTCGACATTTCAAAGAATTAGGTTTCGCGTCAAAAAACTAGCTTGCCGCGTCAAGAAATCAGGCCAAACGTGGTTGTTTCCCCGCCAGCTACCGAAATCATGAATAACAAAGAGCAAATTCCAAAGCCCGAAGAATCGCTTGATGTGCTCGATATGGACACGGTCTCGTCGGTCGACGATTTTATCAAGGAACTCGAAGCGAAAGAAAAAGATCTGCATATCACCTCCGACATGACGATCGAGATCGAGCAATCCGAGTACGACCCACGGAAGACACCGGATTTTGTTCCTGTTGAAATGGAAACTTCGTCCGGGCAAACGACGACTCCCGCACCGGCACAACAGGCCGGGGCGAAAACGCGGATATACGAACTCGAATTGGAAATCGAGAAACTGTCGCAGCGCATCGTTGAACTTCGCAGTGAAAGAAACGATATTCAGGAAAAGAGCGACCGGAGGCTCAAGGACTTTGAGAATTACAAATACCGAATGGATCGCGAACGCCGTGGAGCGTTTATCGACCAGATCACCAATCTTGCCTCACAGATGCTCCCGGTACTCGACAATCTCGAACGCGCTCTCGTGTCGGTCGAGGGCAGCAAGGATAAAAAGGGCGAAGATTTTCAACAGTTTTATGACGGGATCGGCCTCGTCAACCATCAGGTCAACGAAATCTTTTCCGGCATGGGCGTCCAGCATATAGCCACGGTTGGCGAGATGTTCGACCCGAATTTTCATGAGGCGGTCGCCATCGAAGAAAAATCGGGTGCCGCCCCGAATACGATCACCGAAGAGATGCTGCGTGGCTACCGGATAGGCAATCGCGTGATTCGTCACTCAATGGTCAAGGTAACACAGGCCCCTGTATCCGCGAAAAAGGGCCGATTCGAGGAATTGGACGACGAAACTTCCCGGGAGACTTTTAACCCCTCCGACGAGCAGCTCTCTGCCGCTCTCTCCGATGCTGAAGAACTCCTCTCAAAGTTCGACCACCCTTCCGAGACAGAGGCTTCGAATCCAGAAGCCGAATAACAGCAAACCTCCCATACACTCAAAAACAGGAACTCAAATTATATGGGCAAAGTAATTGGAATCGATTTAGGCACGACGAACTGCTGCGTTTCCGTTTTGGAAGGCGGCACGGTGCAGATCATTTCTAACAAAGAAGGCGGCCGCACGACGCCATCGGTCGTCGGTTTTACCGATAAGGACGAGCGTCTCGTCGGCCAGATCGCAAAACGGCAGGCGGTGACGAATGCGGCCAACACGCTTTACGCGGTCAAACGACTGATCGGGCGCAAATTCGAGTCGCCGGAGGTCGAAAAGATGCGCACGACCGTGCCCTTTGAGATCTGCAAGGCGCCGAATGGGGATGCTCATATCCGCGTTCTTGACCGTGTGTACAGCCCGCCCGAGATTTCGGCGATCGTGCTGCAGCGGTTGAAACAAGCGGCGGAGGAATTTTTGGGTGACAAGATCACCGAGGCGATCATCACGGTCCCGGCGTATTTCGACGACATGCAGCGTCAGGCCACGCGTGACGCGGGTAAGATCGCCGGCCTTGAGGTCGAACGCATCATCAACGAGCCGACGGCGGCCGCGTTGGCCTACGGTTTTGGAAAGAGCAAGACCGAAAAGATCGCGGTATATGACCTCGGGGGCGGTACGTTTGACATCTCGATCCTCGAGATCAACGATGGCGTTTTCGAGGTTTTATCGACATCGGGCAACACATTTCTCGGCGGCGAGGATTTCGATCATCGCATCATCGACTGGCTGGTCGAGGGTTTTCAGGCCGAATATAGCATCGACCTTCGCGGCGACCGCCTTGCATTGCAAAGACTCAAAGAAGCCGCCGAACGGGCCAAATGTGAGCTGTCGACCGTGGCCGAGACCACTATCAGCCTACCGTTCATCGCTGCCGACCCGACGGGCCCGAAACATATCAACGCGACCTTGAGCCGCGATAAATTTGAGGAATTGGTCAAGGACCTGGTCGAGGCATCGGTCGAGCCGTGTCAAAAAGCTCTGTGGGATGCAAAACTACAGCCCAGTGACGTCGACAAGGTCATCCTCGTCGGCGGACAGACGCGCTCACCGATCATTGCCCGCACCGTGACCGAAGTTTTTGGCAAAGAGCCATCGGCCGAGATCAACCCCGACGAAGTCGTCGCGATGGGAGCCGCGATCCAGGGCGGCGTTTTGACCGGTGAAGTCAAAGACATCGTCCTGCTCGACGTGCTCCCCTTAAGCCTCGGGCTCGAAACGCGTGGCGGTCTGTACGTCAAGCTGATTTCGCGAAACTCGACCATCCCGCTCAAAAATACGATGACGTTCACGACCGTAGTTGATAATCAGCAGTCAGTCGAGATCCACATTCTTCAGGGCGAACGCGAGATCGCGAGCGCCAACCGCAGTCTGGCTAAATTTGAGCTGGTTGGCATCCCGCCGGCGCCTCGCGGCGTGCCGCAAGTCGATGTGACATTTGAGATCGACGCCAACGGCATCGTCAGCGTTTCGGCCAAGGACAAGATGACCGGCCTCGAACAGGCCGTGCAGATCACGCCTTCGTCGGGCCTGGCCCCGGACGAGATCGAACGCCTCATCATCGAGGCCGAGACCTCGATCGAAAAGGACCGCGACGAGCGAGAGTTGATCGTCGAAAAGAATAGGCTCGACACGCTCATCAAAAATGCCCGCCGTGCAATGACCGAGATCGGTAAATCCTTCCCAATGGAGGACCAGCAATCTATCAACGGAGTGTTGAACGATGCGGAAGAGGCAATGTCGTCAGCGAACCTCGACGAGATCAAAAGGCAATTCGCCAACGTCGAGAGCGCCGCAAACCGGATTACGGCCGCGATGCTGACGATGGCGTAATCGAGGTTCAAGGTTCCAAGTTCAAGGTTCCAAGTTTCGAACCCAGAGCTGTCCGAACTGGCTTGACTTGAGAAAACCGAGTCAATGACGGAAAATATAGAGGCGTCAGTTCAATGGTTTTGGGCTGGCGCTTTCTAAGTTCAAGGTTCCAAGTTCAAGGTTCAAAGTTGTTACCTTGAACATTAAACTTTGAACTTTGAACTTTTTTATGAGCAAACGAGACTACTACGAAATTTTAGGCGTCACGAAAACCTCGACCGAGGTCGAGATCAAGCGTGCGTACCGGACGCTTGCCGTTCAGCATCACCCGGATAAGAACCCTGACGACCCGGCTGCCGAAGACAAATTCAAAGAGGCCGCCGAGGCCTATTCCGTGCTGTCGGATTCGCAAAAGCGGGCTGCTTACGATCGCTTTGGCCATCAGGGCGTCGGTGCGGGGGCCGGTGGTTTCGATGCCGGATATTCGAATATCGAAGACATCTTTGACATGTTTGGCTTCGGCGACATGTTCGGCCAGCAGACACGCCGCCGGACGACCGTTCAGCGTGGCTCGGACCTGCGATACGATCTCGAGATCACGCTTGAGGACGCCGCCACGGGCAAAGATGAAAAGCTGCGCATTCCGCGTCTCGAAAAATGCGACGAATGCAGCGGCAGCGGCGCCGAAAAGGGCACGACCGCCGAGACCTGTATCACTTGTCAGGGGAGCGGACAGACGCGTTACCAACAGGGCTTTTTTTCGGTCATGCGCACCTGTGCAAACTGCCAGGGCAAGGGCCAGATCATCAAATCACCATGCAAAAAATGCCGTGGTGCCGGACGAATTGAAAAAGAAAAAACTATTGAGATCAAGATACCGGCGGGTGTCGAAACAGGTTCGCGATTACGTGTGACCGGCGAAGGCGAGGGCGGCGTAAATGGCGGCCCGTCGGGTGACCTGTTTATCGTCCTGCATGTTGCCGAGCACGAAAGTTTCGAACGGCAGGGAGCCAATCTCTATTCGGCCGTGCCAGTGACCTTTGCCCAGGCCGCCCTCGGTGCAGATATCAAAGTCAAAACCATCGACGGCGAAGAGGATTTAAAGGTTCCCGCAGGTACGCAGACCGGAACAGTATTTCGCGTCAAAGGAAAAGGAATGCCAAACCTTGCCGCTCGCGGCCACGGCGACCTTTTTGTAGCCGTCACGCTCGTTACGCCAAAAACGCTTACCAAAGAACAACGGAAATTGCTTGAGCAGCTCGCCGAGATAGAGGATGTAGATTTCTCGGACGAATCGTTTATTGATAAGGTGCGGAATATATTCGGATAATGCAAAATGTAGAATGCACAATGCACAATGAGATCCCCCCCTCATTGTGCATTGTGCATTTTGAATTGTGCATTAACTAAGTTTCGCCTTCACCGCGTCACTAACCATTTTCCCATCAGCAGATTTTCCGGCGAGATGTGACATCGCAGCCTTCATAACCGTACCCATATCTTTCATCGACGAGGCTCCGGTTTCTGCAACTGCTGCTGCAACTGCCGCTTCAATTTCCACGGCAGTCGCGCCTTGCGGCAGATAGACTTGGATCACGGCGATCTCGGATGCTTCTTTTGCGGCCAGGTCGCTGCGGCCTGCTTTTTCGTATTGCTCGATCGAATCACGCCGCTGCTTGACCAGCGATTGCAGGGCTTTCAATATCTCGTCGTCACCCAATTCGCCGCCCTTTTCAATCTTGCGGTTCATCATGTTGGCCTTGACCATTCTCAGAGTCGAGAGTTTGTCGGCCTCTTTTGCCTTCATCGCCGCCGTCAGATCGGCAACTATTGTATCTAGTAAGCTCATACCCTCAAGTTTAAAATAATGCTTCCGTTTCTGGCAAACCAGAGTTTGTTTGCCGACCTCGATCCTAAAATTGTACAATCCCCAAAATGAACAACAATTAGGAGACAAAGTGAAGAATATCAAATATTTATCCGTGATCGCCGCAGTTGCGGTATGTATGAGAATGCTCGGCTGCGCAAAAAATGACAACTCAAATTCGACTGCGAATAACGCAAACAAAACAGCGAATACGAATGCCAACGGCTCCACGAACACCAATGCCAGGCCGGACACAACCGAAACCGACCGGATCGTTAGCCACACCTACGGATGCTTATAAAACGGCTTACGATCTTCGTAAAAAGAAAGACATCGAGGGCCTGAAAAAGGTGATGACCAAGGACATTCTCGATTTTCTAAAAATGATGGGCGAGGACGACAAAAAATCGCTCGACGACATGCTCCGCGAAATGGTGGCGCTGGTTGGAAGACAATGGACCTTGAAAAGGTCGGTAACGACTGGAAGATCGGCGCTCCGAAAGGCGCAATGAAATCGGACGGTCCGCCGAAAAAACCATAGCACCGTGGCTAAACCCGAAAGCCGAAATTTGCGTATTAAATTTATGAAAAAAGTCACTTTTGCCATTGTCGCTGTCGCAATTTGCGTTTTTGCGGCCTGTCAGCCGAAACCCAACTCGAATCAGGCCTCAAACGCCGCTCCTGCGGCCAAAGCAAACTGGGACGGCTATGTAGATCAGTTTCTCAATGATTACTTCGCCGCGAATCCTTCGTTTGCGGTTTATGCGGGGAAGCATGATTTTGACGGCAAGTTGCCAGATTGGAGTGAGGACGGTCTGAAAAAGGAGATCGCGCGGCTCAAGGCCGAACGTGAAAAGGCGGCAGCGTTTAAGGACGCCGACCTCGACGAACGCCAGCGGATCGAGCGCGACTATCTGATCGCACAGATTGATCACGACCTGTTTTGGCGTGAGACGGCTGATCAACCGCACCTAAATCCTTATTATTACGCCGATTCGATCGACCCGGACGTATATATTTCGCGGGCTTACGCCCCGGTTGAGACGCGCATTAAATCGTACACCCTCTATGCTAAAAATGTGCCGAACGCCTTGCAGCAGATCAAAGCAGCAATGAAATTGCCGATGGCGAAAAACCTTGCCAAGATCGGTGAACAGACGATCGGCGGTCTCGCGGATTTTATGGGCAAGGATATAGTAAAGGTGTTCGAGCCGGTCAAGGACGTTCCGTCGCAAAAAGATTTTAAAGAGGCGAATGACACTGCGATCAAGGCGATCAAAGAATTTAACGCCTGGCTCGCCGAGCAGGAAAAGACGGCGAACGACAATTTTGCTTTAGGGCCTGACAAGTTCAAGCTGATGCTAAAACAGACCGAGGGCGTCGATATCGACCTTGCGAAACTCGATGAGATCGCTAAAAACGATTTACAGCGAAACACCGACGCCCTGAAAAAGGAATGCGATAAATGGGCCCCGGGCAGGACGCTGGCCGAGTGCATGGCCAAGGCATCCGCTGACAAAGCCCCCGGCAAGGATGTCGTTGAGGCGGCGACAAACCAGCTTGCGGACCTGCGTAAATTCATCGTCGACAAAGACCTGCTGACAATTCCCGGCACCGAGGAGGCCAAGGTCGGCCAGGCCCCGCCGTACAAAGCATGGAATTTTGCCTACATCAATATTCCGGGGCCCTACGAGACGAATCTACCGTCCACGTACTACGTCTCGCCGCCCGACCCGACGTGGCCGAAGAAAAAACAAGACGAATACGTTCCGGGTAAGGGCAGTTTATTATTTACCTCGACCCACGAGGTCTATCCCGGCCATTTCGTTCAGTTTCTTCACGCTAACCGCTCGAAATCGAAATTCGGCCAGGTTTTCGTCGGCTATGCCTTCGCCGAGGGCTGGGCGCATTATACCGAGGAGATGATGCACGACGCCGGTCTCGGCGGTGACGACCCGGAATTGCACATAGGCCAGTTGCAGGAAGCGCTGCTGAGAAATGTGCGGTTCATTTCCGCGATCGGTCTTCATACAAAAGGGATGACCGTTGCCGAGTCGAAGAAAATGTTCATCGAACAGGGTTTTCAGGACGAGGCCAACGCCGAGCAACAGGCAAACCGCGGCACCTTCGATCCCGCATATCTCAATTACACGATGGGCAAGCTCATGATCCGTAAACTCCGCGAAGATTGGTGTGCCTCGCGCGGCGGTCGTACAGCATGGAAACAATTCCATGACGCCTTTCTAGG
>JANYIL010000092.1 GCA_025362075.1 Chloracidobacterium sp.
TCTTAGCCGAGTAAGAGCCGACTAAAGTCGAAACTCCAAACGCTGGACCAGAGCCGCCTTTTTTTAATTTCCGGGAAATTTCCGCTAAATTTCCTCTTAATTACCGGATTTCAAGGTTTTATCGCAATATACTACGTTTACAATTTTCTATTTATTTTGCCCCGATTCAGGTGTCCGCTGCTGCGTTCGATCAGGCGGATTGTTTGGTGCCGACAGTTATCAATTTAAGAGGAGATTACTATGACTAGATTCAAACCTTTGTTTTTCTGCATTCTGATAGCTTTTATCGGAATGTTCACGGTTGGCGTAAACGCCCAACAAAATCAGATTATTGTTATTACCACTTTCGATTATCCGGGCACGGGAAATTCCACGACGCCGTTTGGGATCAACGGCAATGGCGATATTGCCGGACGCTATGATTCAGGCAGTCCCACGGTCACACGCGGCTTTGTCCGCTTTCGCAACGGCACCTTTAGCTCGCCACTTGTGGCTCCTAACGACACTGGAGGCTTTACGGCGGGCTTTGGCATAAACAATGCCAGGAGAGTCGGGGGCGAATCCTTAACCGCGGCCACTCTCACTTCTCCTAACACTTTTCACGGCTTTTTATGGAATAACGGAGTTTTTACAACATTCGACTTCGGCGGGCCAGTCTCAACCGCTGTTACCGGCGTAAACGATGCCGGAAACTTTACCGGAGCATTCGGCAGCATCATCCAGCCCAATAAGGGCTTCGTCAACGTCGGCGGGACTTCGACTGCGATAATTGTTCCCGGAGCTTTCGACTCTTTCGCGAATGGCATCAACATCTCGAATCGTGTTGTCGGCTCGTATCATGTGAGCGCTTCGCCGAGTACGATTAACCATGGCTTTATCCGAAGCCCAAACGGAACAATAACGAATCCCGTAGATTACCCCGGCTCAACCTCGACATCGTTATTCGGAATTAGCAATAGCGGCTGGATAGTAGGAAGCTATACCGACGCTTCGGGGAAAACTCACGGTTTTCTAAGGAAAAATGCCAATACGTACATATCGTTCGATTTTCCGGGCGCGACCAGCACTTCCCTCAACGGAATTAACAGTTCAGGGCTTATTTCCGGTCGTTACACAGATAGCACGGGCATCACTCGGCACGGTTTTATAGCCCAATTCAGGAATGGGCATGGCGATGACGACGACGATGACGGTGACGATGGCGGGCATGGCGAACATGGTGACCATTAGTACGGGTCTTTGAGGGCGTGTTTCAGCGGGCTGGAATAAAGGAAATCATTGCCACGAATGCACGAATAAAAATACAACGGTGTATTCCTTATTCGTGCATTCGTGGGTAGTTCTATTTAACAACAATATTCACCAGGCGATTTGGCACAACGACGACCTTGACGATCTCACGGCCCGTCGTGTACTCGCGGACTTTTTCGTCCGCAAAGGCCATTTTCTCAAGCTCTTCGTTTGCCGTTTCGGGCGAAGCCATGATGCGTGAACGGAGCTTGCCGTTGACCTGGACGGGGATCTCGATCTCGTCAGCCTTGGCAAGCTCCTCGTTGTAGGCCGGAAAACGGGCGTTGTTTGCGATCAGGCCATCCTCGTTGCCGATCAGTTCGGCAAAAAGCTCCTCAGCCGTGTGCGGCGTGAACGGTGTCAGCATCAGGACAAGGCTCGTCAGAGCTTCGCGAACGGCGAAGATGTCGTCCGGGGTTGCATTTTCGGGTTCGACACCGATGTCACCAATGGCATTCGACAATTCCATCAAAGCGGCAACCGGTGTATTAAATTGCAAACTCTCAAAGCTGTCCGACACGCGTTTGATCGTCTGATGCGTCTTCCGGCGGAGTGCTCGGTCAGAACCACCTGCGGTAGCGGGTGGTTGAACATCGGGTTGAGTTAAACCACCCGCTACCGCAGGTGGTTCTGACAGGGTCGACTGCCACTTGTACACCAGCCGCCACACACGCTGTAAAAACCTGACCGCTCCCTCAATGCCTGCCTCGTTCCAGACCAGCTCGTTCTCGATCGGCGCGGCAAACATAACGAAAAGCCGGGCGGCGTCCGCTCCGAAGATGTCGATCATTTCGTCCGGATCGACGCCGTTGCCTTTCGATTTGGACATTCGCTCAATCGCGTGCTTGAGCGGCCTGCCAGAACCGCCTGCGGTAGCGGGTGGTTGAAGATTCGGTGGGCCGGGTTGTTGGGATGAGGGGGTTAAACCACCCGCTACCGCAGGTGGTTCCGACACTCGTGCCGATGTTATGCGGCCCTTTTCATCGCGCTGTACATCGACCTGATCGGGTGTGTAATAAACGCGCTTTCCGCTCGTGTCGTCAAAGAATGTCTCACCGACGACCATTCCCTGCGTCAGCAGCCGCTTGAACGGCTCATCAAATGTCAACAAACCAATGTCCCGAGCGACTTTCGTCCAAAACCTCGCATAAATGAGGTGCATCACCGCGTGGTCGTCGCCGCCGATGTACTGATCGACCGGGGCCCAATAGGCCGCAATCTCGGGGTCGAAGGGCAAAATCTCGTTCTCGGCGTCGGCGTAACGCAGGAAATACCACGACGAATCGACAAATGTATCCATCGTGTCAGTCTCGCGTTTCGCCGGGCCTTCGCACGTGGGACACGTCGTATTCACAAATTCCGGCACCTTGGCCAGCGGCGATTCGCCTGTGCCGGTGATCGGAGCATTTTCGGGCAGCTCGACCGGCAAATTCTCAAATTTTTCAGGCACGACGCCGCAGGTGTCGCAGTAAACTATCGGTATCGGCGAACCCCAAAAACGCTGCCGTGAGATACCCCAATCGCGCAAACGATAGGTCGTGGCCGCTTCGCCAAAGCTGTGCTTTTCGGCATACGCCGCCATTTCCTTTTTAGCTTCGTCGCTCGTCTTGCCCGACCATTCACCGGAATTGACGAGCACACCGTAATCGGTAAATGCATCGACTGGCGCCGCAAGCATCCCTGCTTGCGACGCCGGTTCCTCCGGCGTGGAGCCGCTTCGCGGCTGGCAAGCAAGGATGCTTGCCGCTCCAGTCGTGATCACCTGTCGAATCGGCAAGCCAAATTTTGTTGCAAATTCGAAGTCGCGTTCATCATGCGCCGGCACGCTCATCACGGCCCCGGTGCCGTAGTCCATCATCACGTAATTGCCGACCCAGACCGGCAA
>JANYIL010000106.1 GCA_025362075.1 Chloracidobacterium sp.
CGAAATGCTTGCCGAATTAATGGTGCTGAAGCCATATGCTGTCGCCGTTTCCGGCACTCATGGCAAGACGTCGACGACCTCGATGATCGCGACGATCCTCGGCTTTGCAGGATTTGATCCGACGACTGTTGTAGGCGGCGTGGTCGAGACGCTGGGATCAAACGCTCGGCTGGGCAGCTCGGATTGGTTCGTGACCGAGGCTGACGAGAGCGACCGGTCGTTTCTTATGCTCTACCCGACGATCGCGGTTGTGACCAACATCGACAAAGAGCATATGGAGTCGTACAAAGGCATGGAAGATGTCGTCCAATGTTTCACGGATTTTGTGAACAAGGTCCCGTTTTTTGGAGCGGCGGTAATTTGTCTTGATGATCCGAATGTACAGTTGATAATTCCGAACATCAAACGCCGCCGGGTAACCTACGGTTTAACGGCCCAAGCGGATATTTCGGCGAACGATATCCGGTATAACGATGCGTTTGGCTCGACCTTTACGGTCTCTAAGGGCGACACGATACTAGGCGAGATGAATCTGCCGGTGCCGGGCAAACATAATGTGTACAATGCGTTAGCGGCGACGGCCGTTGCACTGGAGCTAGAGATTCCATTCGATCAAATTGTCGAGGCGTTTCTCGGATTTAAGAACGCGAACCGGCGTTTTCAGCTCAAAGGTGAAGTCGGCGGCGTGACGGTCGTTGACGATTACGGCCATCATCCGACCGAGATCGTGGCCACGCTTTCGGCGGCTAAGAACAGCTCGGGCGGTAAGAGGACGGTGGTTGTTTTTCAACCCCACCGCTATTCGCGGACCAAGGAATTGATGGACGATTTCGTCGTTGCGTTCAACAACGCGGACGTTTTATTTCTCCTCGACATTTACGCCGCGAGCGAAAAGCCGATCGAAGGCATAACGGCCGAGGTGCTGGCGAATAATATCAAAAAATTTGGACATAAGAATGTCTCGTACATCGGCGATACCGAGACCGCGACCAGCAAGGTCTGCGAAGTGCTGCAACCCGGTGACCTCGTGATCACCCTCGGTGCGGGAAGCGTCACCAGGCTTTCCGATGAGATAGTTGCAAAGTTAACGGCCTAATTTCTAGGGTCCAATTTCTATGGCGAAGAAGAAAAAGACAGTAGTAAAACCAAGAACGTCGGCCGCGAAATCACGTCGGCGAGCCACATCTTCGCGAGTGTCGCGAAACGCCGTATCGGAAAGTTTTGGCCGCTATGGCTTGCCGCTGCTGATATGTTGCGTGCTAATGGGCGGATTGGCGGTGTTAGGCGTTTTCGGGTATCGGACGGCTACCGAATCTGGCTTTTTCAAGGTGCGCTCCATCGACATTCGCGGCAACGACAAAACGCTGGCCGAGGATATTCGTCGCATCGTCGCCAGCGAGGTCGAGCGTCCCGGTGTATGGAACGCCGATCTTGCCGATATAAAGCTCAAGGTGGAAAAATTTCCCTTTGTTAAGTCCGCGTCGGTGTCCCGAATACTTCCCGCCGGCATCCGGGTCGACATTGTCGAACGCGCTCCGGCGGCGCTCGTGCATTTACGATCTGGTGATTTTCTGATCGATGGCGACGGAGCGATCTTATCGTCGTCTGTGCGGGTTGACAAGGATTTTCCCGTCGTCCTTTATGGCTGGGACGAGGCAAAAACCGAACGTGCTCCGGCGGATAACGCCAATAGACTCAAGCTCTATAAGAAAATGTTGGATGAATGGAAACAGTTTGACCTGATCTCACGCGTCAAGCAGGTAGATCTTTCTGACATGAAAGAGCCGACCGCTGTTGTCGAGGATTCGGGCCGGCAAATATCGATCATGCTGGCAAAAGACAGTCTGGGCAAGAGCCTCAAAACTGCCATTGACGCGGTCGCGGGCAAGGGGACCCGGATCAAATCGGTCAATATCGGCAGCGGCTATCCGGTGATTCAGTATCTAGATTTTTAAGAGTGTTTTTATGGTAAATGAAATTCAGGCAGTTGGATTGGATATTGGGACGAGCCGTGTACGGTGTGTCATAGGTGAGCCCGCAGCTAGCGGCAAAATGAATGTCATCGGCTACGGCGAGACCGAGTCAAAGGGGCTTCGCCGCGGTGTGGTCACATCGACAGAGGCGGTTGCCGAGTCGATCAGACGAGCGGTCGCCGAGGCCGAACGGGTTAGCGGCGTCGAGGTCGAGTTTGCGACGGTAAACCTGTCGGGTGAGCACCTTCGCGGCGAGAATAAAAATGGCGTCGTCGCCGTTGCCGGCCCGGACAAAGAAATAACTGACGACGACACCGAACGATCTGTCGATTCCGCGAGCGCCATGCCGCTGACGCCGGGCTGGGAAGTCGTCAGCCGTTTGCCCCAGGAATTCATCGTGGACGGGCAGGACGGTATCACCGAGCCCGTGGGGATGAGCGGTTCCCGCCTCGAGGCACTTGTCCATGTTGTTACGAGTCCAAGTGCGGTGAGACAAAATCTGGTTAAGGCCGTGACGCGGTCAGGGCTTGATGTTGAAAACCTGGTTTTGGAGCCGCTTGCTGCCGCCGAAAGTGTATTGAGTGACGACGATAAAGAATATGGTTGTGCGATCGTAAATATGGGCGCCGAGATTACGAGCCTTATAATTTTTGGCCGCGGTGCGGTTCAGCACTCGGCTGTTTTTCCCTTCGGGAGCATGTTATTTACCAAGGACATCGCAACCGGTTTGCGTGTTTCTATCCCCGAGGCCGCAAAGATCAAACGTGAACACGGCTGCGTCGCATCTTTCCTGATCGGCGAAGAAGAAAAGCAGGAGATCATCGAGATCGTTCCTTTCGGCCGCAGCGATACGCGTGGCCTGTCGAAAGAGATCCTGTGCGACATCATGCAGCCGCGGGCCGTTGAGCTAATGCAGCATATCGCCCGCGAGACGGATGCGGCTAAGTCCCAGATATCGGCCGGCGTGTTCTTGACCGGAGGCGGAGCGATGGTCCGCGGGCTGCCGGAGATCGCGGAGCAGGTCTTTGACGCACCGACGCGGGTTGGGTTTTTGGACCAATCCTATTTTGGTGGGCTCGCCGACGAGGTTCTTGATCCGAGTTGGGCGACCGCCGCCGGCCTCGCTCTTTGCTCGATGCGCGGCCAAATGCGGGGCGATGGGCACGGGGAAAAATCGTCGGCGAAGAGGGTAGCCGAGTGGTTTGGAAATTTTCGCGATAAATTTAGATAAATGTGTCGTCGGGACTGGATTTTCAATCCAAAGGATTGTATGCTAATTGCCCGATAGCACAATATCTTGTTATTTTGTGATACCCCTCGACGATCGAATGTGGACAGCAGATTGAGCGATTTTCCGCGTAGAAAAGTAAAAAAAAATGGAAGTTCATGAAATGAATAACGGCATTAAAATGTTTATAGATGAGCCCCCGATCACGGGAGCGCGGATCAAGGTTATCGGTGTCGGCGGCGGCGGCAGCAACGCCGTCAACCGCATGATCGACGCGGGTATTCAAGGCGTTGAATTTATCGTCGCCAATACGGACCTGCAGGCTCTGAACGCGTCAAAGGCACCGTTAAAGATCCAGCTCGGCAGCAAATCGACCCGCGGCCTCGGCGCAGGTTCGAACCCTGAGGTTGGACGTGCCGCTGCTCTCGAAGATACCGAAAAACTGCTCGATATTCTCGAAGGGGCCGATATGGTCTTCGTAACGGCCGGTCTGGGCGGTGGAACGGGAACGGGTGCGGCACCGGTGGTCGCGAGTTTGGCGATCGAGCTTGGGGCATTGACGGTCGTCGTCGTGACAAAACCGTTTGCCGTCGAAGGCAAAAAGCGGATGGCGCAGGCTGAAAAGGGGCTTGCTGAGCTTCGCGGCTGTGTCGATACGTTGATCACCATTCCGAACTCCAAGCTTCGCGAGGTCGAAGAAAAGATCACGATCCTCGATGCATTCAAGCGTGCGGACGACGTTTTGCTGCGGGCGGTCCAGGGTATCACCGATCTGATCATCACGCCCGGTATCATCAATCTTGATTTTGCCGATGTCACGACGGTCATGCGCGGCAAGGGCGTTGCTCTTATGGGCATCGGAAAAGGTGAAGGCGAAGATGCCGCGTCCAAAGCAATGCGCGCGGCGCTCGACTATAAACTTCTCGAAGAACATTCGATCAAGGGAGCCAAAGCGGCCCTTATCAATGTTACCGGCGGTCCGGCGATGGTGCTCGGCGAGATCGAGGACGCGATTGGTATGATCGAGTCCGAGGCCGACGACAACGCCGATATTATCTGGGGCAGCGTCATCAAGGAAGACATGGGCGATGAGATCCGAATCACGGTCATCGCTACAGGATTTGACTCGCAGATCACCGCGGCGATTCCCAAACCAAAAATGACGGAGACCAATGCCGTCGCCCGCGTCGCTGCGTCGGACATTTTGCTTCCGCCTGATCTTGTTCCGTCGGAAAATCTTGACGTGCCGACGTTTATGCGGCGTCACGCTGACTAAGTAGTTAATAGTTAAAAGTGAAGAGTAAAGAGTTATTTGAGCGAGCAGCTCGCCCGGTTATTGGCATCACGATGGGAGATGGCGCCGGGATCGGGCCGGAGATAACTCTCAAAGCTTTATTGGATGAAAATCTGCGAACGGCGTGCCGGTGTGTGATCATCGGTGACGCCGTTCATTTGCGTTTCCTGGCTGCGACGCTAGGCGTCGATATTGACGAGCTTGGTGTCGAGATATTCGATCTCGCGAATTTGCCGGCTGATTTTGAGACCGGCGTGGACGCGGCCGTAACGGGCAAGGCGTCGGCGGAAAATATTGAAGCTGCCGTCAAGCTGTGGCGTGAGCATAAGATCGACGCGATCTGTACGGCTCCGATCAGCAAAAAGGCGATCCATCTCGGTGGCTACGATTTCCCCGGGCATACCGAGTTTCTCGCGGCCCTCACGGATACTCAGGAATTCCGGATGAGCTTTTTTGCCGGGAAACTGCGTGTCGTCCTCCTTTCAACCCACCTCTCGCTGACCGGCGCTATCGATCTGGTCAAAACGGACCGTCTTGTTGAGCTGATCAGATTTTCATCGGCCAAGCTCGGAGAATTACTCGGCCGTGACGTATCGATCGCGGTGGCTGGGCTCAATCCGCACGCATCGGAGGGCGGTATGTTTGGCTCGGAAGAACGCGACGAGATCATACCCGCGATCGAATACTGCCGCGATGCCCTCGGGATAAAAGTTAGCGGGCCGTATTCACCGGACACAGTCTTTTTACGTGGATATAAGGGTGATTTTGATGGCGTGATAGCGCTGTATCACGATCAGGCGACCATCGCAGTAAAATCGCTTTCGTTCGGCTCTGGCGTCAACGTGACATTAGGATTGCCGTTTGTCAGAACCTCGGTTGATCATGGAACGGCGTACGACATCGCGGGCAAAGGCGTGGCCGAAGCGTCGAGCATGGCAATTGCGATCAAGTTGGCAGCAGAGTTGGCCGTTGGTTCGCCGAAGAAGAAGGTAATCTGATAAGATTACGGTTTAGGCGCTGGGAGAAATCTTTTTCCATGGACGATCAAGACGGAGAGCCTCAGAGGATACTTGTAGCCGACGACGATGCGGGGATTTTGCGGCAGGTCAAGACAGCCCTTGAGGCAGATGGGTTTTCGGTACTAACGGCCGGTGACGGCAAAGAGGCGTACAAGCTATTGCAATCCGAAAAGCCGTTTACCGCCGCGATCCTTGATATTGTGATGCCGCATATCGAGGGACGCGACCTCGTCCGCTACATGCAGTCAGAAAGGCGTTTGATGAAGGTGCCGGTGATCATAATGACGACGGAGCTGAACGCGCGCCTGTCGTCCGACAGTTTTTCGGCCGGAGCGGCGGCGTCTTTGCCGAAACCCTTTACCGATTCGCAATTACGCACGATGCTTCATATGTTTGTGCAGCCTAATCAGGTGTCAGAACGTTTCATCTTTTCAGGAGAACGAACAGGCGGTGACGAAACCTAAACTATTGCTAGCTGACGATTCAGTGACGATCCGCAAGGTCGTGGAGCTGACGTTTGCCGACGAGGGGGTCGAGGTTTTTGCTGTCGGCGACGGCGATGCAGCGATGCTCAAATTTGTTGAGGTACAGCCAGATATCGTATTGGTCGATGTCGAAATGCCGGGGCCGACGGGTTATCAGATCTGCGAGATGATCAAACAGGACGACGCGACCCGCCACATTCCGGTTTTGCTGCTCGTCGGGTCGTTTGAGCCTTTCGATCAGGACCTGGCCGAGCGTGCAGGTGCGGACGGGTTCCTCACCAAGCCCTTTCATTCCATCCGAGATCTGGTTGCACGTGTAGCCGATCTGCTTGATACCGGGAGCGTCCCGGATGCCGGGCCCGAGATCGAAGATATCGAGCAGCTTTATTCGAGCAGCTTTGCTGAGACGATGCCGATCCAGGATTACGATACTGAGGAGGATCCGTTTTCCGGAGGAGATGGCGAGGAGGGGTCGCCGGATTTGGTTTCGTATGATGCGGCTCCTGAGGTACGCGTCGAAGGGCCTGGTCGCGAAGTTGAGGCTTCACATGAAAATCTCGAGCCTGCTCCTTCGTCAGAAGCATCATTCAGCCTTCAAGACGATCCGTTTTCCGACCCCGCGCTTGATGATCAAATAATCGAAACGATCTCTCATAGGCTGCCGGGAGACCCGTTTGAAAATGCGGCCTTTGATGATGATATGATCGAAGCATTTCACCCGGCGGGGGCGATTGAGGCGGAAAAAGAGCCTGAACCATCACTTGTGATTGAGGAGCCTGCGGCTGTCGTAAAAGATTTTGACTGGTCGCCAGCGGCCAAGGTCGTTGACGAACGTGAAGCCGGCCCCGAGGCGGCGGGCTTTGAGCCGCGTTTCGTCTTTGCGAACGCCGAGACCATCGAAGGGAACTACCCTCCCGATCTGGCAGCTACTCCGCCGGCCATTGATGAAGGCGTTGTCAACGAGCCTTCCGAGGAAATGATCTCGCTGCTCACAAAACGAATTGTCGAGCGGCTTTCCGACCGTGTCATCCGCGAGATCGCGCAGGATGCCGTTCCCCGAATAGCCGAAAAACTCATCCGCGAGGCTCTCGAAGACGAGAAAAAAACGTAAGAAAACGTGATTTATTCGGACGATGCGGTTAGTTTTCAAAACGAAAATGAAAGCTAGCCGTTTTTGTTTTAGAATGGAGTTTTTGAGGAAATATGGAACTTGCAAAGGCCTACGACCCCAAGGCCGCCGAAGAAGATCATTACAAACGCTGGGAGGAGAGTGGTTTTTTTACTCCCGAGATCAACCAGGACCCGGCTGCCGAGCCGTTTTCGATCGTTATCCCTCCGCCGAATGTTACCGGCAGCCTGCACATGGGCCACGCGCTCCAGCATACGATCATGGACGCGCTGACGCGTTGGAAACGGATGCAGGGGTTTCGCACCTTGTGGCTGCCCGGAACCGACCACGCCGGAATATCGGTGCAGCGAAAGGTCGTCGAGCAGTTAAAAAAAGAAGAGCATAAATCGCCGCTCGATATCGGCCGCGAGGAATTTGTTCGGCGCGCGTGGAAATGGAAAGAGCTGTATGGCAACACCATAACCGAACAAATGCGTCGCGAGGGGGCCTCGGTCGACTGGACTCGTCAGCGTTTTACCATGGACGACAGTCTGTCGCTGGCCGTTCGTAACGTATTTTGCACGCTTTACGAAGAAGGCCAGATCTATCGCGGACTGCGGATCGTGAATTGGTGCCCTAAAGATAAAACGGTGCTCTCCGATCTTGAGGTTAAGGAAGAGACGAAAAAAGATGGAAAGCTCACGTACCTAAAATACCCGGTCAAGGGCACGGACAAAACGATCACGGTCGCGACGACGAGGCCAGAGACGATGCTTGGCGACACCGCAGTGGCCGTTAACGGGAACGACGAGCGGTACAAGGACCTTGTCGGCGAGACCGTCCTGCTGCCACTGACGACCCGCGAAATACCTATCATTGCCGACGAATACGTCGACGCCGAATTTGGTACAGGTGCGGTAAAGATCACCCCTGCCCATGATCCCAACGATTACCTCGTCGGCCAGCGTCATGAGCTGCAGCAGATCCTCGTGATGAATATGGACGGCACGATGAATGCTGAGGCGGGGCCGGAATTTGACGGGCTGGATCGTTTTGTCGCGCGTGAAAAGGTTGTCGAGGAATTTGAAAAGCTCGGGTTGCTCGAAAAGGTTGACGATTACGAGATAACGCTGCCCGTCTGCGAAAGGTGTAAAACTATCGTCGAGCCGATCCTGTCGGAGCAGTGGTTCGTAAAAATGGACGAGATGCGCGACCTTGCGCTCGAACTGATGCGGTCGGGGGGTGTTCCTCACTTTTCCCCGCAGGTTCCACATGAAAAGGTCTATACTGCGTGGCTCGAAAACCTAAAAGACTGGACGATCTCTCGGCAACTCTGGTGGGGCCATCAGATCCCGGCCTGGTATGACGAGGACGGAAATATATTTGTCGCCCGCAGCGAAGAAGAAGCGATTGCCAAATCGGGCGGCAAGAGCTTGACACAGGACAGTGATGTGCTCGATACCTGGTTTTCGTCCGGCTTGTGGGCTTTCAGCACTTTTGGATGGACTGGTGACAAGGGTGAAAAACAGCTAATAGCTTATAGCTCACAGCTAACAGATGGTATTCAAACCGATCTCGAAACTTTTCTGCCAACAGACGTGCTTGTCACTGGCCGCGACATTATCTTTCTTTGGGTGTCGAGAATGGTGATGCTCACGAAAAAGTTTACCGGGCAAAATGCATTTGAAGACGTGGTAATTACCGGGACCGTCCTAGGCAAAGACGGCAAGCCCATGTCCAAATCGCGTAACAACGGAGTCGACCCGATCGAAATGTTCGACAAATTCGGCGTTGACGCTACCCGCATTTATCTGGCGTCGATCGCGACGGGCGCCGATATCAGGTGGAATGACGTTGGCGTTGAGACCTATCGTAATTTTGCCAATAAGATATGGAATGCAACGCGGTTTTGTTTGATGAATTCGGATGGAGGACGTGTCAGCGAGTTTGCGTTGGCTATAATTACCCCTGATCCGAAACGGCAGGCGTACATGAAGGAGGAACAAACTCGCCGCCAATCCCAAACCCCCGAACGGGATTGGTATGAAATATATTCTGAAATAGCCATAGAGGAAAGGGCGAATGTATATTCGTTAGCCGAGCGTTGGATTATCAGTCGCCTCAACCGAACGGCTATCGGAGTTCATCGCGCTTTAGAGACCTACCAATTTCACGAGGCGGTTCAGTTGCTTTATCACTTTTTCTGGGACGATTTTTGTGACTGGTATATCGAGCTGGTTAAAGATGACATTACGGCGGAGCAAGCCTCCCGTGAACGCGACATCAGTCGGACAAGAATCTTGAGTGTCCTCGAAGAGTCGCTGCGGCTATTGCACCCGTTTATGCCCTTTTTGACGGAAGAATTATGGCAAAAGCTCCCGGGCACTGGTTCATATTTGCACAATTCCGCCTATGAAGATGCCGAGAAAACAATTATGCTCACCCAGTTTCCTACAGGAAGTACGGGTTTGGTTGACAAGGCTGCCGAAGTAGAGATGGGGGCGGTCATAGATCTCATTAAAAAAGTGCGCAACATCCGGGCCGAGATGAATATCTCGACCTCCATTAAGTTTGCTGTCTATATCGCGGCTAGCTCGGCGATGCAGCAAGTTTTCGCGGCGAACGAGCCTCAGATATTAAAACTCGCTAAGGCGGAAAGCCTCGTTATCGGCGACACCCTCGATGTTCCGAAGGCGTCGGCAAAAGCGGTGACAAATGACGCGTCGTTGGCCATCCCGCTCGAGGGCCTGATCGATTTTGAAAAGGAACGCGAGCGTTTGAGCAATCAAATCGCCAAGCTAACCGAAGAGAAAACACGTCTCGACGGGCAGCTGTCGAATGCAAGTTTCGTTGAACGCGCACCGGTGGAGAAGGTACAGGAGTTGCGGGACCGGCAGATTGAGTTGGAAAATCAGATTGGGACGCTGCGAAACAATCTCAATTCGCTTGAATAAAAAAAGCGGAAAGGCGTTTGCCGATCCGCTTTTTTCGCTAATAAAAGCAATCAATTAGTTATCGTCTTTGTCGCTTGAGCTATGTTTATCATCCGAACCAGCTGGCGGAGCGGATGCTCCTTCGATAGTTGCCGACGCGGTTTTGCTGTCTTTCTTTTCGCCCTTTTCGTCTAGCAGATCGGCGACGACGTTAAATTTGCCGCCTGAGAATCCCGATGGGATCGTCAGGTGAAACTGTGCGGTGCCAGCTGAGGGCAGGTCGACCTTAACTTCACTGCCGGGAGCGATATCGCCTTTTTTCATGCCGGGAGCGTCGTCGGCGACGAGCGTAAATTTGACGGTGGATTTGCCGCCACCCGATGTGATGGCGTTGGCGTATAGGGTTTCGCCGCCTTTGAAGGTCGAACCTTCCTGTTTACCGTCTTTGTCCTTTGAAGTCTTAAGGCTGCTGAGGGCCGGTGGGCCAAAGCTGCACGCGAGCGCAGTAGCAAAAAGAGCTGCGATCGAAATTGTTAATGCAATACGTTTTTTCACGAAAAATATCTCCTTTTAATTGAAACCGAGGGAACGAACCTATTAGTAAAGTTAATGGAGAGTAGCGTTTTCCGGCCAGTATGTCAACGACGTTATTGCCGCACACCGGGGGAAATTAAGAGTCAATTCTGCCTTGCGGGAATTGAGAAACCCGACGATAATCAAACCGGTATGAACTGGCTGGAAAATGGCGATGTGATGGCGGCGATCGGTGAATTTCTTGCGGAGGACATCGGCCGCGGCGATATAACGACGAAGGCCTGCGTTCCGCCGGATACGCGTGGGCAGGGCCGCTTTTTGGCAAAGGAATACCTCGTTATCTGCGGACTTGATGTCGCCGAGGCGGTCTTTCTCCACCTTGATCCGGACACCCCCGAGATCGAAACGACTTATAGCGAAGGCGACGAGGTCGAGGGCGGAACGGTTTTCGGTACGTTAAAAGGGTATGCGGATGTGCTTTTGACGGGTGAGCGGGTCGCTCTCAATTTGATCCAGCGGATGTCGGGGATTGCGACCTTGACCAAAGCTTTCGTCAAGGCGGTTGAGGGCACCGGTGCGAGTATCGTTGATACTCGTAAGACGACGCCCGGGCTGCGGGCACTCGAAAAATACGCGGTCACTGTCGGCGGCGGCAAAAATCACCGCATGGGGCTCGACGACGGCGTTTTGATCAAGGACAACCACATTGCTCTCGCGGGTGGCATCACCGAGGCCGTCCACGCTGCCAAACACCACGTCGGGCATCTGCACAAGATCGAGGTCGAGATCACAAATTGGGCCCAGCTTCGCGAGGCGATCGAGGCCGGGGCCGAGATCGTTATGCTCGACAATCAAACGCCTGAAGAAGCCGCCAAATTGGTGCAAATGTCACGAAATATGAATCCAAACGTCCTGATCGAGGCGTCCGGCGGAATGGATCTCGACCGCGTGCGTTCGTTTGCCGAAGCGGGCGTCGATCTGATCTCGGTGGGCCGTCTGACGCATTCGGCTCGGGCGGTGGATATATCGTTCAAGATACAGATGGTTTAGAAGTCTTTGTTACAAATCATACGGAATAAGACGGATGAGGTTGAAGTTCCTATCTATTGAATCTGTCTTATCTGAGGTAATCTATTTTCGCGTTCAACCACCCGCTACCGCAGGTGGTTCTGACAAGGAGAGCATTTCGTCGGTTAGTTTGAGGCTGGGCAGGTAATAAATAATTGCGGTCGACACGACAAGAGCAAACGTGCAGGCGAGGCCGCCTTCGATACCGTAGATCGTCCCGGTTAGCCAGGTCGGGCCGGTGTCGATCTCTTTTAGAAAAGGATTTGTCGTGATGTCGGTAAGACCGCTGACCTCGATGCCGAAGAACGAGCCTTGCATCCAGTTCCACATTAGGTGCAGTCCCCATACGAACCATAGATCGCGCGTTTTTAAGTAAGCGATGCTGAACCAGATCCCTGCAAGTATGGTGTTTGCCGTTGAAATTATGCTCGCGTTCGGATTGCCTAAATGAACGGCCCCGAAAAAGACCGAGGTCAATAGGATCGCCAGCCAGGCGAGATTTGAACGGGCGAATGTCTGGAGTACGTAACCACGGAAGAGGGCTTCTTCAAACGCCGATTTAGCGGCAAAGACAACAAATGATACTCCAAGCGAATAACTAACGGTACTTGTACCTTTATCTAAGTTTAATTCAAACCGCTCGCCGCCAGCGATAAACGCAAAGAACACTGCGAAACTAAGGGTTACTGCTCCGATGAGTATGCCAAGCAGGAAATGTCTCAACCAGCCTTTTGTAAATGCCGCGCCCAATGAGCGAAACGGCAAGTTCTCAAATAATTTTCCACATAACCATCCGACTAGCAACGCAGGGATAAGGGAGGCGAAGGCATTGACGACCATGTAAATATTCGATTTTTGCGAACGTTCAACGCCGCTTGCCCGTAAAACAAAATCGGAGCCAATTTCAAATAGAACCAAAACGAATGTGAAGGCAAACAAGAAGATCCCGGCACGCCATCCGCTACGGAGTTTGTTTGATTCGTCGAACCAGACGGTATTCATTTTATCTCTAGCGGGCTTCTGCACCAGTAAAATGCCATGCAGGAAGATTCTACCGCACACGCGAAGCTCGTGTTAAACTTGCACAGTGGAAAACGGAGCAACGAAAATCAAGCGACGAAAGACGCCGTGGGTGATCGGTACGCTAATGGTCGCGTCGCTGGCTCTGCTGATCGTCCTCCAATCGACAAATCTTTGGAAGACTTTCACTATCGAGTCGGCTGGTGACCTACTTTTACTGTACGCCCTCTCATCACTTAATTTCATCGCGTTTGTTATTTTTGGCTTTATTTTCCTGCGCAGCATTATCAAGCTTGTTCGTGAGCGCCGGACATTCGAACTGGGCGCCCAGATCAAGACAAAACTGCTGATTTATTTCTTCGCGGTTAGCCTGCTCCCGATCATTGCGATGGCCGTTTTTTCTTTCCTGTTCATGAATCGGGCGGTTGATCGGTGGTTTGCGCAGATCCCTGAAAATGTACAACGCGCGGCATTGGCGTTACAGCAAATGTCGATCGATGACCGCTCTCTCAAACTTGATCAGGCGACCGCGATGCTTGCGACTACGATAGATTCGCAGGTCAGCAATGACATTCTGGCGAAAGTCGCAGATGCTGGAAAACTGTCGCATATTGAGGTCGTCTCAGCGCAGAAACAGACGGTTGCCTCCTATGAGCGAGATGTCACACCCGATCAAAAGGGCGAACTCGATGCAATGATCTCGTCCGTTCGTATAGGTAACCCGCCCGGCCCGGCATATCATGACGGGAAGGGTTTTGATATTGCGATCGCTCAGATGTCCGGCGGCCGCCGTTTACTGGTCGTGCCGGATCCGGTCGCTGAATCAAACCTCAATCAGGTCGTCGACAGTTCGCGGGCCCAATTTGACCAGCTCGGACAGCAGCAGTTTACGATCCGCCGCGTGGGGCTTCTGACGCTTGGTGTTCTTACTTTTTTATTGATCTTTGCGTCGTCATGGATTGCGTTTCACGTTGCCCGCGGGCTGACGCTGCCCATTAAGGCGCTTGCCGAAGGGGCTGGCGAGATCGCGCGCGGCAATCTCGGTCATCGCGTCAATGTGCTGGCCGAGGACGAACTGGCCTTGCTGGTGTCCGCATTTAACGAAATGTCGGCGACCCTCGAAGCAAACTCCGCCGAACTCGTTGAACGCCGCGGCTACATCGAAACCGTTCTCGAGGCATTACCGACGGGAGTGGTCTCGTTTGATGCCGAAAACAGCGTCAGCACCATAAACAGTGCGGCTATCAATATTTTAGGATTAGAATCCGTCGACCGGCTAGGCATGAGGCTTGCCGACTTGGCCGATAGGGAGGACCAGCTCGTTTTCGAGCGATTGGTAGCCAGAGCACGCAGGGTCGGGCACGCGTCGGATCAGACTGTTTTGAAGATCGAAAAAGCCGACATACATAAGACTGGCGATCATGAGAGGACCGTGGCCATCACGGCGTCTGCATTGCCTGCGGAGAGCGGCGTGGTGCTTGTGATCGAGGACCTGTCGGAGCTTATTGCCGCCCAGCGTGCGTCAGCGTGGCAAGAGGTTGCGCGGCGAATGGCACATGAAATTAAGAATCCGCTCACGCCGATCCAACTGTCCGCCGAGAGGATCGCAAAGCGATTCGTCAATTCCGGCCACAGCGAAAACGGCTCAGGTAAACGCCTTGACGACAAAGGCCCGCTCGGCGAGGTCATTCACGAGAGCACGTCGACTATTCTGCGAGAGGTATCGTCTCTAAAATCGATGGTTGACGAATTTTCTCGTTTTGCGCGGCTGCCGGACGCTAAGCTCGATACCGCCGATCTGAATGACGTTATTCTGCAGGCCGTACACGGGTTTGACGGGCGATTTGTACGATTGGTGATTGACACCGAGCTTGCGGAAGGGCTTCCTCCGGTCTCGGTCGATACCGAGCAGATGAAGCGCGTTTTTGTGAATTTGATAGAAAATTCGGTCGAGGCCTTTGGAGCCGATGCTGAGGAGCCGCGAATTCTCGTGACAACCCGTTATGAAACCGCCCGCGACATCGTCGTCGCCGAGGTTTCAGACAATGGCAAGGGAATCGCTCCAGGCGACCTGCAAAAGCTGTTTCAGCCTTACTTTTCGACAAAAGGGCGCGGAACCGGGCTTGGGCTGGCTATCGTAAATCGTATAATAACCGAACACCACGGCCGCATACACGTGGTTGCTAATCAGCCAAAGGGGGCAAAGTTTATTATTGAGGTTCCCTCCGGTACGTAAGAATTTATTGATGCAAAACGCAATTCTCATCGTCGACGACGAACCTGGCATTCGTGACACCCTCAGCGGTGTGCTCGAGGACGAAGGCTTTACCGTCGCAACCGCCGCAACGGGCGAAATATGTCTTGAGATGGCCCGAACGCACCATTACGGGTGCATCCTGCTGGATATTTGGCTCGGTGACGGTATCGACGGACTGGAAACGCTTGCAAAATTAAAGGACCAGGGCGTTGATGCGGCGGTCGTAATGATCTCGGGCCATGGCAATATCGAGACGGCTGTCAGATCGACCAAGCTGGGAGCATTCGATTTCATCGAGAAACCGCTGAGTATCGAACGAACGGTCGTCACCGTAAAAAACGCCGTGCGGCAACGTGAACTGGAGCGGGTGAACGAGCAGTTGCAAAGCGAGATTGCCGAGCATTATGTGATGGTCGGCGAATCGGTCGCAATGCGGGCGCTTCGCAAGCAGATATCCATCGTTGCCCCGACCGATGGCCGCGTTTTGATCTCAGGCGAGAGCGGCACCGGAAAAGAGTTGGTAGCGAGGGCCATACACTCACAGTCGAAGCGCAAAAACAGCCTTTTTGTTGAGATAAATTCGGCGGCGATCCCCGAGGAACTGGTCGAATCGGAACTATTTGGCCATGCTAAAGGAGCTTTTTCGGGGGCAACAACTGTAAAAAAAGGTAAGTTTGAGGTTGCCGACGGAGCCACGCTTTTCCTCGACGAGATCGGCGATATGTCGCCGCGCGTTCAGGCAAAAATGCTCCGGGTTTTAGAAGAGCAGCGTTTCGAGCCGGTCGGGAGCAACACGCCGGTCTCAGTCGATGTTCGCGTGATCTCGGCGACAAATAAACCGCTTGACAGCCTGATCGACAACGGTAATTTTCGGGCAGATTTGTTCTACCGGCTCAATGTTATCCCGTTTCAGGTGCCGCCGCTTCGCGAGCGGCCCGAGGATATTCCGCTCCTTGTGGACCACTTTAACCGTAGGTTCTCCTCCGAGTACGGGAAGCAGCCAAAGGATTTTACGGCGGATGCTCTCGAGAGTTTGCAGGCGAATAATTGGCTCGGCAATGTCCGGGAGTTAAAGAACACGATCGAGCGGATCGTGATCATGTCCGGTAAGGGAAAGATAACCGCCGTCGATCTGCCGGAACTGGAATCGACGCTTGAGACGCCTGCGATCAGTTTTCGGTTTCCAACCTTTAAGGACGCTACGGACGCTTATCAACGTGAATTTATCCTGCATAAACTCACCGAATTCGATGGCAACGTCGCAAAAGCCGCGCAGGAAATGGGCGTCGATCGCAGCCATTTATACCGGCGAATGCGAAATCTGGGAATTCAGGTCAAATCCACAGACAGCTAATGACAAAGCAATGAGATCCAATCATAAAATCAGACTGTTCTCACCGCTGCTCTTTGGTTTTGCCATATTGCTCGCGGCTTGCGGCTCGCGTGACGGGACTGTGGCACCAAATACGCCGGCTAAACCGACGCCCGATGATCGTCCGCGTCGCGAAGTTACATTCTTTGCCGTGGGCGATATTATGCTCTCTCGTGGTGTGGCCGCAGTGATAAATAGATCCGGGATCGACCGGCCATTTTCGCTGTGCAAGGATGAACTGCTCAAAACCGATTTTAACTTTGGTAATTTCGAGAGCCCCATTTCCGGAAATGATTCGCGTATTGGCAAGGGTCTCGTTTTCAACACGCGCGTCAAAGATGTCGCCGCGATAACCAATGCCAATTTTAAGGTGGTCAATCTCGCGAACAATCATATGTTTGATCAGCTTTTGCCCGGGATGCGAAACACGCTCAAGGTCTTGAACGAACGCAATATCGTCAATATGGGTGTCGGAGAAAACCTGACCGAGGCATGGCAGCCAAAGTATTTGACCGTCAAGGGGATGAAGATCGCCTTCATCGGAGCATCGTTCTCATCGACCAACGACCTCGGCAAAACCCGCAACGATCAGGTCGCGCGGGTCGAGGACCTCGACCGGCTCAAGGCCGCGATTGCCGAAGCAAAGCGCAGTTCGGACTTTGTGCTTGTGACGATGCATGCGGGAGTTGAGTACACGCGAGAGCCTAACCAATTACAGGTCAATTTTGCCCGAGCCGCTATTGATGGCGGTGCAGACATCGTAATCGGTGCGCATCCGCACTGGATACAGACCACCGAGCAGTACAAGGACAAGTGGATATTCTATTCGCTTGGCAATTTTATCTTCGACCAGCGCGACCCCGAGACTCACAGAGGACTGACGCTGAGGATCAAACTGGCAGCACCTTCACCTGACAAGCCCGATGGCGGCGCCCGCGTCGAGAAGATCGAGCTAATGCCCGTGATCATCGACACGCCCGGTGTCCCGCGTTTTGCAAACGCTGTAGAAACGCAGTCGATCCTCCGCAGCATCAGGCTCGACAATGCAGTGATCACGCTTGCTTCCGCACATTAAAAAAATGCCCCGCATAATGAGAGGCATTTTTGAGAAAGTATTCAGTAGATCTAATGTGTAAGGGGGAACCCGCGTTCGATCATCAAAGCATCGACTTTCGGATCGCGTCCTCGAAACATCCTGAAACCAACCTCCGGATCGATGGTATTGCCGACGGTAAAGACGTATTTCCGCAGCCGTTCAGCCACCTTTTTGTCGTAGGGGCCGCCGGCCTCGGTAAACGCGGTATAGGCGTCGGCTTTGAGGACGTCCGACCACAGGTAGCTATAATAGCTGGCCGAATAGTCGTCGCTGCCGAATATATGCCGGAACTGTGTCAGGCGGTGGCGCATCACGATCTCGCGGGGCATTCCGAGCTTGGTCAGCTCGTCCTTCTCGAATTGTTTCGGGTCGATCTTGGCATCGCCGGCGAGATGGATCTTCATATCCATCAATGCACTCGCCAGCAGCTCGGTGGTTTCGAAACCCTTGTTGAATGTCGACGCTTTTTTGATCTTTTCTATCAGCTCTTTTGGCATAGGCTTTCCGGTTTTGTAATGTACAGCAAATTTATTCAGAACCTCGGGCGTCGCGACCCAATGTTCGAGGAGCTGCGAAGGAAATTCGACATAGTCGGTGGCGACCGCCGTTCCGGAAAGCGTCGGATAGGTCACGTTTGACGATAAGCCGTGTAAGGCGTGGCCGAACTCGTGAAACATCGTCGTCGCGTCGTCCCATGAGATGAGAACAGGCTCGCCGGGCTTACCTTTAACGAAATTCGCATTGTTGGAGACGATCGTTGTTATGTCGCTGCCAACGCGCGACTGATTGCGATACTGGTTCATCCAGGCGCCGCTGTCTTTGCCGTCGCGGGCGTACGGGTCGAAATACCACAGGCCGACGTGCTTGCCGGTCGTTTTATTGGTTACCTCATAAACGACCATGTCCGCGTTGAATGTCGGGATGCCATCCAGCTTCTTAAAATTAAAATTAAAGAGCTCGCCCGCCACCCACATCATCGCCTCGCGCATCTTGTCGAGTTGCAAATACGGCTTGACCTCGTTTTGATCGAGGTCGTACTTTTCCTTTCGCACCTTTTCCATGTAATAGCGGTAGTCCCATGGCTCGATCTTGATCTTTGCTCCCTGTTTGTTTGCGAGGGTCTGCATGTCGGCGACCTCTTCGTGAACCCGGGCGATCGCGGCGGGCCATATCTTGAGCATGAGATTCATCGCGTTCTCTGGTGTCTTCGCCATTTTCTGCGACACGATCCAGTGTGCATGGGTCGATAGGCCGAAGAGATGGGCGCGTTCCGCCCGGAGTGCGAGTATTTGTTTGATGGTCTCGTTATTATCACGTGCGTCGCCGTTGTCGCCGCGGCTGACGAACATTTTCCAGACCTTTTCGCGAAGCTCGCGGTTGTCGGCATATGTCAGGAAAGGGTCGGTCGATGAACGCGTATTTCGGATCAGCCATCCTGTCTTTCCCTTGGCTTTGGCTGTCTCGGCGGCGGCATCGACGAGCGATTGCGGCAGGCCCGCCAGATCGGATTTATTTTCGATGAGAACATAGGGGCCGCTTTCTTCTCCCTGCAGATTCTGATTGAATTTGGTGTAGACGGCGGCTAGCTGCTGATTGACCTCGGCGAGCCTCGACTTTTTCGCCGCGTCCAGGGCGGCTCCCGCATGCACATAATTTTCGTATGTGACCTGTGCCAGCCGCTGCTGCTCGGCATTTAGTTTCTTTTTAGCGGGCGAATTGTACACCGCCTCAATTCGTTTAAAAAGGGCCGTGTTTTGCGTGATCTTGTCGTAATGCGCAGCGAGTTTTGGCTGCATTTCGGCCTGAACCGGTTGAAAGTCAGCGGTATTCACACTCGTGCCCCATATGTCAAAGATCGTCTTAACACGATTGAACGTGTCACCGGACTTTTCAAGCGTGACCATCGTGTTTTCGAATGTTGGGGCGGCCTTATTACTGGCGATCGCGTCGATCTCAGCGAGATTTTCGGCCATCGCGGCATCGAGGGCAGGCTTGAAATCACTGATCTTCACCTTGTCAAAGGGCGGAATCCCACCATATGGCCCGGTCCATTTCGCTGTCAGGGGATTTGCGACAGCGGTTTCGGGGGCCGCTGCGGTCTTGCTATTTTGCGGGTTTGTCATAAAGATCAGAATGGCTGCCAGAAATAGCAGAAACAAGCGTGCGTAACTTTTGAACATCGTAGTATTTCTCCTCATGTGCGGGTTGATTGGATTCTAACTGGTTATACAGAGTTGGACAAATTATTCCGAGAGCCAATTGCACTCAGCCGGTAGTCCCGTATTGACCGACGTCAGATATTTCTGCTGTTTATGTTATGGACATCACGGGTTCAGCTAGTACGTCCATTCGCGGAGCGACACCAAGGCCTGGGGCTGATGAGGCTGCAATCCGTCCATTTTGGCGTTGAGGTGAGTCTTCGGCAATGCTAACTGTGACATAGCTATTGAAATCTGTTGCAGAAAAGAGATATTCCGTCGGTGTACTATGAGCCAGGTGGGCAATCGTCGCCGTTACGATGTCTCCACCCCATGTGTCTTCGATGGTCATCGCAATTCCCAAACCAACACATAGATCTCGGATCTGCCGTGCTTTTGTCAGGCCGCCCACCTTGGATATCTTTAAATTGATGACGTCCATCGCCTGATCTGCAAAGCCGCGAACGACCGCGTGAAGGTCGTCGATCACTTCGTCGAGAATAAAAGGCCGGGCAGTATGCCGACGCACTACCAGACATTCCTCATAGCTCAAACAGGGTTGCTCGATATAGACATCCACGCTGCGGACGGCATCCGCCACACGCATCGCCTGGTGCTGGGTCCATCCCGTGTTGGCGTCGGCGATAAGTACGTCACCGGTTTTCAGGACGGCTGCGGCTGCGTGAATGCGCTCAATATCTGTGTCTGGTACCCCGCCGACCTTAAGCTGGAATTTCGTATAACCCTCGCCTCGATATTTTGTCACGCTCTCTGCCATACGTTCGGGGGTGTCTTGCGAAATGGCCCGATAGAGAGCAAAATCGTCGCCGAACCGACCGCCGAGCAGCGTTGCGACCGACTGCCCGCTCGCTTTTCCCAGGATGTCCCAAGACGCAACGTCGATGGCGGCTTTGACATAGGGGTGGCCTCGCAATGCCCGATCCATAAGTTGATTGAGCGGCCCAAGCTCGGTCGGGTCGTGTCCGATAAGGTGCGGTGCGAGTTCGGCAATACCGGTACGAGCTCCAGCCGCATATGCAGGAAGGTAGGCCGGGCCGAGAGGACAGACCTCGCCATAGCCCGTAATTCCAGCGTCGGTTTCGACAGCAACGACTGTTGAATCGAAAACCGTGACACTCTTGCCGCCGGCCCAGTTATAACTGCCTTCATAAAGCGGCAGATCAACCTGGTAAATGTTTATCTTATTGATCTTCATATCGATGAAATGAATTTTAGCCTGTAATTCGATCCGGGACAAAACGCGCGTTGATGACAGCTATGTCTTGAGGTGTTATCCAAACTGCCGCAAATTCATCTTCTATTAATTATCGATGCGGTATTATGTGGTGACATGCGTATTTTATTGGCGGAGGACGATAGGCGAATCGCACATTTTGTCGCAAAAGGGCTGCGTGAGAATAGTTACGCCGTTGACGTTGCCATCGATGGTGCGGCGGCACTCTATCAGATCTCGATCAACGCGTACGATGCGCTCGTCCTGGACGTTATGCTGCCGCTCAAGGATGGCTTTGCCGTTTGCCACGAACTTAGAGATTCGGGAGTCAAGACACCGATCATCATGCTGACGGCCCGTGATGCGGTAGAGGACAGGGTAGCCGGCCTCGATGCCGGAGCGGATGATTATCTGACTAAACCTTTTGCGTTTGATGAACTGCTTGCCCGGCTGCGGGCCCTGCTCCGCCGTGGTAAGGACGTGCGTCCGTCACGGATAATTATTGCCGATCTCGAGATCGATACCGCCGGACAACGCGTGTGGCGCGCGGGAAGAGAGATCTCGCTGACGACCAAAGAATATGCATTGCTCGAATACCTCGCCCGTGAAAAGGGCAAGGTCGTTGGCCGGGCCGCGATTGCCGAGCACGTTTGGGATGAGAGCTTTGACGTTTTCTCTAATTTGATAGATGTTTACGTTAAGCGGCTCAGGGCCAAAATGGACGAAGGTTTTACACCGACTTTGATACACACCAGGCGTGGTTTGGGATACATATTCGACGATGTTTAGTTCGATCCGGACAAAATTAACGCTCTGGTACGTCGGGTTTCTGACCCTGGTCGTCGTGATGTTCGGCGCGGCGGCGTATCAGATAACGGTTCGCGAATTGGACCGCGATCTTAACCGGCGGCTTGAGGAGATCTCACAGGTCTTTATCGCGGGCACAAAGGCCGAGACCGACGACGAACAAGAAACCGGTCATGATCGTGTTGTCGAGACGGGCATCAATGAGTTCCAGTTTCGCGACTATCATTTTGTCGTCCGTGGGCAATCGTCCGCATTCACGGCCACGACAAAAGAAATCGAGGGTAAAAACATTACGCTCACGGGGAAACGATTTAGCGATATACGGATTGGGGATAAGAGTTTCCGTGTTTTTGAAACAGGTTTCTCTCTCGGTACAGATCAATATAAGCTCCTCGTTTTGCACTCGCTCGATGAAGAAATCGAACTCAAAAATCGTTTACTGACGTTATTTCTATTGGCGGGCGTACTTGGTGTGGCACTAGCAGGCATTGGAGGCTACTTTCTGGTTAGGCGAAGCATTGCCCCCGTTATCGAAATGAGCCGTGAGGCTGGCGAGATATCGGCCGAAAATCTAGGCCAACGGCTATCAGTGAGAGGCCGGCGTGATGAGGTTGGGCAGCTTGCCCAGGTTATTAACGACCTTTTAGCACGGCTCGATCATTCGTTCGAACAGCAGCGCCGGTTTATGGCGGACGCATCGCATGAGCTGCGGACGCCCCTCGCTATCGTCAGGGGCGAGGCCGAGGTGGCCCTCTCGAAAGACGACCGCTCACCCGCCGAATATCGTGAATCTCTCAGCATCCTGCATGACGAGAGCAAACGCCTGACCAAGATCGTCGAGGACCTTTTCACACTTGCACGCGTCGACGCTGGACAGGTTGCCGTGAATTTTGCACCCGTCTACCTTGATGAGATCGTGTCCGACGCCATCCGTTCGATGCGGGTTTTGGCGGATCAGCGGCAGGTAGCGATCACAATTGATGGCGGGGCTGAGATGCCGTTCGACGGTGACGAATCGCTGCTACGACGCATGATTCTGAATCTCCTCGACAACGCCGTCAAATACAGCCATCGTGGCGGCAAAGTCGTTGTTAACTTACTTTCAACCGGCGATAAATATCAGATCTCCGTTTCCGATAACGGAATCGGGATTCCGGACGAGGATCAGCCTAAGATCTTCGACAGATTTTATCGGGTAGACCGAGCACGCAGTCGCTCCGATGAGACGGCAACAAGCGGAGCAGGACTAGGACTCTCGATAACCCGATGGATTGCCGAAATGCACGGTGGAAAGATCGTTCTGGTATCCTCAACCGCAGATGGAAGCACTTTTTCAGTAATTTTTCCGCGTTAATGGTCTATTCATTTTTTGGCGCGTATACTTTTCGCAGATACAAAAAAGTAGGAAAAATAGCGGTCGCGGCCCTTAGAGCGATCGGCGGGAGCAAAAAAAAATATGAGAACTTTAACCAAACAGGTAACTTTGATCGTTTTTCTAATCACCCTGGGTGTCGGAGCTTGCATTGCGCAAAAACCTAGCGGCTATCATTTTTTAAACAAGATCGAGGTCGGCGGCGACGGCGGCTGGGATGCTCTTATCGCCGACCCGGAAGCGCATCGTTTGTATGTATCACATGCCACGCATGTTGTGGTAATAGATACGGCGACGGATAAGGTTGTCGGCGATATTCCGGGTACGAATGGTATTCACGGGATCGCAATCGCAGAAAAACTTGGTAAAGGCTTTACCAGCAACGGCCGCGATAATACGGTAACGATTTTTGACCTTAAAACGCTCAAGACCCTTGGCACTGTAAAGACCGATAAAAATCCTGACATCATCATTTTCGACCCGGCATCGAATCGGGTTTTTGTATTCAACGGCGGCAGTAATAACGCGACTGTGATCGACGCGGCAGGCGGCAGCGTAGCCGGAACGGTTGCTCTTGGCGGAAAGCCCGAATTTGCGGCGAGCAACGGGAAAGGGACGGTTTTTGTAAACCTTGAGGATAAGAGCGAAGTGGCCGCGATCGATTCAAATAAACTGGTTGTAACCACTCGTTGGCCAATCGCTCCGGGTATAGAACCAACGGGACTGGCGATCGACGCAAAGACGCAACGGTTGTTTATCGTCTGCGCCAACAAAAAAATGGTCGTTATGGATGCCGTTACCGGAAAGGTCATCACTGATCTCCCAACGGGCGACGGAACGGACGGAGCCGAGTTCGACCCGGGTACAAGATTTGCATTCGCTTCTAATGGTGAGGGGACTTTGACCGTTGTCCACGAAGATTCGAAGGATAAATTCAGCGTCGTGGAAAACGTTACTACGCAGCCCCGTGCTAGAACGATCGCCGTCGATACCAAGACGCACAAGGTTTATCTGCCAGCGGCACAGTTTGGCCCGGCCCCCGCCGCCACCACCGCTCAACCGCGTCCACGTGCACCGATGCTGCCAAATTCATTTGTGATACTGGTTTACGGTATGTAGGGAACAGAAAAAAGATGTTAGCCGCATCGTATAGATTTGGTTAACGTCTTTTCTGTGCTTATATCAGGCTCCATTTTTAGTGTGCTTCTTCCGCCGCCTTTGGCGGGAAAATTAGTATTAAGGCCACGATTAAAACCAAAAGAATTATGGATGCAGTATAACGGCTTAGTTCCAGTCCGCCATTTTCCGTAGGCTTATCGAGAAAATCTCCGACAACCGCACCGAGAGGCCGCGTTAAAATGAACGCGGCCCAGAATAAGATCGTCCGCGAAATGTTTGTCCAAAAGTAAAGCCCGACCACAACAAGCATCAGTCCGCCAAATACCACCGCCGCTCCGAGATAACCGAGTCCGCTGCTGTCCGCTACCCAATCGCCGAGAGCCGTTCCCAATGTTTGCGAAAACATTATCGTTCCCCAGTAAAACATTTCGGCTTTTGGCGTACTGACGCTCTCAACCGACACGGTTCCCATCGACCAACGCCAGGTCAGGAGCGACGCAATGACAAGCACAAACAAGATCGAGGCGCCGCCGGCATAGCCTATGCCCAGCGACCTGTCCACAAAATCAGCAATCGTTGTGCCAAGCGTGGTAGTGGCAACGATCGTCAGCCAGTATAAAAATGCGTGAAATTGCCGGGCGCGGATCTGTGCAAAAACAGCAAGTGCAAAAATAACGGCAAAGATGACGGTGCCGACGACATATCCCAGACCCATCGACATCGACACCGCATCGCCGCCAGTCTCGCCAAGCGTGGTGGCAAAAATCTTGACGATCCAAAATAAAAAGGTTACTTGCGGAACCTTACTGATAAAATCCGATTTCTGCTCATTGTCCATGTCATGTCTCCCCTTGCTCTTTCCGAAAAACGCAAGCGATAAACTTGTAGTTATTTGTTCAAGGAAGTCGCTCGACGAAATATTACAATACTAAATATGAATAGAAGATTAATGTCCTGCGCCATACAAAAAAAGGCGTCGTCCAGTCAGCCCTTGGGAGCGGCCTTCGTGTTAGTATGATGCATACCAAAAATTTCCTTGGCTTATATTCCGCTGGATAGAGGCTCATCGAAAAGGCGATTCAACTAGTGGTCAAGGTCAGTTTAATTTGGATCGTATTAATGTTCTATTCATTCGTGATTTGTCACTATAATCCTGAAGCCGGTCTGAGAAGATTTATATTAGAGAATTTTGGTCTGGCAAATAAGGAAATATAGGAGTCGAAAATATGCGCAGAATAATGTTTATGTTAATGCTTGTTATGGGTTGTGCCGCACTTTCAACCATTCAGGCGCAGGAAAAAAAATTGGAACGGAAGGATCTACCGAAAGCGGTTGAGAAAACCGTCGCAAGAGAAAGCCAGGGTGCGGAGATCAAGGGATTTGCCACGGAGAAAGAAGACGGCATCCAAACATATGAAGCCGAACTGGTGGTAAACGGGCGTTCTAAGGACATTTCGATGGATGTCCAGGGCAACGTCCTGGAAGTCGAGGAAGAAGTGTCGATGGAATCACTTTCGGCCGACGTCAAAAACGGCCTCACGGCGGCGGCGGGAGCCGGCACAATCGGCAAGGTTGAATCGCTTACAAAAAAAGGAAAACTTGTGGCTTATGAAGCGGTTGTAACGAAAGGCAAGAAACACAGTGAAATTCAGGTTGGTCCCGACGGTAAGAAACTGGCCAAACCGCAATAAACGCCAAACGGATTGGCCAAATAAACCGACAGAAAAGAGGGGGCAGCTTACATTGGATCCCTCTTTTGTTCACCTGCGTCAACTGCGGGGGCATCTGCTTTTAGTTAGTATATATAAATAGGAGAATTACACGATGAAGAAAATTACATTGGTCATGTTAGTCGCAATATTCGGTTTGGGAACGCTCGTTGCTGAAGCCAAACCAAAGGTTATCGGAATGAAGCGAGCGACTGCTATCGCTCGGTCACACGCAAAGGGTCTAAAATTAAAGGCCAAAGAGCTCGAAAAGGAGAAGGGCCGATGGATATACTCGTTTGAGTTCAAGAATCGCAATGGCTCGATCCGCGAGGTCAACCTTAATGCCTATACCGGCAAGATAGTTGGCATCGAGCATGAAAATGCCAAGAAAGAAGCGAACGAGGAAAAAAACGAAAAGAAAGAGAAGCACTAGTCGTTTTGGATGAGTAATAATAAGGGGCGAAAACTTGTTCTGATCTGCTTGATTTTGCTGCCGTCGGCGAGTGCGTTTACGCAGGCTCCGACGGTGGCAAAAAGTCTTTATTCCACTGATCCATGGAGCCGTTCGAGTCAGGGCAAAAGCATGCTGAGCCTTTCGGACGCGGTCGATCTGGCTGTCAAACAGGCCTCAAGTTTTCGCGGTTCGCAAATAGGCGAACGCATTGCGGCCGAGGACGTGACGCAGGCCAAAGCGGCATTTTATCCAAAATTTGAGGTGAAACCAAATTATATATTCACGTCGCCGTCGCTCGGCCCCGTGCGGCCGCGATTGCCTTCCTACCTAGGGGCAAACGCTATTAATGAGATCCAGGGCCTCGTTGTTGCGGCCGGCGAACTCGATACGTCGGGAAAATTGAAAGCGACGCTGCGGCGCAACCAGGCGCTGCTCGAATCGGCCCGTGCCGGCACCGCAGTCGCCCGGCGGGATCTTGTTCAGGGTGTAAGCGACGCGTATTACGCTCTGGCACTTGCCACGGTAAAGGGTGGCGGTGCTGAAAAAAATCTCGCGTCGGCCGAGGAGTTTGAAAACAACACAAAATTGCAGCTTGATGCCGGCGAGGTTGCTCCGGTAGACTTCGTCCGTGCTCAGCTGCAAACCGCAGTCCGGCGTGACGAGCTTGAGCAGGCACATTCCGACGAAGCGGTAAATGCAAGCGGTTTGCGGCAGCTTATTGGATACGCATTTACCGACGCCGTCTCGGTCCATGACCTGATGACGCAGGTGCCGGTCGATAATGAGATCGAGCGGTTTGCCGAGACGGCCATCGCGACACGTCCCGAATTTGCACAGTTTGAGGCAGACCGGAAGGCATCTGAGGCAGACATTGATTCGGCAAAAGCAGAGCGAAAGCCGCAATTTACATACTCGCTCAGCACGGGCTTGATAACCGATTCGCTCGCGCCGTCGCACATTAAGGATAGGCTTGGTGTTCAGGTCAATGTCGGCGTTACCATACCGATTTTCGACTGGGGAGCGGCCCGGTCAAGAGAAACGCAGGCAAGGCTGCGGCTACAGCAGATCGAAAATACGCGCCAAATGGCCGAGCGCCTTTTTGCCCAGGCCTTTTTTACGGCCCGTACTCAGGCGATCTCGGCTCGTACACGTATTCGACTGATTGCAGCCGCGATCCCATTAGCAGAGGCCAATGTCTCGGCTTCGACGGCTAGATACCGAGCCGGCGAGGCGACAATTGTCGAAGTCACGGATGCCCAGAATACTTTGATCACTCAGAGATCGACGCTTTATCAGGCGATTTACGATTACCAGACGGCCCGTTCGCGGCTAATGCGAGCTGCGGGGCAATAGAGAGCAGAAATGGTTGAAGAAAACACGGAGAAATACGACGACGAAGAGGTGCCGGAAGCGGTCGACGAAAAGTCTTCGTTCCACGCGAAGCCGTTCGTTATTGCAGCGATAGTCGTCATTGCGCTTATAATGATCGGGATTTTTCTCTATTTACAGCGAGCCACGGCCACGACAGAGGTAGAGAAAAAAGAAGAACCGGTCGTTAGCGTCAAGGTCGCCAAAGCCGTAAAGGATACGATTTCGGCTGAAATTACAGCGCCAGCAACGGTTGCGCCGGTCGAACAGTCTATCGTCTCTTCGACGATATCCGCACAGATAGTCCAAATGCCGCTGCTAAAGAATGCCGTTGTTCAAAAAGGTCAGATTTTGGCGGTGCTTGCGTCAAAAGACCTGCGGGCCCAACGTGATGAGGCCCAGGCAGCCGTAAATGAATCCAAACTTAACCTCGAAACACTCGAAAGGGTGACAATCCCGCAGACATCCGCTCAGACCGAGAAAGAGCTTTCGGATGCAAAAGCAAATCTTGATAACGCCCGCACGGTGTATGAACGTCGCCGAGATCTCTATCAAAAGGGTGGCATTTCCTTAAAAGAGGTTGAGGCTTCGCAATTGGCGTTTACAAACGCCGACAACACCTACAAACTCGCGCAAAAAAATGCGGGCCTTAACCGTTCGGCGGTCAATCCAAACTCCCGAGCCATCGCTGAGAACAAGATACGCCAGGCTCAGGACCATCTTAAGACAGTCGAGGTTTCGGCTAACATGGCGGAGATCCGGGCCCCGATAACGGGGGTCGTAACGGACCAATTTCAGTTTGAGGGTGAATTCGCGTCGTCCGGTGCAAAATTGTTGACGATTGCGAATCTTGGCGAAGTAATCGTCAAGGCACAACTTGCTGACACGGTCGTCAAAGACCTTAAAACTGGTGATGCGGTCTCCGTGTATCCGCCTTCCACCCCCGACGAACGTATGACCGGTCGTGTCACCCTCATTAGCCGAACAGGCGATCTTCAAAGCCGGACGGTCGAGGTATGGGCGAGGTTTGGCAACCCGCGTGGACTGCTAATTTCGGGCGGCTCGGTGCGATTTGTCGTAACCAGCGATACGGTTGATGACGCGATCATCATACCGCTGGCCGCCGTGACATTGAGTGCGGCAAACGCCGACGAAGGAACCGTAATAACGGTCGGAATGGATTCGGTCGCACATGAAACTAAGGTCAAGATCGGCATAAAACAAGGCGACAAAGTTCAGATTACAGATGGTCTGAAAGGCGGCGAAACCGTTGTGGTCGAGGGCAACTACGGTCTGCCGGACGGGACAAAGGTCGAGGTCGCCAAAGACGACGAAGCCGATAAAAATAAAGAAAAGGACAAGGACTAATTGAATTTCGCCGGAACAATTTCGAGCCACAAACGGGCCGTAATGGTTACGGTTATGCTGTTATGCATTGCTGGTGCATACGCGGCGTGGCATATGCCGTCGGCTATTTTCCCCAATACTGATTTTCCGCGTATTATCATCACCGTGGATAATGGCGAGACACCGGCGGATCAGATGCTGGTAACCGTTACGCAGCCGATCGAAGAAAAAATGAACGGCATTCCCGGCATCCAGCGTGTCCAATCGACAACATCACGCGGTTCCGCCGAGGTAAATCTTTACTTCGATTGGCACACCGACCCAAAAGAAGCACTCGGACTCGTGCAGGCAAGACTGCCGCAAATCAGTTTGCCGCCCACCGCAACGATCACGCATGTCGAGCGATTCACGTTCGCATTATTTCCAATCCTGAGTTACAGCCTGACGTCCGACACACGAGATCTGTCAGCACTGCGTGAAATGGCCCAGTACACGATCCGCCCGCGTCTGGCCCGTCTCGCAGGTGTTTCGGAGGTAAGAGTGAACGGTGGTAATATCCGCGAGTTTCATCTCGAGATCGAGCCGGCAAAGCTGGTTGCCAGAAATGTCACTATCCAGCAGGTCATAGATGCCGTAAAAAACTCGAATGTAATCGACTCGCCCGGATTGATCGAAGAAAATCATCATCTCGAACTCGTTCTCGTCAGCGGTCAGGTCACATCGCCTAACGAGCTGAATGCGATCGTCGTCGCGAGTATTAATGGTGCCAACGTACTAGTTTCCGACATCGCAAGCGTCCGCGATGGCAGCGAGCCGAACTACACGCTCGTTACTGCTGATGGCAAAGAGGCCGTGCTTTTCAACATCATTCGTCAGCCTGACGCCAACACTATTACAGTTACGGATGAGGTAAAGAGCGAACTCGATCTAATTCGGAAGGCGTTGCCGAATGACGTAAAGATCGAACCGTTTTATGACCAGTCGCTGCTCGTTAGCGCTTCAATAGCGTCGGTTCGCGATTCGATAATTCTTGGCCTGATCCTGTCGGTTGTAATACTTTTCGCTTTCCTGAGGAATATAGGCACGACATTTGTCGCGATACTCGTCATACCCGTTACGATATTATTCACATTTCTGGCGATCTACATGGTCGGATTGTCGTTTGACCTGATGACACTTGGCGGCATCGCGGC
>JANYIL010000113.1 GCA_025362075.1 Chloracidobacterium sp.
GCCAGACAAACAAAAACGCCGCGAAGGGAGAGAAGCCTTGCCGCTAGCGGCAAGCCTCCTCTCCTTTCGCCAAATCATCCATGGAAAACAACATGGTCAACCAACAACTTTTGAAACAACAACAAATCTGAAAACCAGGACTTTTCTATCGAGTTTGAATATGGGACATTTCTAAAGAGTTTTGACAGCCGTCCGAAAGGTAAAAACACTGATACAATTAAACGCCGGGCGAAATCAACTTATGAATCGAGCCGAAAATCTGGATCGTGTTCGAACACGAAACGAGCCATGGGACATCGTCGTCATCGGCGGCGGTGCGACCGGTGTCGGATGCGCGGTTGACGCTGCGTCACGAGGGCTCGATGTGCTGCTTGTCGAACAGCACGATTTTGGCAAAGGCACATCGAGCCGCTCGACCAAGCTCGTCCACGGCGGCGTCCGCTACCTTCGCCAGGGCAATATGTCGCTGGTGCGCGAAGCGCTAAAGGAGCGCGGCATTTTGCTGCGAAATGCCCCGCACGTCGTCCATAAACAGGCTTTTATCGTTCCCGGCTACGGTCTCTGGCAAAAGGTATTTTATGGCATCGGCCTCAAAACATACGATCTGTTAGCCGGCAAACACAGCTTTGGCGGATCGCGGATCTTGTCGAAGGCCGAGACGATCGAAAGGCTGCCGACCGTTATTACCGACGGCCTCTCGGGCGGCGTTTTATATTACGACGGCCAATTCGACGATACGCGGCTGCTCATCGATCTCGTGACAACCGCTCACAACCACGGGGCCGCAATGCTCAATTACGCGCGGGTCACGTCGCTTAAAAAAGACAATGATGGCCAAATCATGGGGGTCGAGTTTCAGGAGGTGGAAACCGGTGAAGCCTTTTCCGTTTCAGCCCGCTCGGTCATCAATGCGACCGGTGCCTTTTGCGATTCGGTCCGAACGATGTCAGACGACGCTGCGCAACCTGTGGTGGAATTTAGTCAAGGCATCCATCTCGTTTTCGACCGCAAATTCATGCCATCGGACACGGCCGTTATGATCCCGAAAACAAGCGACGGCCGCGTGCTATTTTGCATTCCGTGGCTCGGGGCGACGCTCGTTGGCACGACCGACACGCCGATTGCTTCAGCCAAATTGGAACCCGAGGCCCTAGAAAGCGAGATCGATTTTGTTATCGAGACGGTCGGCCAGTACCTTACCAAAGCGCCGGGCCGCGACGATATTTTGAGTATTTTCGCCGGCATCCGCCCGCTTGTAAAACGCCGCCACGCGACAAAAACATCATCCATTTCACGAGGCCATGATTTGTTTGTTGATGCTGCCGGACTCATAACGATCACTGGTGGAAAATGGACAACCTATCGCCGCATGGCCGAGGACGCGGTCAATAAGGCCGTCCAAATCGGCCGCTTGTCTGTGCATGAATGTGTAACCGAAACCTTGAAAATCAGTTCACCGGAACCTGAGATCAACTCCGAACGGCTTCATCCTGACCTACCCTTTACGGTTGGGGATGTCATGCGAGCGGTCCAGCATGAGATGGCACAAACCGTTGAGGATGTTCTCGCCCGCCGAACGCGGGCCTTGTTTCTGGACGCTGCTGCCGCAGTCGAGGCCGCCGACAAAGTCGCTGGCATCATCGCACGGGAAACGTCGCGAGCCGACTATGACGCGGAAACCGATGCCGCCGAATTCAAAACGTTGGCCGCCAATTATCTGGGTTCTAGTAAACGAGTTTGAGGACGAATGCTTCCCACCGCCGTTGAAACGCGGTCATGTCACGCGCACCGAGAGCGCGTTGAAGTGTTCGGTAGCCGGTCGGGTCGGTTTTTGAGTTTGCCAAAAACTCTTTGTAAAACTTAACCAAGAGGCCTTTTTCCTGAAGGTAGTAGCAGAGATAGCGAGCCTGAGCGTAATTCGTTCCGGTCGACTCGCCGTAAAAATCTTTGTCGGACATGCCGGTCATGACCTTAAAGCTCGGCACCGCTTTCTTTCTAAGCCCATCCTGCAAACCGGCGAGGCGCCAATTTGTGTAGCCATGGATGTGGCCATCGACCGTGCCAGATTGTTCGTAGAGTGAGCCAAGCCCCTCATTAAACCACGCGGGACAATTGACAAAATTGGCCGCGATAAACGGGTGGACGATCTCATGCACCAGCGTCCCGCCGCCAGTCGCGATGTTCATTATCAGTGTTTTTTTTGACGGCGAATAATAGCCGTAAGGCGTGTCCGGGTCGTCATTGAAAAACTCTTTTGCATGCGTGCGGTAAGAGGTTTCGTCCTTAAAAAGCCATATTTCCAGAATGTTGGCCGGGTCGTTTTGAAAATAATCTTTCTTTAGTCTAAGAACGGTCCCGCGAACAACGCCCTCGGCCCACTGCGTGACGCGATCCGCCGACTCGTCGCCCACTACGATAAAGGGTTTTTCGACAACGACGGTAAAATCGCGATCCTTTAATTTTGACCGCAATTCAACGGCTCTCTGCTCGTATTTATCCGCAGATTTGCAGAATACCTCGCCGCCAAAAGTCAGGATGGCGGCGACACAGGCGATCGCCGCGGCGATATGTCGAAATCGGGTAATCGGCTTAATCATCAACCCTAGGAACGAACCAGTACGATCTTACTTGCATCATTCTGTCGAAACCACGTCCTCACCGTGCAGTGCGGCGTTTAGAGTGTGCCAACTCAGCGATGCGCATTTAACCCGTGCGGGAAATTCCAGCACGCCGGAAAATATTTTTAGTTTGCCGAGGTCATTTTCATCTGATTCAATATCGAGATCGCCGGTAACCATTCGGTGAAACTCATCAAAAATATCCTGGGCCTGTTCCTTGGTTTTGCCCTTTACTGATTGAGTCATCATTGAGGCCGAGGCCTTTGAGATGGCACAACCCGAGCCTTTGAACGCGACGTCCGTGATCGTATCGCCGTCGAACGTGACATATACACGCAAAGCGTCGCCGCACAACGGATTTTTGCCGTCAGCATATTGGTCGGCACCGGCAATCTCACGAAAGTTGCGCGGATTCTTGTTGTGTTCCAAGATTACTTCTTGATACAAATCGCTAAGTTCTGACATTTTTTTAACCCACTCGTAATCGTTCTATTTCCTTTCCCTCTGTCCGCGCCTGTGCCCAGGTCATAGGGAAATGATAAATATCACCACTATTTTCGGCCAATTTGATTCTCCTCAGTGCTTCTTTAATAATCCGTTTCTGCAATTCAACATGAAACGGGACGCCAAAATGATGGCCCATCATAAACGGCAGAAACATTGCGCGTGGCGGTGTGATCTTCCGCGTGACATCCAGTGACACACTAAGCGACACCGTCGGAATACCTCGTTTTTCGATAGCGCGCTGCACGAGCGCGATGCTCTGGTGGCAGATCGGTCAGGCAGGTGCAAGCAGTACGACATCCGGCTTTTCCGCTTCGACCGCCGCCGCGATATCTTCGGCCAGCGTCCGTTCCAATCGCTCCGCGTCCATATTATAACCGATGAACGTATAGAAATTATCGGTAAGCCCGCCGATAAATCCTTCGTTCACCAGATCGCGCAGACGTTCGATCGGAAAGATGACATTCAGATCACGTTTGGCTCCGACGGTGGGATATTTAAGCTGATGAATCTCAAGATCGCCCGGTTTCGAATCCGATGGAACACGGCGAAAAGTATAGTCACCTACTGGATGAACGGTGTCGAACGGCATCGTGCCGCGTCGCTGAACCCCCGATGTGCTCACAAATGTAAGCCGAGATGCGCTCAACGGTTTAGCGGCCTTTGCGAGAGGTATAAGATCGGCTTTCGTAATCATCGAACCCGGATACCGGTCATTTACAGTGTCCCAAAGACCGGGCCGCAGTTCGGTAATATCATCAGAGTTCTCCGTCATGTATCCATTCTCCCGAACGCTTTACAAAATAAAAATGTAGATGAAAGTATAGATGAGCCAGCGTCGCAACATCTCGTTCCTCAAGGGTTTTCAGAACAAACGCACGATCTGTCGGCGGAACGTCGAGCAGCGGTTTGAGTGCCTCGACCCAGGCTTTGTCGATCTCCTTCCGGCCAGCTTCTTCGTTGCCATCGCCGAAATGAAGGCGGACGTAGCGGATCAATTTCTCGGTATCGCCAGCCTCGACTGCTTCTTTCAAATAAGTAAGTGACATTTTTCAAAAAGTTATCCGCGTTCTCTGCGTCCTCCTCAGCGGTCTCTGCGTTAGGACCGATTTTAACGCCGAGGCCGCTGAGGAGGACGCAGAGAGGTAGAGAATAAGGTTTCCCAAAGAGATTAACGCTCGGTCAATTCTGTTAAAGACTCTTTGTCAAAAAGTGTTCGAGCAGATCCTCGATGCCGACTCTGGCTTTGAAAAGCCCGGTGCCGTGGCCGCCTTTTTCGTAGATCTTCACCTCATATTTGTCATTGCCACCGGCGGCTTTTAGCTTTTT
>JANYIL010000116.1 GCA_025362075.1 Chloracidobacterium sp.
GGCGGTCAGATCAAGTGCAAAATACTTGATTATTTCACGAAATTTCTTTTCCGCAATTCGGGAACGCCGATAATAGCGGTTTAGTTGTTTCATCTCAGTAGTTTAGCCTATCCATTTTTCGGCTTAACTACCATAGACCCAAAAAGATTATGTACAGGTCTATCGCTCTGATTTTGTTCATTCTTATTTTCGTTGTATTGTCGGGGCTTGCACAGCCGCAAAATGCAGGTCTGCCAAAGGTCGTTCCGTCGTCTTTGATCGCTGATCTTGGGACACTTTCCGGGAAGAAACCGGCTGTGGGACTGGCGGCCCTGGTAAAATTTGCAAACGAAAAGCTAAGTACGGATGGCTATGAATTCGAAGTAGATCCGTGTGACATCGGCTCTACGGTCACCGTCGAGAAATATCCCGGCGAAAACGGCGGCGTCTATTCTATCTATACCGCGATTACGAAATCTGGAAAGGAGCAGAAATTTCTTGCCGACGCACCGCACGACGCTCCCTGTGGATGTTGGCTTAATTTGCCCATTAAGGCCGCGACGCCGAATCAGTTGGTGATTAATTCCGAAAAAGGGCCATTTAAACTCGTGGTTCCTAAGGAGCTTTTATTGGAAGAGGTTGATCTCGTAGATCGGTCGCTTCGTAAATCCGTCCGAACATGGGTGGTTCCCAGGGGCGGGCCGCCTGACGGTGTTTCAACTGATGGTAAAAAGCTATACTTTAGGATTGAAGAGCAGCCGCTATTGCTGGAAATTTCAGAAAGTGGAAATTTGCGAATCATTCCCCGTAGTGACAAAACCGTAATTGCGAAATTTGTGGACTTGAAAAAGTTTCCAAAGGACCCGAAGAACGACTACCTCGGCTACAGGAGTTTCTCAAATGGAAAACAGAAATTTACGCTTAAATTCTCTCATGTTTGTACCTAGATCGATATAATGAAACAAACCTACATTAACCAGTTAAAAGAACACATCGGTAACGAAGTCACGCTCAAGGGCTGGCTTTATAACAAACGTTCGAGCGGAAAGCTGGTCTTTTTGCAGCTCCGCGACGGTACGGGCATCGTGCAGGGCGTCGTATTTAAACCGAATGACGAAGCGTTGTACGAACTGGCTGACTCGATCGGTCAGGAGAGCTCGATCATCGTTACGGGTACGGTAAAGGAAGATACACGTTCGTCCCTCGGCGTTGAGGTGGATGTGACCGGACTCGAGGTCCTGCAAAACGTCCATGATTACCCGATCACGCGAAAAGAACACGGCACCGAGTTCCTGATGGACAACCGCCATCTCTGGATACGCTCAAAAAAGCAGCATGCGGTGCTAAAGATCAGGCACACGGTGATCAAAGCCGTGCGTGATTACTTTGATAACAACGGATTTACGCTCGCCGATACGCCGATCTTTACGCCTGCCGCGTGCGAGGGCACGACGACGCTGTTTGAGGTCGATTATTTTGGCGACGAAAAGGCGTATCTGACGCAGTCCGGCCAGCTTTACAATGAAGCGACCGCCGCCGCCTTTGGCAAATCGTATGCGTTCGGCCCGACATTTCGGGCTGAAAAATCCAAGACACGCCGCCACCTGACCGAATTCTGGATGGTCGAGCCCGAGGTCGCCTACGCTGGTTATGAGGATATGATGGACCTTGGCGAAAGCCTCATTCTATCTATAGTCGAACGCGTTCTGACCGACCGTCAGGAAGAACTGAAAACGCTCGAACGCGATACGACCATTCTCGAAGCGATCAATTCCCCGTTTCCGCGCCTGCATTACGACGATGCTGTCAAGATGCTGCAAGAGGGGCACGCGAAAGGCGAGCTTGAGAACAATTTCGAATGGGGCGGAGATTTTGGAGCACCTGACGAGACATATCTGTCGAATCAGCACGGCAAGCCGGTCTTCGTCCATCACTTTCCGGCTGCGATCAAAGGGTTTTACTTCGAGGTCGACAAAGACCGCCCCGAATGTGCTCTCGGCATCGATCTGCTCGCCCCGGAAGGCTACGGCGAGATCATCGGCGGCGGCGAAAGAGCCTCAAACCTCGATTACCTGATCGAGCAGCTTAAACATCACGGACTCGACCAGGCGACCTTCGAATGGTACCTCGACCTCCGCCGCTACGGCAGCGTACCGCACGCCGGCTTTGGCATGGGCATCGAACGCTGCACCGCATGGATGTCCGGCATCGAACACGTCCGCGAGACTATTCCGTTTCCGAGGATGTTGTATAGGTTGAGGCCTTAAATATTATTGGAATTTTGCCGGTTATCCGCTAGAATCGGCGAGGAGAAAACTCATTATGCTGAATACTATAGAAGCAGTCGTTAAAAATGGGCAGATCGTTCCAACCGAGCCAATTGAGCTTATGGAGGGTTCGCGAGCACTCGTGACGATTCTTGATGTCGAAGAAAACGAATTCTGGTTGTCGGCGAGTGAAGAATCGCTAAATGCGATCTGGGACAATGACGAGGACGACGTTTATGCCGAATTATTCACGAAATGAAATTGTCCTGGTTCGATTTCCATTTTCGGATCTCACGAACTTCAAAATTCGCCCGGCGGCTGTGGCAAACGCGCCCTATCCGTCCAAAGACCTGTTGCTTGTTTCGTTAACGAGTAAGACAAGCAAGTTATTACCAGGCGAGTTTTTATTGTCCGACTGGAAGATGGCGGGACTGAATGTTGCGAGTTCCGTAAAGCGCGGTGTCTTTACCATTCACGAAAAGTTAATTCTGCAATCGATAGGAAAGCTTGCCGACCAGTATGTCCGTACTTTGGATAAATCTCTTCGTGAATGGCTTGTTCTTATCTGATTTTGAGCCTGACGGTTAGAAATAAACTGATAGCCGGTATCAAACACCTCCGCGAGACTATTCCGTTTCCGAGGTGTTGAATAGAATGACCGATGGAAACAAATAAAAAAGTAAAAAAAGATAAAACTAATCTCTTCGTCACGCATAGCGAAGAGATAAACAAGGCCTACGAACGAGCTGTCCGCGAGGCACTGACGAAACACAAAAAGGAAGGTAATTCCGTGGTGGCCACCCGAAATGGAGAGATTGTTACTCTTAAACCCGAAGAAATCGAAATAGGTTGATTTTCGGATCGAACACGTTCGCGAGACCATTCCGTTTCCGAGGATGCTTTATTGTTTGAGGCCGTAAGCTAATTTAGCTATACTCGGTGCGTTCACTTATAACTAGCTTGGATTATAGGGAGAATCATAATATGGCAAAACCTTCTAAACTCGCCCACGTCGTCTATATGACAAGACGCTTCGACGAAATGATCGACTGGTACGAAAGGGTCTTTGAGGCGAAAGTGGTATATCAAAATCCTGTATTCGCGTTTCTAACATATGACGACGAACACCACCGTTTCGCTTTCGCCAACATGTCGATTCTGAAACCAACTAGTGGGTCGGAGCAAGAACGAACCGACGTGGGTGTAAACCACGTAGCCTATACCTATGCGAGTGTCGGAGACCTCCTCGACACTTACGCCCGGTTAAAGGAGGCAGGCATTGCTCCGTATTGGCCAGTCCACCATGGCATGACACTTTCGTTGTATTACCAAGACCCGGATGGAAATCGGATGGAGTTTCAAGTTGACACCTGTACGGTTGAGGAGGCAAACGCCATGATGCAGACCGAGGAATTTGCCGCAAATCCCGTTGGCGTGGATTATGACCCTGACGAGCTGCTGGAGCGATACAGGAACGGCGCCACGCCCGCGACCCTCCTCGCGCAGCCGGTGGGGCCGATGTCGCCGATCCCTTCTGAACACGGCATGTCTTGAGCCTTAGCTGCAGATCGTTGCAGGAGCCCGCACGCAGTAAGGGCATTCTTGATCATTGACGATGCCCTTACTGCGTGCGGGCTTCTGCAACATAGATTATGTCAACATACACAGCAAAGATCACATGGAAAAGCGATTCGCCGGAATCGTTCGCGAAGAATCAATACACACGCGGGCATACGTGGGAGTTTGACGGCGGGGTGACGGTTCCGGCTTCGTCTTCGCCTCATGCGGTGCGGGTGCCGTTTTCGGTTGAGGCGGCGGTTGATCCTGAGGAGGCGTTGGTGGCGTCGGCTTCGTCGTGTCATATGCTTTCGTTTTTGTGGGTTGCGTCGAAGAATGGGTTTGTCTGCGATTCGTACGAGGACAACGCCGTGGGCGAAATGACCACGACGCCCGAGGGCAAGCAGTGGGTATCAAAGATCACGCTCGACCCGCAGATCGTTTGGTCCGGAAAGGCTCCAACCGCCGAAGATCTCGCGGCGATGCATCACGAGGCTCATGAGGTCTGCTACATCGCTAATTCGATCAAGAGCGAGATCGTCATTAAATGATGCAAGATTCCTGGTCTTACAAACGAACGAAAACATACGATCGCCAGCGGACGCGCTGGCATTTTGTTGTGCGTTCCTTTGAGGTTGTGAATGGCGAGGACGAGCCGCGTGAGATCTATTTTCGCGACGATGCCGAAACGACATTCGGAATGTTGAGGTTCGAGCGGCTCAAGGACAATCCCTATCGCGATTTTGATGCGATCACCAACAAAATAATGAATAACAAACCGTTTCGCACATCGCTTCTCGACAACGAAACGGCATCGGTTTGGAGCAAAGGCTGGAAATGAGGGACGCGATCCAATGCGATAATCTCGACGAGGCCATCGAACATTACACAAAGCAGCTTGGCTATCGGCTGGACATGATCCGACCGGCGGACGCATCGCGCGAGGCTGTGGTGTCGAAGGGCGGCGAAAGCCTTCGGCTTATCGCCAGTTCAAAGTCTAGTGTCCAAAGTCCAGGATCTCAAGACGTCGCAGACCTTGGACTTGAGACTTTGGACGTTGGACCCGCGAGCGAGAGCGAGTGGATCGTGGGCCGTGCCGGAATGGAATATCGCGACCTCATTCCGGGCCGGCTCGGCGGCAAGGTGATCGCTTCGCATATTCGGCTTACCAAGGGCGGCGAGGTGCCTGATTACGTTCACTATCATAAGATCGATTTTCAGATGATCTACTGCAAACGCGGGCGGATCAGGGTCGTTTATGAAGACCAGGGCCCGCCGTTTTGGCTTGAGACAGGTGATTGCGTACTCCAGCCGCCCGAGATCCGACACCGAGTGCTCGAATGTACCGCCGGGGCCGAAGTCATCGAGGTTTCGATGCCGGGCGAGCATGAGACCTGGGTGGAACATGAGATTGAGTTGCCAACCACAGAGATCCGGCCGGCTCGAGATTTTAGCGGGCAGCGATTTGTACGGCACATTGCGTATGACGCGCAGTGGAAACTGTCGGAATTTGATGGATTTGAAGAGAGGGATACAGAAATTATGACTGCCACTAATGGGTTGGTTGATGTTCGAGTGCTGCGTCCGATTGCTCACACGAATAGCAGCAATGGTGTTTCAATGGGAATCATAAAGGGAATGTTATTTCTATTAGAGGAAGGGGAATACTTGTTGGTTTCGGTTATGTCCTTAATCTAAAGCCTAGGACCCAGTCGCTATCGCTCCCGGTTCTAACATAACTCACTGTCTTTTCGCCGTTTCCGTGCCAAACGTCACGGATTTCTGACCGCCCCACGTGCCTTCCATATTGCCGTTGCCCTGGATGGCGTAGAGGGTAAAGCTGCATTGGTGTCCGCCAAAGCTCGCGGCCGCGACGCTGCCCTTCCAGGTGCCGAAACCGACCTGTGCTTTGCCCGTTTGCCACTCAAAATCGTAGCCGCCGCCGTCCTTGGTGATCTTGAGCGTGCCGATGTAGGATTTGCCGTCGATTGCCGTTCCGGTGACGTTGTATTTGCCGACGAAACCAGTTCCCTCGACCCTGACGGCTTTTTCCGTTCCGTATTTATACTCGCCCCACATCGCCGTGCGGCCGTCGAGCGAGCCGTCCGATGCGATCTTATACAGCACCACCCCGCAGCCCTGACCGCCGCCGGGGTTGGCGTAGCTGGCGGCGGTAGATTCACCGATCTGAACGCCAACGCCATTGTGGGAGCCACGGGTCGTCGTCCAACGGTAGCTGTACGCATCACCCTGCGGTGCAACGTTAAGGATGCCGATGTACGGATCGTTGCCGTTTACGTCCGCTCCGGCAACGTTGAAAACGCCTGAGATCTCGCGTTCGGCGAGTGTCGGGGCCGGGGTTTTGACCGTTGGCTTATTTTCGCTTTTGATTTCCGCCCCGCCGCCGCAGGAGAACGTCAGAGAAATGAAAAGTGATAACAATAAAAGGTAGGTAAATCTATCGAAATACAGATGATTGAAACTGGCCATTTGGTAAAGCTTGATCGAACCTTATAGTAATCCACGAACCAATTTTTTCCTATTATTGCTGGGACAATTTATGAGAACTCATAGACACTAACAAAAGCAATTCTTATCCATTTCATCTGTGTTTATCTGTGGCTAATTTTCTTAGCTTTGTGGCTCAGACCGGATCGTCAAAACGGCGATCTCGGGCGGCACCATGAACCGGATCGGCAGTACGCTCATACCCACGCCGCTGGTGACAAACATATCGACATCGTTTTGTTTGACGTGGCCATAGGCAAATTTCTGGCCGAAAATCGAGGGGACAATTGGCCTTTCCAATATGGGAAACCAAACCTGACCGCCGTGAGTGTGCGCGGCAAGGATGAGTTTGAGGCTGGGCGATATTGAGAGTTCGCCGGTAATAACGGGCAAAATGTCGGGGCTGTGTTCGAGCCCGATAATGTCGCCATCGCCCGTGGGTGCGAGCAGCTCTTTTGCGTCATTCGACGTTTCCTTCCATGTTTTGTTGAGTTCCAGGTGATCTTTGAATCCGAGCAGCCGCAGATGCTGGCCGTTCTTGTGGATGACCGCGACCTCATTTTGCAGGACCTTGTACCCAACTCTTGTAAATTCTGCCGCGACCTTGTCATCTCCATACCAGCCGTCATGGTTTCCCAAGACCGCGTACACTCCGTAGGTCGCCTTGATCCCCCTCAGGCCGTTGGCAATGGCGTCAATCGGCATTCGCAGATTGCGCTGCCGCAGCGGTTTGTCTCCGTGAGCCTGAGCGACATAATCGCCGAGCAACATCACCAGATCGGCGTTCTGCTCGTTGGTCCGTTCGACCACTAGTCGCAGTTTTTCCTCATCAACGCCGTTTGACCCTCCATGCACATCGCCGATCATGACGATTTTAAGACCGTCGAATGCCGGATTCCAGCCTTTGATCGTGAGGGTCGATTGATTAACTACGAGGCGATACGGTTCGATGAAGTATGCATATGCGAGACAGGAGAAAAATAAGACGACAAATAGCAGGAGCGCTCCCACGATCTGTGCGCGGCGTCGCCGATAAGCCAATGTTTGAGTCCAACTAACCATCTTGACTAGGCCGAAAAATACCCGCCCCACCTTCCATCCACCAGCTTAACAATGTCCTCTCTCGGCTCCACCTCTTTTGGGTACCACGGTTTCATACGGGCATCGATAACGATTGGGGCTGTATAGCCGATATGGTTATTCTTGAGTTCGATATTTTTAGCAAATATATCGGTCGCGGGGTTGAACCGTGTCCAAGTTGCCCACAGGAATTTCTCGGTCGAGCGGGCAAATTCGACCTCGTCATGAACGATGACCATCTGCCAATCGTCGAATTTCCCCGATGTTGCGATCCGGGTTGCAAGGTCCTTGTCATTTTCGTATGTGTCGCCCTCAACCACGAGGCAACCGCCGCAATAGGGCTCGGCCCGTGTCACGCCGGAAGGCAGGTCTCCGCCAAACTCGCTCGTCAATTCCCTCTTGGCATCGCCAACGCCCATCATGATCGCCTTGCTCCCAAAATTGACCTTACCGCTGGCGTAATCGAGCGTGTCGAACGCGGTCTGGCTGAACACAAAAAGGTCGCGGTGCCATTCGACGCGGGCGAGGATGTGCTCGAACAAGGATTTGAAATCACGGAGGTCCTGTGGTTTGTCCGTAATCAGTAGAAACTTTGTTAACGTCAACTGGCCTTCGCCGAGAATGCGAAAAGCCGCTGATAAAGCCTCACGTCCATAACGTTCCCGCACGACCGCCGCCGCCAGCGAATGAAAGCCCGTCTCGCCATAGCTCCATAAATCGCGTACGGCTGGCATCACGAGCGGAAACAGCGGCGACAGCAGCTCTTGCAGATAATCGCCGATGAAAAAATCTTCCTGACGCGGCTTGCCGACCACGGTGGCCGGATAGATCGCGTCTTTGCGGTGAAAAACGGCGTCAGCACGAAATACCGGATAATCGTGCTGCAGCGAATAATAACCGTAATGATCGCCAAACGGCCCCTCCGGCTTTCGCTCGTGCGGGGCGACGCTGCCGCAGATAGCGAACTCGGCCTCGGCGATCAAGCGATGGCGGTCTACGCCGAGCGGATTTGCCGCCGTTGTTATTTTCGAATCGGCAAGGAGCGATGCGAGCATTAATTCCGGCATATCCTCCGGCAAAGGAGCGATCGCCGCCAACATCATCGCCGGTGCCCCGCCCAAGAAAACGGTAACTGGCAGCGGCTCATTCTGCTGCTCAGCCTCAAAATAATGAAACCCGCCACCCTTGCCGATCTGCCAGTGCATGCCGGTCGACACCGCGTCGTAACGCTGCATGCGGTACATGCCGAGATTATGCTTGCCTGAGGTCGGACTTTCGGTATAAACGAGCGGAAGTGTCACGAAATGCCCGCCATCCTCATGCCAAAGCTGTAAAAACGGAAGTTTTTCGAGATCGACCTCGGACTGTCGCATTTCGAGCACTGGAGCCTTGTTTGTCGTCTTTGTCCCGAATTTTGCGGCTGAAAACGCCAGATCGCGGTATTCCCACAGCTTTCCCAATTTCGGCGGCAGAAGATCTTCGGCGGCGTGGACCGCTCGTTTTACGAACTCAAGCGGTTTCGAGCCGAATGCGAGGTCGATGCGTTTTCGAGTGCCGAAAAGGTTGGTGACAACCGGAAAACTCGAATTTTTTACATTACGAAAAAACAACGCCTTTCCCTGAGCGTCGATCACACGCCGGTGGATCTCGGCGATCTCCAGATACGGGTCGACCTCGGCGTTTATCTCGACGATCTCGTTCTCTTTTCTGAGCGAGTCAATAAATGTACGGAGATTTCTATGCATAAAGAAAATTCGCCCACGAAACACACAAAATGCACGAAAGGCGTCTCGGAGCTAGTCTAACTGCTTTTCGTGTGTTTCGTGTGTTTCGTGTATTTCGTGGGCAATTCTTATTTTCGGAGATTGTCCTTGCTCAGATCGAGGTCAGCAGCCTTAATCACATCGACCTTCATATTCGGAAAACGCTTTGCAAGGTCGTCCTTAAAGTCCGAATAGTCGCCGACGATGATGATATCGCCGCCCATCAAATTGTGAGCCGCGAAATCCTTGATCTGCGACTCGGTAACGCCGTTGACGTTAGAAACATAGGCATTCAATTCAGCGGTCGGAATGCCAAACGCATAAAGATCGCCGACCGCACCCGCCAGGCCACCAGTCGTTTCGAGATTGCGGCCAAAATTGCCTGTCAAAACTGACTTTCGTGGAACCAATTCGTCGCTGGCAACCGAATTGTCCGAAAGCTTCTTGATCTCGGCAAGGACCAATTCAAGAACCTCTGCCGCCGAAACGGTCTTCGTCTGGATACGGGTTGCAAAGTTCGATTTCGCACCGCGCCAAGCAAAACTGCTTCCGGCCCCGTAGCTTAGCCCGCGTTTAATACGTATCTCGTAATTCAAACGCGACGAATAACCGCCTCCCAGGATGGAGTTAAGTACCTGAGCCGCGTAATACGATCCGTTCTTGCGACCGACGGCCGTCAAGGATTTTGCGTAGGTCACTGAAGCCTGGCCTGATTTCGGGAGATCGATTACGAGAATTCCCCGTGATTCACGCTCCTTCGGCGGCTTTGCCGATTTTTCCGAGATCGATTCCCCGAAGTTCCCCTTCCATACACCGAAAGCCTTTTGAGTCATTGATGTAGAAAGCTCCGGCGTGATGTCGCCGGTAAATACCAACACGGCATTGTCCGGTAGGAAATTCGCGTTATAGAACGCCACAATATCGTCCCGACCTAGTTTGGCAACACTATCCGGTGTCCCGCCTGCTGGATGCTCACCGAAACTGTATTTGCTGGCGACATAATTTGCTAATGATGACGGTTGTTTGAGGCTGAATGTCAACCCGTCCAGCGTCTGCGATTTGAGCAGGTCGAGCTCTTTCTGGTCGAATTTTGGATTAAGTACAACATCGGACATTATCGCAAGCGCTTGGCTCACCTTGTCCGACGTGACCGTGACCGAGACAAACGAACTGTTCCAACCTGCGCCGCTTCCGATCGAACCGCCAAGAAACTCGATCGCCTCAGCGATCTCAGTGGCGGACCGCGTTTTCGTACCCTTGGTAAGCATCGAAGCGGTAATGTCGGCGAGTCCGGCCTTACTTGCGTCCTCGGCGGACGCTCCGCTTTTCACAAGCAATTGTATCGTCACCAGCGGAACGCCTTTTCGCTCGATAACGGCGGCCGTCAAACCGTTTGGCAGCTTCTTTTCAGTAACCCCAGGTATTTTGACGGATTTCGGGGCCGAAGGTGCGGGTGGCTGCTCCTGAGCGGAGATATTCTCCACAGAGGCACAGAGGATACAGAGAGATATAAACAAGTTTTTTGTTCTAAACATTATTTTGCACCTCCTTCGGCGGTGTAATAAATGACGACGCGATTGTTGTCGTTAAAATATTTTTTCATAACACGCAAAACATCGACTGCCGTGACGGCCTGTAGCCGCTGAATATCGGTATTTACGGCCTTAGGGTCGTGCTGATAGGCGATGGCACGCTCGATGGCGACGGCCTTTCGGTCATTGTCCTCGCGGGCACGGACGGCGTTGGCTATGAGCTGATTCTTTGCCTTTTCGAGCTCTTTTGCCGTCACACCCTTGCCCTGAATAAGCTTTAGCTCGGCGAGCAGGCCCTTTTCAAGCTCAGGTGCATGTTTGCCCTCGGACGCTATTGCCATCAGATAGAGCAAGCCTCCATCGACCTTGTTATCGAGGTTGAACGACGCCTCTTGAGCGATCTGCTGCTTGTACACGAGACTCTGATAGAGGCGCGAGCTTTCGCCGCCGGACAGGATAGTGTTGGCGATGCGGAGGGCCGGCATATCGGGGCTGTCCGATCGTGGCCCCAAATAGCTGATCGCCACGGCCGGGAACGGCACATTCGGGGCCGTTTTTGCAAAGCGAACCTCTTTTGTCTTGGCGGGTTCGACCTCGGTCACACGCGGAATCGCGGTGGTTGGCTTAGCGACCTTGCCGAGGTATTTGTCTGTCCACGCGTCAAATTGAGCCTGGTCAAAATCTCCTACTACGATCAAATACGCATTGTCCGGCCGGTAATAAAGGCTGTGAAACGCCCGTGCGTCCGCCGATTTTGCGGCATTTAGCTGATCGAGATTGCCAATGACGCCCCGTTTGTACGGATGTGTCGTGTAGGTCAGGCTGCCGATGTACTCGTTAAACTGGCCATACGGCTGCGCGAGGACGCTCTGGCGGTATTCCTCTTTGACCACGTCGCGTTCAGAAGCGAAATTGGCGTCATCGACGTTCAGGTTAGCCATCCGCTCGGCCTCTGCCCAGAGCAGTGTCTCCAAATAATTTGATGGCACGACCTCGTAATAATTGGTGAAATCATCCCACGTCGAGGCGTTGTTAAATCCGCCGACATCCTCAGTTAGCCGGTCCATCTTTTCATTCGGCATGTTTTTCGTCGATTTGAACATCATATGCTCAAACATGTGTGCAAATCCAGATTTGCCCTGGGGATCGTTCTTTCCGCCGACGTTATACCAAACGTGGATGGCAACCGTCGGGCTCGAATTGTCCCGCAGAGAGACGACTTTGAGGCCGTTCGGCAGCGTCCGCTCCTTGATGTCGAGCGGCGCGACCTTGACCTGAGCGATAGCCGAGATGGCTGCAATGGCAACGATAAGTATTGCTGTTAGTTCTTTCATGATTGCATGTGATTACGTGCTTTTATTCGTTATTGTTATGCTTATCCGAAGAAATTAACCACAGATGAACACGGATTAACACAGATCGATGAATTTGGCTTGTCTGTGTTTATCTGTGTCCATCTGTGGTTTCATTTTATCTTTACTGATAAACATAAAAGCCCTTTCCGCTTTTGCGGCCGAGCCACCCAGCGTCGACATACTTTTTAAGTAGCGGGCACGGGCGGTATTTAGGGTCACCCAACCCTTCGTGTAATACATTAAGTATTGCGAGGCAAACATCTAAGCCGATGAAATCTGCGAGCGTCAGCGGCCCCATCGGGTGATTCATGCCAAGCTTCATGATCTCGTCGATACCCTCTTTGGTCGCGACACCCTCATGCAAGGCAAAAATAGCCTCGTTGATCATCGGCATCAGCACTCTGTTAGATACAAATCCAGGATAATCGTTGCATTCGACGGGGACTTTGCCGAGCTTTTCGGATAGCGCTTTTACTTTTGCGTAAGTCTCGTCGGATGTTGCAATTCCACGAATAACTTCAACCAGTTTCATCAAGGGCACCGGGTTGAAAAAATGCATGCCGATGACCTTGTCCGGACGTTTTGTGGCGGCTGCGATCTTTGTGATCGAGATCGACGACGTGTTTGAAGACAAAATAGCGTCGGAACCGCAGATCTGATCCAGTTTTTCGAAAATTTGCTTTTTTATCTCAAAATTTTCGGATGCGGCTTCGACCACCAGCGTACAACCGTCCAGATCCGCCAGAACAGTTGTCGTGGTAATGCGGCTGAGGATATCACCCTTTTGCTCCTCGGTCATCGTCTCCTTTTTTACGAAACGATCAAGGCTTTTGCCGATATTAGCTACCCCCCGTTCGACAAATTCGGACGAAATGTCGCACATCACCACATCAAACCCGGCCCCGGCCGCGGTCTGAGCAATGCCATTGCCCATTGTCCCGGCACCTATGACTCCAATGATTTCACTCATTTTATTTGTATGATTTCCTCAAAATGGTCCAATCTTCAACTTCCTAGATTAACCAAGCCTCGAATACAAAACAAACGAGCGATGAGATTTTACAAGTCTCACCGCTCGGCTTTTTGACATTTTACTTTTGCCTTTTTACTTGATATCTACTGCCAACTGTTTGGCGGAGGCGGTTGTTGTTGGGGGTTAAAAACATTTTGCGGGGTACCGCTGAGATAGAAACCTTTTCCCTCATCGCCAAGCAAAAACACAAGGCCAAAGATACCCGCCGCGGTGCCAAGCGGGAACGACAGACACGACAAAATGCTGCCGGCAATTCCCCAATTTCTAGCGTTCGGCTTTTCCTTAAAGATCTTGTAACCGCCCAATACCTGCGGCAAGATAAACAGCAACGCGACAATCGCCAGGACCGCGATCATCGCAATAAAAACAATTCCGACCAACTGATCTTCGTTCTTTCTACCGCCGAGCAGCATGGCAACGCCGATGCCGCCGTATATCAGGCCGACAATGATCATCGCGAACGCTTGCAAACCGCCATGCGCCATCAGGAAAATACCAACCAATTTATTTTTTTCTTTCGCAGTCATGTTTTTACCTCACATTTCAGGGCCGAATCTCACATCTGAAATAACGGAATGCAGGCTGGGTTAGTTGCAAAAATCGTATCAATCGCGTTCGACCGCCAGAGCGACGGAATTGCCGCCGCCCAGACAGAGAGCCGCGACGCCGCGTTTGGCTCCGCGCCTTTTCATTTCGTACAAAAGCGTCGTCAACACGCGTCCGCCGGAATTGCCGATAGCATGGCCAAGAGCGACCGCACCGCCATTTACATTGACCTTTTCCACATCGAGGCCGAGTTCCTGCATTACGCCGAGGGCCTGGACCGAGAATGCCTCATTTAACTCAAACAGATCAACGTCTTTCATGTCCCAACCGGCCTTTGCCAGCACGTTTTGCACCCCCTTGACCGGGGCCATCATGATCAATTTCGGTTCGATCCCCGACGAGGCCCACGCAACCACGTGTCCGAGCGGGTCAATGCCGAGACTCGCGGCATTTTCGGCCGATGTTACAACCAAAGCCGAAGCCCCATCGTTAACACCCGGAGCATTTCCCGCAGTGACGGTTCCACCGTCCTTTTTGAAAGCCGGACGCAATTTACTGAGGCTTTCGACCGTCGTATCGGGCCGAACCGGTTCGTCATAATCGAGAAGAAAAGGGTCGCCCTTTTTTTGCGGTATTTGTACGGGAATAAGCTCGTCCTTAAATCGTCCCGCCGCCTGAGCCTCGGCGGCCTTGCGGTGCGAGTTAAATGCAAAATCATCCTGCTGCTCACGTGAAATCTGATATTTTTCGGCCACGATCTCGCCGGTATTGCCCATGTGCCAATTCTCAAACGGGCACCACAATCCATCGTGGATCATCAGATCGACAACCGTTTGATTTCCCATCTTGTACCCGTCACGGGCACCCGGCAGGGCAAAGGGTATGTTTGACATCGATTCCATACCGCCCGCAACGACATATTCGGCATCGCCAAGCTGCACGGCCTGCGAAGCAAGCGCGACCGCCCGTAACCCCGAACCGCAGACCATATTGATCGTTAGGGCCGAAACCTCCGGCGGCAGATCGGCCTTCAACGCCGCCTGCCGTGCCGGAGCCTGTCCGATACCCGCCTGGACCACGCAGCCCATTATTACTTCGTCGATCTTATCGCCACTGACGCCTGCCCTTTTGACTGCTTCCTTGATGGCGATCGCCCCCAACTCGGGTGCGGTAAACCCTTTTAACAACCCTTGAAACTTCCCGGTCGGCGTCCGTGCCGCGCTTATGATTACTGCATTTTTCATATTGTATCTAAATCAATTTTAGGAAAAGTTATCTCCAATCTCATCATCAAACTGTTCCCAATCAGCTGGCGGATTTACTACCCTATACCCAAGGTATCTAGGCAAATTCTCGTGGGCCCACTTTCGATAATCCGACATCGTTTCGAAGGAACGGGATTTAACGTCATCGAGTACCGGCTTATAGTTTTTGAAAAAGCCGTATTTAATTCGCTGGTCGACACTTCTATTCAACTGCCGGCGGCATTGTTCTCTGAAATCGTCAATACCATCTACTATTTTGTCATTTTAGGATGATTTTGACCATTCGGCGATTCGCTCCACGCGAGTTTCCAGCAAAACCTTACGACGTTTAAATGCGTAAGTAACATTTGTATTAAAACAAAAATTCGGTTAGTTTTTTGCTGAATACCTATCACGCTCCGTTTCAACTATCGACGAGGTTAACAATATCCGTATGTTCACATCTAATACACTCAAATCAATTCCTAAGTCCTTGTGTTTCGTTATGCTTGCCCTGTGCTGTGCCGCCGCTATAAGCGTGACGAACGTAGCTGTTTATTCCCAAACTGTAGTTGCTCAAAAGAAGGACGATCCGCTCAAAGACCTCAAATACCGGCTGATCGGCCCGTTTCGCGGCGGACGCGTTGGGGCGGTCGAGGGAGTCGTCGACAAGCCCAATGTGTATTATTTCGGTTCGACGGGCGGCGGAGTGTGGAAAACGACCGATGGCGGTGTCAATTGGGCAAATATCTCGGACGGCTGGTTCAAAACCGGTTCGGTCGGAGCGATCGACGTGTCGGATTCCGATCCGAATATCATCTACGTCGGCATGGGCGAGGAAACGGTTCGCGGCAATGTGTCGAGCGGCGACGGGGTTTATAAAACCGTCGATGGCGGAAAAACCTGGAAAAATATCGGCCTGACCGACACACAGCAGATCTCGCGTGTCCGCGTCGACCCCAAAAATCCTGATCTCGTATATGTTGCCGCACTTGGCCATTTGTGGGGAAATAACGAGCAGCGCGGCATATTTCGCAGCAAAGACGGTGGAAAGACGTGGACAAAGATCCTCTACCGTAACGCGGAAACTGGGGCGAGTGACCTTGTAATCGACCCTTCAAATCCGAATACGCTCTATGCAGGGTTTTGGCAGATCAGCCGCAAACCATGGCGAATGGACAGCGGCGGCGACGGCAGCGGCCTTTTCAAATCGACGGACGGCGGCGACACATGGACGGAAATTACGCGAAATCGGGGCTTACCCTCGGGAGTATTAGGCAAGATCGGGGTCGCGGTCTCACCGGTCAATTCCAATCGTGTCTGGGCATTGGTCGAGGCCAAAGATGGCGGTTTATACCGATCGGACGATGCGGGCGAAACGTGGCAGAGGGTTAATGAAGGTGCAAATATACGCCAGCGGCCCTGGTATTACACTCGAGTTTACGCTGATACAGAAAACATCGACACGGTTTACGTGCTGAATGTTCAATTTCAAAAATCGATAGACGGCGGGCGCAATTTCACGACGATCGGAGGTTCACACGGAGATCACCACGATCTCTGGATAAATCCCAAAAATGCAAAGGCGATGATTCAAGGCAACGACGGCGGCGGAGCCGTGACCGCTGACGGCGGGGTCACATGGACGGATGAGGACCAGCCGACTGCACAGTTTTATCGCGTCGCGACGGATAACGATTTTCCGTACAATATTTACGGCGCTCAGCAGGACAATTCGACGGTTCGGATAGCTTCTCGATCTGATGGTGGGTCGATCACGACCGATGATTGGTTTGCCGTCGGCGGCGGCGAATCCGGGTGGATCGCGCCGCATCCGGAAAATTCGGATATTGTCTTTGCGGGCAGCTACGACGGCCTGTTGACCAAATACAACCACCGCACCGGCCAGCAGCGAAACGTCGATGTCTATCCCGATAATCCGATGGGTTCTGGTGCGGAAAGCACAAAAAACCGTTTTCAGTGGAACTTCCCGATACTCTTTTCGCCGCACAAAACGGACGGAAAATACGCGCTTTACGCGGCTTCGCAGATACTTTACCGTTCGTTTGACGAAGGCCAATCGTGGTCGGCGATTTCGCCCGACCTGACCCGCAACGATAAGGCAAAACAGAAATCGTCCGGCGGCCCGATCTCACAGGACAACACGAGTATCGAGTATTACGACACGATCTTTTGCGTTGACGAATCGCCCGTAAAACAAGGTGTTATCTGGACCGGCAGCGACGACGGCCTCGTTCAGGTAACTCAGAACAACGGCCAAACATGGACAAACGTCACGCCAAAGGACATGCCCGAATGGGTGCAGATAAACCAGATCAAGGCTTCGCCTTTTGATCCGGGAACAGCGTATTTTGCCGCCGTCAATTACAAAAATGACGATCAGAAACCGTACATGTTCAAGACCACCGATTTCGGAAAGACATGGAGAAAGATCATCAGCGGCATTCCGGCGGATCAATTTACACGAGTTGTCATTGAGGACCCCAACAAACGCGGATTCCTATATGCCGGGGCCGAACGCGGTATGTATTACTCGACCGACGCGGGCGAAAATTGGCAGAGCCTGCAATTAAATCTACCGGTGGTGCCGATCCATGATCTGACGATACAAAAACAAGCCAAAGATCTGGTCGTTGCGACACATGGCCGCTCGTTTTACGTGCTTGATAATTTGCCGGTGCTCCATCAGCTTGCAGACGCTCAAAAAGCTGAGGCATTTTTGTTTAAGCCCGAAGATGCTTACCGAACGGCTGGCGGCGGCGGCCAGCCGCCCCCGACGGCGACTGTCGGGGCAAACCCGCCAAACGGCGTTGTCGTCAATTATTACCTAAAGGAAAAAGCGACTAAGGAAGTGACGCTCGAATTCCTCGACGCCGAGGGTAAGGTCATTCGTAAATTTACTCGGCGGCCCGATCCAGCGGGTGGAGCTCCGGCCCCCGACGCTGGTGGCGGCGGTTTTGGCGGACGTGGTGGTGGTGCCGACCCTCAGGTGCCGATCGAGGCAGGGCTGAATACGTTTGTATGGAATTACCGGCTACCAAACGCGACGACGCTTCCTGGTATTATCCTGTGGGGCGGATCGCTCGCCGGGCCGCGAATTCCGCCTGGCAATTATCAGGTGCGTTTGAGCGTCGCCGGTAAACCGATATCGACAGAGCCGTTTGCCGTCAAAGCCGACCCCCGTCTGGCGACAACGGCCGACGACTTTGCCAAGCAATTTGCTCTAATGCAGAAGATCAACACCAAGCTCACCGAAACCCACAACGCGATCCTCGAGATCCGCGATACGCGGACACAGCTCGAAAATATGTCCCGGCGGCTCAAATCGCCTGATCAAAAGGATCTGATCGACAAAGCACGCGATATCAACAAAAAGCTGACCGATATCGAAGAGGCTCTCTACCAGACAAAGAACCGCAGTGGCCAGGATCCATTAAATTTCCCTATCCGGCTCGACAATAAACTCGCCGCGCTTAGCTCATTCGTTGATAGCGCCGATGAGGGTCCGACCGCGTCAGCCTACGTCGTGTTCGCCGATCTGACATCTCAGATCGATGCGCAA
>JANYIL010000122.1 GCA_025362075.1 Chloracidobacterium sp.
TACCGATGAACAGATCAAGCAAGTCGAGGACAATCTTAACAATCGCCCTCGTAAATCACTCGGCTATAAAACACCTAATGAGGTCTATTTCAATGAACAGGAGCAACTAAATTCCGTTGCACTTACTACTTGAATCCAAGTTGCCATATGTGGCGTAGATTGTCCAGATTTCTATGCATGCAATTCAAGAACGAAATTTGCCCCGCGAAACACGCTAAATACACAAAAATTAATACTCCTATTTCGCATCTTTTCGCGTATTTCGCGGGCAGACAACGTCTAGCCGCGACCGGGCAAAAAAAGATTTGATTTTTCTTAATACTGGTGTATCATTCACGCTAATAATCTCGAAATCAGTAAAGCGGCTTGTGTCGATACACAAAATCGATCCGATTGCCCCGTAGTTGCGATTTAATTTGATCTGAAATGAACGCTCCCCAAATGCTCTCAGCAACCACCCAACCGCCCCACGCAGCCCTAAAATACTGCCTATCGGAAAAACGGCTTATTTATCTGTAAGATTTCGGCCCGAAAAATCATTTACTTATGAATGGTTTTTTGTGGATTGTCGCGATGAGCTGTCCTATAAATATTTGAATTTTTAAGGAGAAAAAGTATGACCGCAAGCAAAAAGAAGGTAGGAAAAGATTGGGTGGTGATGATATATCTGGCCGGAGACAATAACCTTAGCGAAGACATGTCAGAAACCCTCGCTCAGCTGTTAAGTGTGAAGATCGATGATGTGGCAATTCTAGTTTATTACGACAGCGCGTACCCAGAAATACCCACATGCTATCGAGACATTACGCCGTCTGCAACTACAAAGCCGCTTGGGTTTTCTACTCAGGACCCTTGTGAATACATTGGCGAATCTGATTCTGCAGACCCAGAGTCAATAGTCAAATTCGTCACTTGGTGTGGTAAGAGATATGAGACAGATAATTACGCCTTATTCTTATCGGGACACAGCGACGGATTTCAAGGGTTGACTCTTTTTAGAGACGACGATTCGCGCGCGACTATGAATATAAGCAGTTTGCGGGAATCACTAGATAATGTTGTAAAGAACGTTATTGGTAAGAGATTTCAAATACTCGGATTCGACGGGTGTGTGATGAGCACGTTTGAAATTGCCTACGAATTTCGCATGGTCGCGAATATTATGATCGGATCTCAAGGATTCATACCCGACGCTGGGTTGAATTACGAAGATATTCTCATAAGATGGAGTAACATTAAGATAGCTCCAAAAACGCCGGAAGAATTTGCTAAAAACGTACTGGAAGTTTTCAAACAAAATCAGAAGGGATTTGAACTCGGCGGACGATCTACTACCCTTAGCGCCTGTCGTTTAGGGAAGGTTCGTCTGCCTGATGGCAAGGTGACTATTCCGCTCGAAAATCTCGAGGCAGAAATTTCAAAATTATCCGAATTGCTATTCGATAATTTATCGACCGCCGAAATATTCAACCCGAAACCGGACGCGGAAGCTGTGTCTGATGAAAAGATATTTGAAACTTTCATTCAGCGGTTTATTGCTCGTGAACAACTGAAAAGAGTTCTGCTGAGCAGTCAATGGAACTCCCAAACCTTGCTATTCGAACAAGCAATCGACATAAAGGATTTCTGTGAACAACTTTCTATGGAGTGTGATGAAACTATTGCTCAACTCAATTTACCCACAATGAGAGAGCATTTAGAGGATTGGCTCGGGGGGGCGTGGAACGACAATAACGACTCTACTTCGCTTTATCATGACATTCGGGAGCAATGTCAACATATAATAGCGGAATTTGATAATTGTTTGATCGATATAAATGGTGGGGTTTCTACCGGATCAGATTTCCGTTTTGCAAACGGTTTGTCGCTTTATTTCCCGTGGTCCGAGGTTGGCTATGGCGTATCCCGAGTGGCCTACGAAAAAACACTCTTCGCTATAATTAATAAAGACAAGTCTTGGAGTAAGTTTATCAAGATGTACGTAAGCGAAGTGACGTTAAAAGGAATCAGCGATTTATTTGGCAAGTATCTATTCCGCCTGTTGCACCATCAACCCCTGGAAGATGCCGCCCTAGTCGGTGGAATAGACATTTTGGGCGCTTTTGACAAAGCACTGCAAAAGGTTGGTAGATATAACACTGAATATGATAGGCGAGGTCTTAACGATGCTGCTTATGCCAATTTCTTTAGTAAATTCAAGAATCTGCCAAGGTTTCAGGATGATAACAATCCGTTGCTTTGACTGGAGATTGGTCATCAGTGTGATCGTCATTACTGTAACTTGCTCGGCGGTTCCCATGTCGGACGACCCAGTAGATAAATTGGGCAGTGCTGAGTGGAACGAAAGTCAGGCCAAGGAAAGCGCAAAGCTATGGCAGGGGGAGTCCTATGCCCACTCCCTCGATTTTTATTCGAAAGCTGGTTCCGAATGGATTACCCTCGGTGAGGTCACCCGGGCAATATCTTGTTTTCGTGAAGCGGCTCGGATTAGCGTAATATCAAATCAAAGAGTCCAAGCCATAGCAATCCTTGAAAAGACCTTCAAAATTGCCGACCAGACTAATTTGACTCCCGAAAAAATCCAAATTTCGAGCCAACTTGCAGTGCTGTATTTGCGTAATAATGACAATGCTAAGTCGAACTATTGGATCCAACTTGCTAAGACATTAGCTAATACGACGGAGAATCCTTCCGCGCTAGGAGAAATTAACTCGGCACTCGGTGATATCGCCTACAGTCATAACGAAATTCAATCGTCAGTTGAATCATACTTGATGGCATATGAGGCATTTGTTCTTGCTCATGACCTTCACAGTCAAGCCGAAGTGCTATTGTCCCTTGCGTATTCCTACCTTTCATTAAGCGATTATAAACTCGGCCTGAAAAAGGCCGAGGAGTCCTATAAAGTAGCTCAGGAAATTAACGACGTGCGAGCTCAAACGCTTGCTCGTGTAGCGATAGGTCAGATGAAATTCAGGGTTGACTCAAATCGGGAAGCCCTGGATTATTTTATTCAAGCCGAATCTGTATTTCCCAAAGACGTTGATTTATTGGAAAGAGCAATCCTTTACAATGGTATTGCGAGCATCTATCAGGCATACGGCACATGGCCTCTGTCGCAAACATACCGTCTAAAAGCATTCGAATTGTATGAAAAAGAAGGCAATTCCTATGCTCAACTAGCTACGCTTCCGAGCCTCGGCAAAGCCAGTTATCGGTCAGGCGACAAGGCGGCGGCGCTGATCTATTTTAACAAAGGCCTGGATCTGGCTGAGCACCTTCATGACAAATTATTTCCGTATGTAATCTTCGACGAATTGGGAGAAATGTACCTTCTAGAAAATGATTTCGACAAGGCTGAGGCTTATCTTATCCGGGCGTCGAAAGGATTAAATCAAGCCGGATTCCGCCGGTCTAGCATTAAGACTGAAACTAAGTTGGGAAAACTGAATCTACTTAAAGGCAAGCTTCAAACCGCACGCAGACATTTCGAAAATGTACTTAAATTTAGCAGGGAACTGAGAATAAGGTTCTCCGAAAGTGATGCCTTATACGGCCTTGCTCTTGTCGAGGATACTGAAAATCATCCGACTTCCTCATTGACCGATCTGAGTGATTCGCTCCGCATCACAGAATCGTTGTATGGTGAAATCGCTAATAAAAAGCTTCAGACATCCTTTTTACACAGTATTTCTGACCAATATTCCTTGCTGATTCGTCTCTTGGTGAAAGATCGAACCGAATCTAACGGAGCGATTACCGGCTTATTGGCGTCCGAGAGGTCCCGAGCAAGAACGATGTTGGAAAGTCTAATTTCTTCGGACGCGAATTTTACAGCAGACGCTGACCCGACCATTGTCCAGAAGGAAACCGATTTACGCGGTTCGCTAAACGCCAAATCTGACACGCTTACCGATCTTTTGAGCCGAAACGTGGAAAAAACCGACACTGAAAAGATAGGCAACGAGATTACCGATCTTGAAAATCAGCTCGAAGAGATCAAAGCCGAACTAAAACAAAAAAGCCCGATCTACTCCGCGATCAAGGATCCCGAACCGTTTGACGTTACGGGTTTTCAGGCCAATGTTTTGGACGATAAATCGACCCTTATAGAGTTTTCTATGGGTAAGGAAGAGAGTTATTTATGGGTGGTTGACACGACGGCGGTTGATGCTTATGTGCTGCCGTCTAGAGATGCAATAGAGGAGCGGGTTGAGAGGTTGAGGGCGATTTTGAAGTCGCGGGAGATTAGGCCGGGTGAGTCGACGGAGGAGTATCAGAAGAGGATCACGGATGGTGAGGCAGAATATCGGGTGGAGGCTCATGCTTTGAGTGATGAGATTTTGGGGCAGGCGGCTGACAAGATTGCGGGGAAGCGGCTGATCGTTGTGTCGGATGGCAAGCTGCAGTATTTTCCACTGGGGTCACTGCCGATGCCGAATGCGGAGAGTGACGATCCGATCCTGCTCACCCAGGAGGTCGTATATGAGCCGTCGGCCTCGGCGTTGAAGTTGATCAAGACAATTGGGGCCTCGAAAACTGAGCCGAAGAAGGACCTGCTTGTTTTTGCAGATCCGGTTTTCTCAAAGGACGACGACCGGCTGACGGGCCTTGATACGACAAAAACCGATTTGGCGTCGGCATTTTTGGGTCTTTTCCGATCGGGCGAGTCGATCGATAAGCTGCCGCGGCTGCCGGCTTCGAATGAAGAGGCCCAAGCTATTTCGAACGTCGTCGGGGCGTCCCGCTCGTCGGTGCGGTCTGGTTTTGATGCCAACCGCGACGCCGTGCTGAACAGCGACATTACCGATTACAAGATATTACATTTTGCGACTCACGGGCTAATGAACGAAACGCGTCCTGAGCTGTCCGGCATTCTGCTGTCGCTCTTCGGACGGGATGGAACGAAGAACGACGGCGGGTTTATTCGCCTGCAAGACGTTTACGGCATGAATCTGAATGCCGATCTGGTCGTTTTGAGTGCGTGCGATACGGGCGTGGGCAAAGAGGTCAAGGGCGAGGGTTTGATGAGCCTTAACAACGCGTTTCTGCAAGCGGGAGCAAAGTCGGTGGTGTCCAGCCTGTGGAAAGTTGACGACGACGCTACGAAGGAGTTGATGACCGGGTTTTACGAAGGTTTAGCAAACGACAATCTTACGACATCGGCGGCCTTGCGGCAGGCACAGATCAAAATGTATAACGACCCTCGTTTCCATTCACCATTTTATTGGGCGTCTTTTACGGTTGAGGGTGATTACTCAAATCCACCCAGGCTGGGCGGCGATTTCGACAAGCGTTTGTTGTTCTTGGGAATATTGCCGCTGCTGATCGCCGTTTATCTACTCAAGCGCCGTCGGGCCTGAACTCTATTCGATCACAAATGCAAAGGTCCCGGCTTCGGCCCCGGACTGGCTTTCGAGCTTGATCTGGTACTGGCCTTTTTGCAGGATCGACTTCGGCAAAAGAACGCGTACGTCCTGGCCTCCGCTATTTTGATAGACCTTAGCCGCCTCCAACGTAAACACCGTCGAGCTGCCGCGTAAGACCCTAGCTTTGTACGTTGAGCCATCAACCTTGGACGGAAGCGTCAGTCTGAACAAAACCGTATCCGTCAGTTTGTCTTCATTTTGCTTTACGGCCGAATCACTACCGCGAAAATTACCGGGAACTAAACTAATGTTTGAATAAACCGTGAGATCGCTCGGGTTGCCAAGGTCCTTTTTATTTAGCTCGGCATACTGTTTCTCAAGCGCCGAGCTCGATCCGCCAAGATACCCAAACCAAAATAGACCGACCACAAGCAGAGCGACCACTGCCGCTCCAAGCGCGAGAGGCCGCAAATACGTTTTTACAAGATCAAAGAACCCGGCGGGCGGTGCTATCTGCACCTCCGACTGTTTTTTTTGTGCGGCCTGGGATCGGGCTACTTTCTTTATCAGGTCGATCTCGCGGAGCTGTTCGCGGCGAGCGTCGGAGGTCATGAAGTTTGAGCGAAACAGCCGCTCCTCGTCAGCAGACAGCGCACCTTCGAGAAAATCCTCTATCAGGTTGCTCTCGGCGAGTGAAATATCTTCGCAAAGGTTTTCGTCTGTGATTATCTGCAAATCTATCGCGTCGGCTTCGCGCTCGGGCAGATCGCCTAACAGATACCGTTTAAGTTGTTTAGTGTCCGCATGCATATGTCGCGCGTACCTACTCTATATTGACTAAAAACCCAAAATCTTACGAACTCTTTTTGACGCACTCGGTGATGCAGCCCCGCAAACCGGCTCTCATCCGAAAGACTTTCGTATGAAGCGCGGTCGCCGAGCAATGGAATCGTTCGCACATCTCTCTTCTAAGCTCAATCTTTTTGCGGCCTTCGAGAGAATAGTAATCTACTATCAACGTGCGGTCATCAAAAGGGAGCTTTTCGAGGCATTCATTCAAACACCCGGTTTTCATGTCGTCCGGCTCATCGTTCGTATTGTTTTCAGGGGATCGAAACTGAGTCTCGCCGAGACTCGTTTCGCGATTGGCCGTCCGCCTATGCTCCAGGAACACATTCGACGCGAAACCGTAAACATACGAAACCGGCTTGATATTTTTTGACGGGTCAAAATCCGCAGCCTTTAACGCGACGCGGTTTATCGTGTCGTCCGCAAGCGTGTCGGGGTCCTGACAGCCCTTAAACTGAAAAAAGCGCACCAAACCCCGCCGGATCTGCTCATACTTTTCCCCGGCCTCATCCCGGTCGGCAGAGAATAGGCCCAGCAGGGCATCAAACTGGTCTTGCCCGAGTTCGTAGCTGTTTTTCATTTAAAGGAAATACGAAAGCGTCGACTAATCAAATAGCACGAAAGGATGCATTTTTCCAACTTGCGAACGAGTTTTTAACCACGCCGCTCGCGGGAATAGAATCGAAAAACGATTGCTCCAAAGTTTTTCTGTAAGAAATGCTCGAAAAAATCAATAACCAATGGAAAGCTCATACGGCACCGGATGGTCGCCTATTAAGAATTGCTCAGGTAACCCTAAGGCTGGCGAGACTGTCGCAATAACGTCGTCCGGCTCGTTTCGTTACTTTGAGTGCGAAAACCTGACTATCGGCCAAACGCACACCGTAGGCGTCAATTCACGGCGATACCGGTTTGCACAGGCGGATAGTCAGTGCTGCGGACAGCGTGGCTGACCTGGAATTAAAACCCTGGGAAAAGGCACGATGTCTCTATTGCTGGCGGGTAATAAGCCCCCCGCCCGCGATCCTTAATGAGCGGTGCGGGAACCGCTCACTTTTTTTATTGTTTTAGACGTAAGGACCCGTTAAATGGCCTCCAACGCAGCTGATGGCGAGAAAAGTTTGTCTTGCTTACAAACCGTAAACAGTTAAGTTCTTTACATTTCGGGTTATCTAATCTAAAATCCAAAAGAATTACAAAATTATTTCACCGAGGCCGTTGTTCGTATTTGTATTTGTGAGCAAAAGGAACATGTTGGCCACTCGGTTCGTTTATGGATGCCTCTAAAGGTTTAGACGCCGTTAACACGGATGACAACAGGTCGGTTCTACCTTCCGAGCGGACTACGATTGATTTCGATCAGCCCGCGTCTTTGGTTGGACGCTGCCTCGACAACCGCTTTCTGATCGTTAAAAATTTGACCGAAAGCGGAGCAGACATCGGCGGTATAGGGGTTGTGTATCTGGCCACCGATACCAAGCTCATGGGCCGAGAGGTTGTGGTCAAGATCCTGCAGGAATCCGCACTAAAGTTTGACGATATCGTCCGCAAATTTCAGCACGAAAAAGAGGCCCTCATTCGGCTTGACCATCCGGGAATCGTTCGAATTCTGGATTCTGGCGTTCTAAGCGACGGTAATCCTTTTATGGTCATGGACTTCATAAAGGGATATTCGCTGCGGAAAACAATAAGATCCTTTGGTCAAATGCCGTTGGACTTAGTGGCCCACCTGGTTGAATCGATTACGGACGCTATTGGAGCTGCTCATTCCGAAAAGATCCTGCACAGGGACATTAAACCCGAAAATATAATGCTCACGCCGCAAGACGAGGGTTTCGACCGAGTCAGGCTGATCGATTTTGGGATCGCCAAGGTTGGCGAGTCTAAGCTGGCTCCGGGCACCGAAGTTGGCCGCCCCATCGGCACCGTCATGTATATTGCTCCCGAACAGCTAATCGGAACCCTGGATCTGACCCCGGCAGCGGACATATACGCAACCGCTATTGTCATTTACGAAATGATTACCGGGGAATTGCCCTTCAAACCAAAGACCATCGCCCAAATGTATCAGTTGGAGCGAGAGGGTGTTAAAACGCCGCCGACCGAGCTCCGGCCCGATCTGCCGCGGGGGGCGGAGACCATCTTGCTATCCGCTCTTGAGTTTGAGCCTGAAATGCGGCCCCAGAATTCCCGGGCCTTTGGCCGACACCTCGCGACTGAACTTAGGCGGATTCCAGCCAAGGCGAGCGACGAGTTTTTTGCGTCAGTCAAGACCGAATATTCCAATGCCGCGACCGAAATCGTCCCGGAGATTGACCCACGCAGCATCGTAACGTTGAAATCTGCCGACTCGAATAATGCAACTAAGAAAAAACTCCCTATAGCGATTTGGGCATTGCCGGTCGGTCTTGTTGTCATTTTGTTGTCGATTGGAGCTACTTATTTTGCGTGGAATGCGGCAAAATCCGCGACGGTCATTCCTCCACAGGTTGCCACCCCCACGCCAAGTTCGGATCTCGGGCCGGAGCGTCAATTTTCGTTTTTCCTTATGGTACGAAATCTACTTCCAAACAAAGCATACGGAGCTCCAACCAAATTTACGGGTGCGGGGGAATTCAAGAACGGCGACGATTTCACGATGAACTTCCAGTCGGAGACAGAAGGTTATTTTTATATCTTCAATGAGGAAACGGATTCAGATGGCCGCGCCAAATATAACGCCCTCTATCCAACGATCGAAGAGAAAATGAATGCTCACATTTTGGCGGGCAATCCCGTGCGAACGCCTAAGGCTGGATTCGACGATAAGCCCGGCACCGAAATCAATTGGGTAATCTGGACACGAAACGAATTGGACGACATGAAGACCGTTATTAAGTATGTTAATACGAAAAGAAGTCACAGAGTCGACCCACCGGGCAATAGTGTTCTAACTAATTTTCTCGATGCCAATCGCGACAACGCGGTGCCCGAGACGGACGATACACATCGCCTAATAAAGTTAAAGGCGCATGGCGATATCATGGTACATCGCTTGCCATTAGAGCATAAATAATCTCCCGCTCGTAAGATTTTGACGCGTTTTGTCAATTATAGACAGTTAGAAAAAATCGAACGTGAAACGGAGGTTGATCGATGCTTGGAAGGCACCCGATTCGTTATTGTCTTGTAGTCTTGCTGATGGTTGGGGCGAGTTTTGCCGCCTATGGACAGAACACGGTCACAGGCGCATTTCAGGGGGATGTGTGGAACAAACGGACCGGCACTCCGCTCGCCGGGGTCGTGGTCCAGATCGTCAGCGTTCGCACCGGTATCGTTAAAACCCGGACGACCGACTCGAAGGGACGTTTTTATCAAAATCTACTGGAACCCGGCCTATACAACATTACTGTCGTGGTCCCTGGGTTCAAAGCGAGGACAATCCAGCGAGAGATAAGAAATTCCATAACCGGTGATGTTGTACCGGTGCCTGTTGCCCTCGACCCCGAAACAACCCCAAGCGGCCTGCCGGCAACGCCCGAACCCCCGGATGATATTCGCGTCGACATCAATACGACAGATGCACGCCGGATCGGGTCTACAAAGGATCGGGAGGTCACGGCACTGCCCGTTGGTTCCAGCACGGTGACACGCAGTTTTGATGAATTTGCACAACTCCAGCCGGGCGTAGCACCGCCTCCGCAGACTATTGGCGATGTCGCGGGACCGGGTGTGGGGCCGGGTGTCGGCTCGGCCGGACAGTTTGCGGTCAACGGCATCCGCTCACGGGCAAATAATTTTACGGTTGACGGATCGGACAACAATGACGAAGACATCGGCGTGAGACGGCAGGGGTTTGTCGCTCTCATACCCCAGCCGCTCGAATCTATTGAGGAAGTTAACATCATAACTCTTCTTGCCCCCGCCCAGTTTGGCCGCAATATCGGGGCCCAGGTAAATGCTGTCTCAAAATCCGGCGGTAATATCAGCCACGGGACAATTTCCGGTGCGTTTAATTCGCACCAGTTAAATGCCCGCAATTTTTTCGACACCACTAATGGTACCGACGTGTTCCCGCTGAAAACCTCCGCTGGGCAAACCGCCCTTTTAGACGGCCAGCCAATAACCGTCCGCAACCAAAGCAGCGGCGAGGACCCATTCACCTACGGGCAGATCGGCGGCACGATCGGCGGCGCGTTTGTTCAGAAAAAGCTGTTTTATTTCGTCTCAGGCGAGTATCAAAAGATCAATGCCTCACAGGAAAAAAACTTCGCCGTCCCAACCGTCGAGCAGCGCGGAGCTTTTGGTTCGGGAGCGACAGGCACATCGGTCAATTATTTTACAAACGCACGCCTCGCCAACCCTCTTTATCCAACTAACGAGTATGGCGATGCCGTTTTTAGCCTTATCCCTTTTGGAAATAATCCAACCGGCGTTTATGGGGCAAACACGTTGACCCAAGTGCTGCCGTCTAGCGGCCATGCTGCGATCGTTTCGGGGCGGCTCGACGACAATTTTAGGCTGCGTGGACGACAGCACACATTTACCGCCCGCTACAATTTTACGGACGATAAACGTTACATACCGGCCGTAAACGAGGCGATTTTTTCGACCGTGCTTTCGAAAATCCGGACACACAATCTGTCTTTATACCTGAATACGAATGGCGGAGATGACGAAAAATCGAATGCCAAACACGCAGAATCGGGACGCCAGTTTTTTAATCAGATCAGATTTTCGTTTGGACGAACCCGGCTCAATTTCGAGGATGCTCGCGCGACGGGTTTTCTGCTGCCGAGCGACGAGCTTGCGACTACTCCGTTTTTGCTGAATGCCCCATTGCTCTATAACACTTCGCTTCCCTCGCTTAACGGCCAGCCGCGTTTCGTGCGCATCTTTCCGGGCGAACAGACAACGGGAACGACCGAGGATATTTTGGGGCCGCTCGGCGAAATAGCGATCGGCGGTTTTAGCAACGTCGGAGTCGATGTTTACAATTTCCCACAGACTCGCGAAAACAAGACGTACCAACTCGCCGATGAATTTACCGCGCGTCGGGGTAGCCATTCCTTTGTTTTCGGGGCCGATACGCGGCGGACCATCTGGACAGCGATCTCCCGCGGCTTGCGCGTACCCTTATGACGTTTAATGGTGCGCCGAGACTTACCGCCAAGACCGGCGCGAGCTGCCCAAATGGCGGCGTCGCCAATTTTTGCTTTCTCGCCCCGGGCGACCCTGGATCGATCCTGAAACCGCAGGACATCGCTGGCCTTGGTGTCGCAAGCAACTCTATTCTGAATTTTAATGTTGACCGGCCCGATTCCAAGGCCAATTTACGTTACTACCAGTTCGATTTTTACGCCCAGGACACCTGGCGGGCATCGCAAAATTTATCGCTCTCGTTCGGGCTGCGGTACGAATACAACACGCCAATCAAAGAGATTAATGGCCTGATCGAAAAAACGTTTTCCGACCCACGCCTAGATGCCGTACCAGAGCTGAAAAGATTGATCAATGGCCGTACGCAGCTATATCGCCCCGACCGCAATAATTTCGGTCCGCGCGTCGGGATTGCATATTCAAAGGATATGCTCGGCAAAAACCGCGTATCCGTTTTTCGGGCCGGATACGGCATTTATTACGACCAGATACTGGGGGCCGTTGCTAACCAATCAAGGAACGTTTTCCCGACGTTTTTGACTTTCAACTTCAATGGGCTTCGCGATTTTGGCAACCAGACTCTATATATTCAAAACCCGGCAACGTTCCCGGTCGACGGGGGCTTTAGGGTACCCGGCACCCTCAACCAATTTCACCTTCCTGCCGGGGACACGTTTCAAAGGTTTGTCGTCTCCGTCAGCGATCTCTTTTCAAATGCGGTAACGGTTACGCTTCCAACGGAGCGGCTGGATACGCCGATGGCACATCACTTTTCGTTCATTTTCGAGCAACAGCTGAACAAGAATTTTTCCGTTTCGGCAGGCTATGTTGGAACTGCGGGGAGACATCTGCTGCGGTTTACGACGCCAAATCTCGGGTCATCGCTCGCCTCGGTCCCGCTAGACATCGCCCGTGGAGTCTTTAGCCCGGTAAACGATCCGTATTCGAGTGGGCTGATATACATTCCCGCAAGGCCGCTGGATCCTGGTACGCCGGGAACCGTACCGGTGTTGGGGACAGTAAACCAATTCGAGACGACCGCATCCTCACGTTACGACTCGCTCCAGACACAATTGCACGGACGTTTTCTTAACGCGTTGAATTTTCAAGTGTCTTATACATTATCGAAAGTCAACGACGACGTCTCGGATGTTTTTGATCTGGCGGGGGCCTTCGTGCTGCCGCAGGACAGCTTTGACCTGAGAGCCGAACGCGGGCCGGCAAATTTCGACGTGCATCACCGCGTGGCCTATGATCTGATCTACAATTTTGGGCCGAAAACCGGTCGCGGTTTGCTAAGGCATTTCACGGATAATTTGCAGATTGCCACCACCGGCCGATTTCACACCGGCCAGCCGTTTACCGTCAACAGCGTCATCGACGTCAACCTCGACGGCAATCTGACCGACCGGCTGAATACAACATCGGGCATCGAGGTAACCGGCGACAGATCGCGGCCGCTGCGTCTGACGACAACCAACCTTGGGTCCCTACTGGCTCCATTCGGCACGGACGGTAAAGTTGGCCGCAACACGTTTCGTGCCGGCAGTGTTCTTGAAATGGACGTGTCGGTTATAAAACCGTTCACCTTCGGCACAAAACGCCTGCTGTTTCGCACCGACATTTTTAATTTCATAAACCGTTCCAATTTCGGAGTACCGGTCCGTCTGCTTGAGGCACCCGGATTTGGTAAGGCAACTAGTACGGTGACGCCCGGACGCAGAGTACAGTTTTCGTTGAAGTATGAGTTTTAGAGCCGGGATGGTCCCAGGCCAATTTCGTAAATGAGCTTTCGGAGGTAGCAAAAGAAAATGAGACTACGATTCCAATCAATTATTTCGTTAAAATTGCAGTTACTTACTTTAATCAGCATCTTGACCGTTCTCGCTTTTGCGACCTACAAGGGAGAATCTGTGCTCGTTAGCTCTCAGTCGTCCGAAAAGGCGGTCATTACCAGTGCGACTCCGGACGATCCGACGATCTCACCCCGTCCGATACCATTGAGTGAGCGCTTGCCGTTAATCTTTGGCGTGGAGGAACCGACTGTTGATCTATTTTCTCAAAATACGCCATCTGCTCCCTGCACAAACACGTCGCAATATCCTAGCTATTCGATACCGATTGATCCGACTGGAGCAGTTGCGACCATTACCACTTGCAACTATGCGGGAGAATATTCTACAGTCACGGGCGCCGTATCAGGGCAGGCTTTAAGGTTTACAACAAGCCAGACCGGTGATGAGATCACGATTCATAGCGGAACTTTCAACGGGCCGGTCGTGGCTTCTGGAGTTTCGCCGCTCTCGTTTCCTAATAATTTTACCGGGACTCTTTTTGCGCATTGGAACACTTTTTCGTGCGGCACACAATCCTCATGTCGCACAACAACCGTTCAATGCGTGAATTGCTCAGGAGTTGCAGGCGCATTGGATAGCACGTTTGGATCGGGAGGAAAGGTGATCGCAGGGGGCACTGGCGTGTCCAGCAAATTACTTGGGATGACCGTTCAAAGCGACGGCAAAATCGTTACCGTCGGATACAATACTCCCAGTCAGACGAACATGACCATCGATCGTTTTAATATTGATGGTACAGGGAACACAAGTTGCACAGTTGGTTATGGCAACGGGTTCCCGAGTAAAGCCGAAAGCGTCGCGATCCAGAGCGACGGCAAGATTGTTGTTGGCGGTTCGGTTTTTAATGGCACGAACTGGGACTTTACAACGGTCCGAGTTCTTGCGGACGGGTGCACCCTTGACGGGTTTGCCATAACAAACATAGGAACGGGCGATGATTTCTCGACTACTATGGCTCTTCAGTCCGATGGGAAGATCGTGCTCGGTGGCCACAGCGTAAACGGGGCGGCCAGGGATTTTGCTCTTGTGCGTTACACTTCGACATTTGCGCTCGACACGACGTTCAACACGACTGGTATGGCCCTAACGCCGGTTGGCCCCGGCGATGACGTGGGCAACGCGCTTGTGATCGACAGCAGTGGACGGTTATTGTTGGGTGGCGAGGTCAACAATGGTGCAAACTATGATTTCGGCGTCGTCAGGTACAACGCCAACGGGACCTTGGACACGACATTCAATACAACGGGCAAGGTCATCACCGCAATTGGCACCGGCGACGACGGCTGTCACGCGCTCGTGCTGCAACCAGACGGAAGGATCGTTGCCGCCGGATATTCGAACAACGGGGCGAATTTTGATTTTGGCCTTATCCGTTACAACACCAACGGCAGTCTCGACACCACCTTTAACAGTACCGGCAAGGTAACGACGCCTATCGGGACGCTGAATGACGGAGCCTATGGCGTTGCAATTCAGCCTGATGGCCGGATCGTGGCGGCGGGCGACTCAAACAATGGATCGAATTTTGATTTTGCTGCGGCACGATATAACACTAACGGATCGCTCGACACAAGGTTTGACGGCGACGGCAAACTCATAACATCAATGAGTACAGGTGACGATCGCATAGAGGCCGTCAGAATTCAGCCCGACGGCAGAATCATAACCGCCGGCTGGGCTGGATCTGGTACAAATTCCAACTTTGCTCTTGCACGTTACGTGGGCTTCCTTCCGGGTATAGTTCGATTTAGCTCCGATAGTTATGGAGTATCCGAAAATTTTGGCCCCGCTCAAATTTCGGTTACTCGTACAAGCGGCTCCGACGGCTCTGTTCAGGCCCAATACAGTACATTTGATGGAAATGCTATTGCGCCGCAGGATTACACTTCGGTTTTCAACATACTCTCCTGGGGCGACGGCGATAATTCTTCGAAGTTTATCAATATCCCGATCATTGACGACAATATCTTTGAAGGTACGGAAAATTTTAGTCTAAGTTTGAACCTTACTGGTGGAAATGCATTGTTTTCAGGTCCGGGCAGCGTTCCTATTTTTATTGTTGATAATGAATCTCCACCTACGCTCTCGATCACCAACGTAACACAAAATGAGGGCAACGCAGGCCAAACACCGTTTACTTTTACCGTTACGAAGACAGGTGCCACAACCGTTAATGCAACGGTTAACTTCGTTACCCAGGATGGCACGGCGTTTGTCGCGAATAATGACTATCAG
>JANYIL010000212.1 GCA_025362075.1 Chloracidobacterium sp.
GGTTCATCCCAAGTCGCCCAGAGCCACGGCATCCATAGTTTTCCCTTCTCCGGGCGTACCGCCCGCAGAAGCGAAAACTATCTAAAAGAGGACATTTCTAATGAGTTACAATAGAGGACATTTCTAAAGAGTTCTGACAGATAATTCTTGTCTCGACGGTAAGATAAGGATTGCCATGCCATACATATTAGTTATATAAATAAGGCGTAATACTAAACCACCTTATCCGGAGGCCGGACGATCATGAAACCCTTTTTTTTCGCCGTTGTTTTGGTGCTGGCAATATCGTCGGTCGCCGCTGGCCAATACAAAAAAGGCAGCGTTGAGGAGCAGTTGATCCAACTCGACAAGGCGTGGACGTTTGCTGAGTTAAAGGGTGATAAAAAAGCGGCCGGGGCTATTGTTGCGGACGATTACGTCGGCACTACCCAGCAAGGCAATGTCGAAAACAAGGAACAGTACCTCGCCCAACTCGCTCCGAATGCCGATATGGTCCGGTCTGACGATTACAAGGTCAGGGTCTTTGGCAATACCGCGATAATGACCCACCGCGGCACCGTCGAAGGCGTGCGTAACATCAAATTTCGCAGCACTCACATCTGGATGAAACGAGGCGGCAAATGGTTGATCGTCGCCCATCATGGCAGTCAAATACTGCCGCCGCCGGAGTGACCACCCTGCGGAACTAAAACGCTTCGCTGATTTGATGGCAATTTCCCCATTCGATGGCGGTGGCGAAGTCTTGGATGATGGTGGGGACGGCGGTTTTGGCTTTGGGGAAGATGTCGTGGAAGAGCAGTATGCCGTGGCGTTTTATTAGCATGAGGGTTTCGATGCGGTTTGTTACGTCATCGGTGTTGAGACTCGTGTTCCAATCCTGTGAGTCGAGGTCCCAGAGCGTTAAATGCAGGCCTTGATCCTGGAAAAATGAGCTGCTGTCGGCCCTGCGTTGGCCGTAGGGAGGGCGAAAAAGCGGCATCAGGCCGGGAGAATCCGTGAAGGTTAATGATAAAAGGGCCTGGGTGTCGGCGACGGATGTTTGCCACGTTCGGCCATCTTTCCAAGGTGTGGACGCGACATGCGCGAGATGCTCCCAACCGTGCGAAGCGACGCATTGTCCCTGGTATGAGCTTGCAAGCTTAGCGGCAGCGGTCTCACGCATGCGGGTTTTTAAACTGCCGCCGAGTAGGAAAAAGACGGCTGTTTTCTTGTTGGCCGCGAGCATCTGCAATACGCCGTCGGTGTTCCCGGCAGCCGACGTGGGGCCGTCGTCAAAGGTCAGGAAGAATTTTCTGTCGGGCAGCCGGTCGCCGTCGAATTCGTTGGGGTTAAACAGGTCGATCTCGCTGGTCGTCCTGGTAAAAAGAGCTGCAAGGCGAACCTGTTCGCCGATATAGTCCGAGACAAACCTCACCATATTTGCCTTCCAGGAAAGCAAGTTTGCTGGCACCGCGATCGCTCTCACTTTGGCGGCCATCTGCACCGAATCGCTGATATTTCCGAGACAAGTCCAATCGGCGGCGGCACAAATTTTTGCGGCTAGTTGATAATTCGACAGGGAAAGAGCCAGTTCTTTGTCGAGCCATTTTACGACCGAGGGGCGACCCGATTGTCTGAACTCGGAAGCTTTCTGCTCCTGCAGTTTCTGGGCGTAGACAAGGATCGCGGCGCGTGAGGCTTTGTCGAAACCATTCGGCGCATTTACCCGTTCCGGCCACAGATGCCGGTCCCCGATCGCGATAACCCTCGGGCCTTGGGCAAAGGCAACGACGTGCGGCAATAATAAAAGGCAGATGCCAAGCCCGAGCGTTAAGACAAGCCCCGGACGGATTGACGTTGTGTGACTTCCATTTGTGCTCATGATTAACCCTTACTGTAAATGATAGTCGATTTTTATTTCTGCACATACAGCATCCCGACTATGAATGATAATCTTGACATTATATAGACTGGTCTAGTAGACTGGTCTAGTAAATATTCCCGTTGAGATTGAAGAATATGAAAACAGAAATTGGTTCGTATGAGGCAAAAACAAAGCTCCCGGAATTGCTGCGGCAAGTTCAAAAGGGCAAGAGCTTTACCATAACAAATCGCGGAAAGGCGGTGGCCGATCTCGTGCCCTCTGAGGGGCAGAGTTCAAAGGACAGGATAGCGGCGGTTGAGCGGATGCAGGCATTTATTCGGGATCATGGCCGCATCGGGGGTGTTAACATTAAGGAACTCATCGAGGAGGGCCGGGATTGAGATTTGTACTCGATAACTCGGTAACCATGCGGTGGTTTTTCAGTGATGGCAAACCAAGTGACCTCGCGTACGCAGACAAAGTGTTGGCGGATGTCAAGAGATGGAGTTCTGTGGTACCGGTAACATGGGGACTTGAGGTCTCAAATGTCCTCGCCCGCGCAGAGTCAAAGGGCCAAGTTACCAAGGCAAAGACCGCGAGATTTATCAAGATGCTTGATGACATGAACATCGCGGCGGACAAGGAAACCTTCAAGTATTCGATGTCCGATACACTTGAATTGGCCCGAACGTACAAGCTGTCCGCATACGATGCGTCCTACCTGGAGCTTGCTTTAAGATTGGACATCCCGCTGGCTACGATTGACGAAGGCCTTCGAAAGGCCGCAAAGAAAGCAGGCGTCAAAATAATTGCTGCATAACTATTCCGGCACATACGGCGGCAGAGAATCGGCGAGGCGTGAGGCCAGGTCGGCGGCGGCGGCCAGCGAGGTGGGCTCGTCAGAGCCGAGATCGGTCATGACGCGAACCATAGCCCCGTCGGTGCGGCGGCGGGTAACGCTGTCGAGGACGGTGTTGAGCCTGTCGCGGTATTCGCTGGCCTCGGTGTGGCCGCGGCCCTGGTACCAGTAGATCATCACCTCTTTGTAAATGCCGTTTTCGATGATGTAGCGGTTGGCTTTGAAGCTGCGGCCGCCGGAGGTTGTGATATCAATGAGCTGCGGATCGTTGAGTACCCAACCGGCACCGGGGAGGCAGTTTTGCGGGCTGTGATAGGTCGCTCCGGTTCGCTGCGAGGCGTAGTAGCCGACGTAGATGTTGGCGATGCGGCCGTTAGCCGCAGTGTATTCGCGCATCGTGTAATCGGTCACGCCGAGCACGCTCAGGATGCCATCTTCGAATTTGATGTCGTTTCCCCGCTGCCGCCAGTCGCCGAATGTCGCGGGGAGGCTGGATAGAGTCTCCCTCGGCACCTTTGTCTCGCCCCGGGCGGCAAGCCAGTTGATGAATACGCCGCTGAAAACGAGTACCCCGATCAACGGCAAAACCTTATGAGTGCGGAATGCGGAATGCGGAGTGCGGGGTGCGGAGATCTCAATCTGTGTCTCAGCGTCTCTTCGAAAAAATTTTCGCAAGCCAAAATTAACACCTAGCAGCAGGGCGAGGGCAACAAGATAAACCAGCCAGCCCGAAACTTCGTGCCACACGCTCACCGTGGCCTGTTTGCCATAATAATACGTCAGAATGCCGGTCACCGTGACGCGTCCGGCGTTGGTGATAACGGCGATCGGAACCGCCGTGATCATCAAGATAACTGTTCGCAAAAGGTCGGCGGCGGAGAAATTTGCTATCCGCCCGCCCTCGTCGCGGCGCGTAAAATACCCAAGCACAAGGGCGAGAGTCACGAGCGTCATCAGGCTGCGGATGCCGCTGCACGCCTCGACCACCTCGAGCGAGATCGTCTGCGTCGAGCCTCGCGGCAGGATGTCGATGACGTTGCCGAGACGCACCGTAGGGACCTCAAAAACCCTGATCCCCCACACCGCCATCTGCGACGCCCACACTTGGAGTGGCAGGGCGATGCGGTTAAATATTATCTGCGGCACCGGTATCGCGAGCAATAGTAATGCGAACGGCACAGCCAAAAATTGCAGTATTTTGGTGCCAGAAAAATAGATGGTAAGGCCCGCGAGCATTAGGACCATCGACATTCGCTGCGTAAAAAGCTCGGCACCTAGCGTACCGGCCGCGAGCATCAGCAAGGCGACCACAACGGCCGCTCCGCCGAGCCAAGCGGGTGATGTCGAAACCGCTTTTTTGAGATCACCCCACTCACGCCAGACAATAAACCCGATCACGACAGGCACGAGCAGGCCGTGCGAATAATTCTCATCCGACCACCAGTCGCGGCCGAGCTTCGCCAAAACCGTCGCGTACACGAACGCAAACGCCCCCGCAACCGCAACGGTCTTGAATATAAGGTCGTTTTTTGTCGGTGAGATCTCGCTCATGGCCAAAGAGGAGAAACGTCGAATGCGGGGGGATTTCCTCGACTAAACCTAATTAGTGCGGTCGACTATAAGATGGGCGAGGCCGACCAAAAGGCTGGTCTCGCGGTCAATGGCGGCGAGGGCTTCGCACGCCTCGTCGCGGATCGCGACCGCCATTTTTCGGGTCTCATCGACGCCGAAATGCCGCGGATAGGTTGCTTTGTCAGCAACGATGTCCTTGCCTGCCGTCTTGCCAAGCGTCTCGGTCGCTTGCGTCACATCAAGCAGGTCGTCTGTGACTTGAAACAGCAATCCAATTTGCGATGCATATCGCTCAATTGCGACAAGTTCATCAGCCAGGGCCCCACCGATGATCGCACCGGCCTTTGCGGAAGCTGATATCAAGGCCCCCGTCTTTCGCGAATGAATCAACTCAAGAACCTTGATCGGTACTCTGACGGGGTCCTGGCCCTCAAAGGCGAGATCGAGCTGCTGTCCCGCGACCATTCCCTTTGGTGTTCCGGAGGCTCTCGCGATGTCGGCGATCAATTGAATGCGAATCTCCGGCGTCAGGCCTTCGTCCTCCGCAAGCACTTGGAATGCAAGCGTTTGCAGGGCATCGCCCGCGAGGATCGCGGTCGCTTCGCCATATTTTACGTGGCAGGTCTCCCGTCCACGTCGCAGGTCGTCATCATCCATCGCCGGCAGATCGTCGTGGATCAGGGAGAACGTGTGGATCATTTCGATGGCGGCCGCCGACGGCCCGAGACTTTTCCGTTCCGCCCCAAATGCACCACCAACCGCATAAACGATCGCTGGGCGGATCCGCTTGCCGCCGGCAAACAGGCTCCAGCGGATCGCCTCGTGCAGCCGTTTCGGGCGAACTCCCGCTGTGGGAACAAGCAAATCGAGAGATGCGTCGACATCATCTCTCACCTGCCGCATAAATTCCGAAATTGCCGTCATTGGGTGCAGATTATCGGCCATTCGGCACCATTTATCAAAAGCCGCGTTTTTGCGAAAGCTATTTCTATGAGGTAGATTGCTATTTAATATGCCCGTGTCCGAAGACGATTTTCGCAACGCCCTCTCACGTTTTCCCAGCGGCGTCACGGTCGTGACGACCAGGGACGCCGCCGGCCGACGGCATGGCATTACCGTCTCGGCGTTTTGCTCGGTCTCGCTCGCTCCACCGATGGTTTTGATCTGTATCGAAAAGGCGACCGCCAGCCATGCTTCGTTCGGCGAAACGGGCGTTTTTGTTGTCAATGTCCTGCACGAATCGCAGCAGTACGAGTCCGAGCACTTTGCCACGCCGCTGGAGGAAAAATTCGCCGATGTCGAGTTTCACGACGGCATTGCAGGCGTCCCGGTGCTAAAAAACGCCCTGGCGAACATCGAATGCCGCCTAAAACACGCCTACGACGGCGGCGACCACACGATCTTTGTCGGCGAGGTCGAAAATGTCATCATCGGCGACGGACAACCGCTGGTTTATTTCCACCACGCGTACACTGGTGTCAAAGCCTAGTAGTAGTCGTTAATGCCGCAAGCCCGCACGTCAGTAAGGGCGTAACACTCAACGTGTGCTGTAGGTTACGTCCTCGCTAACGGGCGGGCTTGCGGCAAAGACAAGAGCTACTCCTGTCCGGTAAAGTCGACATTCGACAGGCTGTCGGTGATGTCAACACTGCGTGACGCAAAACGGTACAGCCGCGAGCTAACGGTGAGCCTGTAGCTCTCGCCAGTCGCCACCTCATCGAACGAATAGTAGCCGAACGAACTCGTTGTTACGGTCCGTGCGATACCGCTATGATCGACGATCGTAACGCTCGCGTTTCTCACACCTCGGCCATCGGGCGACATGACACGGCCTGAGACCGACACGCCGGACGTTGCCGGAATGGTGACACTGCCGTTCTGGTCAAAGCTCGTACCGAGCGTTATGCCGAACGTGTCGGCACTGGTGCCTTTAACGACGTCGTCGCCAAAGGTTACCTTTGACTCGCCGGCCGCGGCACCCGATTTGACGTGAAACGTCACACGGGCAATACGCCTTGCACCCTCGGGTAGAGCCGCGATGGAATCGCTCGATCCGTTGAAATTCTCAACGATCCCGATGTTTCCGTTCACTGCGTCTTCCGCATTGACGTCAAGCGTCGTTCCAGGCATTGAGTCCGCTCCTAACGTCATGTCAGGATTGGAGTTAACACCGCTGACGCTGCTGATACCAACGGCCGTCGGGTCGAAGTGCAGGCTAAACTGCGTTCCGGCTTCGTTGCCCTGCGCGGCCATTTCGATCTCGACCGTGATGTCACGGCCGACTGCGGCTCCCGGGACGATCCGGACCATTCTTGCCGTCGTCGCTGCTTCGGGTTCGGGCTGGGCAACGGTTGCGTTGTCTCCTTGAGTTCCCGGAGTCTGGGCACAGCCGAGATTTGTTATCTCGGTCGGTCCGCCGGCCGGCGTGGGCTGCCAGTTTGCCACGTTCGGATCAAAATCCGACAACGAATCATGACGTGCATAAGCATCGATCGCCGCACCGTCGGCGCTGCCGATCAGCCCGTCGCCGAGAGTCGCTCTCGGTCCCGCGTCGAGCCTCTGCTGCTCACCCGAAGCCATATCCGGGCAGTCAGCTCCACTCAGAAAACGCTGATACTGGATCTGATCGCCCACCGTAACGTCGCTGTCACCGACTCCGGCGAACCCGGCGATCGTACGATTGATATCGCCCTCGAAGCGGTCCGCAAACCTCGGCGTCGGAGTTGGATTCGGCGTCGGCGTCGGCGTGGCCGCAGCGTCGTCATTGACAATCTTACCGATACCGTCGGCGTCCTGTATAAGGGCGTTGACCGCATTGCCGAGGAGATGGAGTGTGAAGAGTTCGTCTCCCTCGACGCGTACGTCGCCGTTAACCAGGACGGTGATCGTCTGTGTCGTGTCATTCGGGCCGAAGTTGACGGTGCCGCTTGTTTCCTGATAATCGCCATCCGCCACCGTCGCGGTTCCGTCGACCGTGTGGTATGCAACGGCTGTCGGAAATCCGGTCGCTCCCAATTTGGAGACCGTGAAGACAAACGCGGTAGTACCCACATTGCCCTCGGCTAGTCTGACGTCATCGATGACAAAGACTGAAGGTCCGGTCAACGTGTCGGTATCGCTGGCCGAATTGTTGCCCGGGAACGGGTCGGTCGTGCCCGCTGGAACGCCAACCGTGGCAGTGTTTGTCAAAGTACCGGTCGCGGTCGGCTTTATCGTAGCCGTTAGAGTAAACGTAGCCGAACCTCCTACCGGTAGACCAATCGTTTGATTGATACCGCCAAACCCGGACGCCGCGCCGCAATTGCCGCCAGCCGAAGCGGTACACGTCCACGATGCGTAAGCGATCGCGGTCGGTAAGGTATCGAAGACCGTTGCTCCACTAACGCTGCTCGGACCTGCGTTCGACACGACGATCGAATACGTTACAGTCGAACCGGCCGGTGCCGTCGTTACGCCATCCGTCATCGAGATCGAAAAATCTCCCGACGGGGTGACGTTCTGGCTGGCGGCTCCGTTGCTGCCGTTAAAGTTGGCATTGCCGCCGTACTGGGCACCGATGAGATGAGGGCTGTTGACATCGGTCAACACGGAAGTCGTCATCTGGGCCGAACCGCCGCTCATCGTTACCGGGCCTCCGAAATTGGTCCCGTCGATAACGAACTGGATCGTTCCCGTCGGTGTTCCGGCTCCCGGTGCAACCGGGCTAACCGCCGCGGTAAAGGTAACGGGCTGGCCTGCAACCGAAGGATTTGACGACGATGAAACGGCGACTGACGTATTCGCCTTGCCGACATTCTGGCCGCCCGCAAGCGTACCGTTGCTGACGTTAAAGCTGCTGTCGCCGCCATATTGTGCGGTTATGACATGGTTGCCGGGAGTTGCCGACATCACGCAGGATGCCGACGCGGCGACCATCGTGACGTTCGAGCAGACCGCGTTTCCGTCCAAAAGCAGCGTAACTGTTCCGGTCGGTGTGCCTGTTCCCGGTGCAACCGGCGAAACGACCGCCGTAGCCGTGAACGGCTGGCCCGAGACGGATGGGTTTGTCGATGACGTGACGCCGACCGAGGTGTTCGCCTTGCCGACATTCTGGCCGCCCGCAAGCGAACCGTTGCTGACGTTAAAGTTAGTGTCGCCGCCATATTGTGCCGTTATGACATGGTTGCCGGTAGTTGCCGACATCACGCAGGATGCCGACGCGGCGACCATCGTGACGTTCGAGCAGACCGCGTTTCCGTCCAAAAGCAGCGTAACTGTTCCGGTCGGTGTGCC
>JANYIL010000223.1 GCA_025362075.1 Chloracidobacterium sp.
TCTGATACCTTTGTTTCAGGGTAAGCTGCTGATACTTTTTCATGGTAACTCTTCGATGTCACCATCAAAGAGCGAAGATGCTATCTTCACCTTGCCCTCCTCCGGTGACCTTTCGAATTGCACTTACTACTTGAATCCAAGATTACATGCGTTGCACAAATCAAACTTCTTTACATCTATGCGATTTTGTGTTAAGATTTTGGTGGTAGGTTTAGGATCTTTGATAAACTAAAGCTCATCTTGGACAGCGAACGCAGGGGTTCAGACGACACACCTGTAAGACAAAATCTTATTTTTTTGAAAAGTACCGGGACAGGGCGAAAAAATGCTTGTAAATATTGATAACGCTCGACTTATTTGTCCCGCACATGGGGTGGGACAAGAGCGGGACAAGGTGGGACAAGATTGACGGTGACTGTGCGTAAACTACTGCGTAAAAGGGGGTTGCGTAGGTTCTCGGCGAATTGGTGTCCCGCGCGGCTCGAATTAGGAACTGATCCCGCGGATCAGGATGTGGGCAGTTTTGCCGGCCCGGGTTGCGAGGTCGGAGCGGTCGCCGAGTTCGGTGGAGCTGAGGCTGTACGGCAGCAGGGAATTGGTGGCGGAGATCAGCGTGTGGGCAATATCAAAAGCGTTGCCGGACACGAGCAGCCCGGTCGCTTGTCCCGCTTCGATTACGGAGGCAAAGATCCGAGCCTCTTCGTCAAAGTAACGTTTTCGGCGTTCGAGCAGCTTAGGCCGGAGTGCCGCGAGCAGGTCGTTTAGCCCCTGAGTATAATGCTGGACGCTGTCGAAGCGGTAAAGTACACGTTCGACGAGCATCTCGCGAAGACGCTCGTCAACGGCGAATTGTTTTTCGGCTATCGAGCGAAGGCTGGCCTTAAGGCGCTCGATTATCCGATCCACGTGCGAGAGGGCGATCTCCTCTTTGCTTGAGAAGTGAAGATACACGCTGCCCTTGCCGATCCCGACCTCACGTGCCAGATCGTCGATCGTCATTTTTTTGTAGCCGCATCGCGTGAGCAATCGGTCGGTAGCGTCCAAAATTGCGTCACGAGTGCTGCGTTGTTGAGATGCGTCTTTCATATTGTTTCCAATGACCGAAAACGTCTTCGGGTCATTCTATTAGACGAGGAGGGCCTTGTAAAGTTCAAAGAGTTTTGAGTTCCAATTTTAGGGCACCTCTAAAAACTCATCCATTGATAACACAAATTCGACGACTGTGCCGTAGGCACTCCGCATATTAGCCCGGGGCGACGAGCCCCGGGAATCGGTGAGACAATTTCACGGCACACCGCCAGGTGTGCCGGATGGTGTTTTTCAGCACACCTGACGGCGTGCGATTCGTTCCGTGCATTTTCCCCCGACGTTTCACATCGGGCTAATTTCCGCCGTTCCTGCGGAACGGTTCGCCCGCCGACTAAACCTCTTCGGCGAATCTTATTTTAGGTATTTACGGCCGCGGAGTTTTTCGGGCATCAGATCGCCGTCGGGGTCATTGCCTTCGTCTTTGCCGTAGCCGAGGTTTTTCATGAGCTTTGTCGGGGCGTTACGGATTTTCATCGGGACCGGGAGATTCCCAAATTTGCTCGCATCCTCCATTGCTTCTCCGAGGGCATTTGTCGCCGACCGGTCTTTGGCGGCATTTGCGAGATAGGCGACGCCGTGAGCTAAATTATGCGAGCATTCGGGCATGCCGATGGTCGTGACCGCTTGAAAAACTGCATTCGCGACGACAAGAGCCGTCGGCTGGGCGAGGCCGATGTCTTCGGATGCGAAGATCACCATTCGGCGGGCGATGAATTTCGGGTCTTCGCCCGATTCGATCATGCGGGCGAGATAATAAATCGCGGCGTCGGGGCGACTGGCACGCATCGATTTGATAAACGCCGAGATGACGTTGTAATGCTCCTCGCCTTTTTTGTCGTAACGCAGAAACTTGGACTGGAGCGTTTCCTTGAGCGTCTCGATCGTGATTTTGTCGTAGAGGTGCGAAGTGTTTTCGAGCATTGTTATGGCCTGGCGGGCGTCACCGTTTGCCATTTCGATCAGCCAATCCTTTGCCGGCCCGTCCATCTCAAAGCCGGTGCGGTCGACGATGTCCGACATGTTTTCGGCGGACAATTCCTCCAGCACGAAAACACGCATCCGCGACAGCAGAGCGGGAATGATCTCAAAACTCGGATTTTCGGTTGTCGCTCCGATCAGGACCAACTCGCCGCTCTCGACAAACGGCAGCAAATAATCCTGCTGGGCCTTATTAAAGCGATGTATCTCGTCGAGAAACAACACCCGCGGCCGACCGTCGATCGAAGGGGTTTTGACGATCCGGCGAATATCGTCTTTGCCTGCGGAAACTGCCGACAGCTCATAGAATTCGGCGTTTATGGCATTTGCATATATGCGGGCGAGCGTTGTTTTACCCGTTCCCGGCGTTCCCCACAGGGCAAACGAAAAGATATGGCCTTGCTCGATCGCCAGCCGCAACGGTTTGCCTTCACCGACAAGATGCGACTGGCCGACGAATTCGCTTAGGCTTTTGGGCCTGATCTCGTTTGCGAGAGGTTCCATATTCTGTGAGGCTATTATAACGCACTACAAAAAAGACGGCCTCGACCGGCCGCCTTTTCATCTATATAAATGTGGTGGCCAGAGACGGGGTCGAACCGCCGACACGCGGATTTTCAGTCCAGTTCGGTCTTCGTAAATGATCGCGAAGCGGTTGAGGGCGGCCTTCCAATCGTGGATCGGCATGGTCCATTTCTTGGCAATATTCCGCAGTGCCAGATAGGGCCAGTTTTTCGATCCATTCCCGTTCAGCTGTAAATGGTGGATGTCACATTACTCAGAGGATCGGTCGTTGTCAACAAATTGCCGGCGGTGTCGTAGGTGTTTGTGGTGACGTTGTTTCGTGCGTCCTTGACGGTCAGGAGACGTTTCCGCCAGCTGTAATTGATCAAAAACATTGGATGTCCCAATAAAATTTAAAAGAAAAGACAAAAAAAGACCCAAGCCCTTTTATTTACTTGACAAGGTGAAATTCGCGATGCTAAATAAGAGTCATTTAGACGATTTACTAAAACATTTCATTAGTCTATCTAAACTGCGGAGCTGACTTATCGAACGGTACAAAAAAGGTTGACATCAAAAAACTTTTTTTCGTTTCGCAACGAACGGTCAAAACCATATATCCAAGGAGGATCTCATGACGCGAACGAATCAAAAACTCATCAACTCTTTAGTTAGTTTTATTTTCCTTACCCTTTTGGCCACGATAGGCCATGCGCAATTTAGGGCGGGTGTGCAAGGGACTGTCACGGACAGCGGCGGCGGAACGGTCGCCGGGGCAAAGGTAACTCTCACCAACAAAGAAACAAACCAAACACAGCAGACCCAAACGAGCGATGAAGGTTTTTATCGGTTTTCAAATCTGGCTCCCGGCCTCTATTCGGTGACGGTCGAACAGCAGGGTTTTAAAAAACGTGTTGTTAATGATGTCAAGGTCGATGCCGAGGCACTGAAGGGACAAGATGTGATGCTTGAGGCAGGCGTGATCAGTGAAACCGTGACCGTACAAGCAGGGGACGCTGCGCTCCAGACGGAGGATGCAAACGTAAGAAAGACAATTACCACGGAAGATATACAGCGTTTGCCTCAGCAGGGACGGGATCCTTTCGAACTTGTGCGATTGGCTCCGGGCGTTTTCGGCTCAGGTGCTCGCTCGGCGAATGGATCTTCGGTTTATCTCCCGAATACGAGTGGTCCCGGCGGTTCTAACAGCTCGATCTTTGCAACGGAAAACGTCCAGCCGATTTCAGCCAACGGCCAGCGAGTTTCGGCCAATAATTATCAGATTGACGGCACGAGCGTCAACAGCCAGACATGGGGCGGAGGAGCCGTAATTACGCCGAGTCAGGAAAGCGTTAAAGAGGTCCAGGTCACATCGACCACATACTCGGCCGAGGATGGCCGCAACAGCGGTGCCCAGATCCGCGTCGTCTCGCAGAACGGTACGAATCAATGGCACGGCAGCGCGTTTTACAAAAATGACGATCCCGTTCTCAATGCCTTTAACAAGTTTAATGGCGTCCCGGGTGTTGTGGTTGCCAAACCGACTCGTGTACAACGCAAATTCAATACGTACGGAGGGAGCTTTGGCGGACGCGTGATCAAAGATAAATTGTTTTTCTTTTTCTCCTATGAAGGCGTCAAGGAAAATACATCAAACACAATAAATACGGTTGTTGAGACAGCAGCATACCGCCAGGCGGTTATCACGGCACGCCCGAATTCACTTACCGCCAAGATACTCTCCGCCTCAGGCATTACGCCGAATACCATACAGGTTCTCGGCGGAACGTGCGCAACTGCGGGGATTAACATTCCATGCCGGGTTGTTGGCGATGGTTTCGACGTTGGCTCTTTAACGGGAAGCTACGGCAATTATGTTTCGCTTGGAACGCCGTCGGGCGGCGGTTTTGACGGGGTCGCGGATCTCCAATACGTTCAGATCGGAATTCCAAAGAAATTCAACGGCAATCAGTATTTTACCCGCTTCGATTATCAGGTGACGTCAAAAGATAAATTTGCCGTTTCCTCTTACATCGTCCCGTCGAGATCGATTGGCTCGGATGGTTCCGCCCAGGGCCGCTCCATAGCGGATCTTAATTCGAAACGAAATAGCTACGCTCTTGCATTTATCTACGACCGGAATCTTTCATCGACAATGGTCAACGAGGCCCGTTTTAACATAACGAAGTGGGGATTCAACGAGATCAAGGCCAACCCTAACGCAAATCTCGGTCTTCCGAGGGTTGAGGTCGAAGGAATTTTCGGCGACAGGCTTAGGTTCGGCTTTCCGCAAGGCCAAAACACCCCCGGCGTTATCGATGAGCGTCAGCTGGATTTTCGGGATATCGTGACAAAGGTCATCGGCAATCACGTCTTCAAGGTCGGGGGTGAATACCGCCTCGATAACAACAGCAACGGCGAGGTTGGAGCCTCGCGGCCGTTGTTTTCGATCAACGGACTGTGGAATCTCGCAAACGGCACGCCGATATTTGAATCGATAACCGCTGACGCCAATGGAACTCCAACGGCAAACAACACGAAATTCAAGACCAGCGAACTCGCATTTTTTGTTCAGGACGATTGGAAGTTTCGGCCGAACCTGACGTTGAATCTCGGCCTCCGCTGGTCGTACTATTCGCCCATCGAGGCTATTAACGGGGTTCTGGGCAATTTGGTGCTCGATGCAAATGGCGGCCTCGCGGGAGCGAAGATTTCGACCGCTAAGAATCTGTATAAAAAGGACCTTAACAACTTCGGTCCGCAAGTCGGATTTGCATGGAGCCCGGAAAGATTCGAATCGAAGCTCGTAATTCGCGGCGGCGGAGGCATTGGTTACGACCGTCTTCCAAACGCGCTGCTGGCTAATGCACGCCGAAATCCACCAAATGGTCAGAATTTTGGTATCTGCTGCGGAACCGCGTCGAACGATTTTGGAACGCCCTTTGTTGGGGGCCAGATTTCGTTTGTCGCTAGCACGGACGGAACGATCACGGGCTACCCCCGAAACCCATTGCTCGGCGGCGGCACAAATCCGGCGAATGGGCTTCCTAGAACGGGAACGATCGAAATATACGGTGCGCCGCAAAAACTGCCGACGGCCTATGTTTATCGCTGGTCGCTCGAAGGTGAATATCAACTTCCTAAGAATCTGGTCGCAACATTAGGCTACGTAGGTAGCGCGGGCCATAAATTCGTTCGAATTCTGCCCGTTCATATCACGGGACCGTCAACAAATCCAAATATCGGAGCGGCGTATTTTGCCAGCCCAGACGTCAACTCAAATTACAACGCGATGATCGCCCGATTGCAGGGTCGGTTTATGAAGCAATTGTCGTTTGATGTCAATTATCGCTTCGCAAAGAGCATCGACACGGCTTCGTTCGAAGCTCCGACGGCTGCTACAAATCAAAGTTTCCCGGTCGACCAGCGTGAAGAGCGCGGCCCGTCCGACTTTGATGTAAAACACAACGTTACAGCCTCTGTCCTGTGGGACATTCCATTCTTTAACAACAGGAAAGACTGGACGGGGCGGCTACTGGGCGGATGGCAGATCAACGCGATAGCGACCCATAATTCGGGATTCCCGTGGACGCCGAAACTGTTTGGATGTTTGTTGGGAACGACGACGAATAACTTCTGCGACCCGCGTCCGACAAGCTACAACGGCAAGAAGCCGCTTAGCAACTCGAACGCTAATTTCCTCAAGCCGGGCGGGATCTTTCCGGGCGGCGGCGCCGCATATTTCAGCACGAGCGTGCCATTCAACGGAAATCCCTTCGCGAACCGGCCGGGAATCGGACGCAATTCTTTCCGCGGCCCGAAATATACGGATCTCGACATGGCGTTTGCCAAACAGTTCGGACTGCCGAACATCGGCTTCCTCGGAGAAAGTGCAAAACTGGACGTTAGGTTTAACTTCTTTAACATTCTTAACACGTTAAACCTGGCTCCCTTCAATTCAAATTCGGACCCGACCCGGGTTACTCTCGTTGCCTTTGGTACGGCGACGAGTGCACTCGCGGGCAGGACGGGTGAATTTCAGATTCGGTTTAGCTTCTAAACGAAAACTCTCCGGCATTGGGGACGGCGCGGCTAGCATCGACCCCAATCCGGAAACCCGTATCTACATTAATTTCCATTTCCACCTTTTGATTGTTCTACGCCGCCTAACGGCGACCGCTTATACTTAGAAATACAAGCCGATGTGTAAGATAATTCTCACAATGAAGCGAGCATTCACCTTATTGATCTTTCTGTCATTCCTTTTATTTCTGGTTCCTTCCATCCACGCTCAAAGTAATCTCTCGACTGAGGCCAAGATCAATAAGCTGCTTGCCCAAATGACTCTTGTGGAAAAGCTCGGCCAACTCCAGCAGCTTGACGGCGATTATCAGGGAAACGCCCGGCCTGAGCAATTCGATCTCGCCAGGATAGGTTTGCTGGGCTCGACGCTAAACGTTCGCGGCGCAAAATATACGAACGATCTACAGCGAGCCGCGCTTGAATCACGCCTTAAAATTCCTATTCTGTTTGGTTTCGACGTCATTCACGGCTATCGAACGCTTTTTCCGATACCTCTCGGAATGACAGCAAGCTGGGATGCGGCGATGGTGGAGAACAGCTCCTCGATTGCGGCCGCTGAAGCCCGCAGCGTCGGCCTGCACTGGACGTTTGCCCCGATGGTCGATATTGCTCGAGACCCACGCTGGGGCCGGATAATGGAAGGGGCGGGCGAAGATGCGTTTCTCGGCTCAATAATGGCCGTGGCCCAGGTTCGTGGTTTTCAAGGCACGGATCTTAAGCGGCAGGACAAGATCATGGCATGCGCCAAGCACTTCGCAGCCTACGGAGCAGCTGAGGGAGGGCGTGACTATAACACGGTGGATATGAGCGAGCGCACGTTGCGCGGTGTGTATCTTGTCCCCTTTAAAGCGGCAAAAGAGGCAGGCATTGGCAGCTTTATGACCGCCTTTGACGATCTCAACGGCCTTCCTTCGACCGCCAATCCATTTCTTTTACGACAAATCCTTCGCGGCGAATGGAAATTCGATGGCCTGGTCGTGAGCGACTATACGTCCGTTAAGGAGTTGATCGCACACGGCGTAGCCGCAGACGAAAAAGAGGCCGCTATGCTGGCCCTCAATGCCGGCACGGACATAGAAATGGTCAGCCGCACATACGGCCAAAACGGCGTGGAACTTGTCAAAAGCGGCAAGGTTTTGATTAAAACGATAGACGGTGCCGTCCGTAATGTCTTGCGTGCGAAATTTCGCTTGGGTCTTTTTGAAAAACCCTTTGTAGACGAAAATCTGGAAAAAACGACGCTGAAGAAACCGGAGTTTATGCAGGCAGCGCGCGATGCTGCCGTAAAGTCGTTCGTTTTGCTCAAAAACGAGCACGAAACCCTTCCGATAAGCAAAAATGTAAAAAATATCGCGGTCATCGGTGCTCTGGCTGATGACAAGGCGAATACGCTCGACTGGTGGGCTGGCGATGCTAAGGCGGAGGACTCCGTGACTATCCTCGAAGGCATAAAGCAAAAGGTTGGCGGGCGAACCAAAATTCGTTATGAAAAGGGCTGTGAGCTGCTATGCGACAGCGACAAGGATTTCGACAAAGCGGTCGATGCAGCCAGGGACGCGGACTTTACGATCATCGTCGTCGGAGAAACCCGCGACATCAGCGGGGAAGCCGCGTCGAGATCTAACATCGATCTTCCCGGAAAGCAGCTCGATCTTATCAAAGCGATACACGCGAAAGGCAAGCCTTACGCGGTCGTCCTCAAGAACGGCAGGCCGCTGACGATCAACTGGCTCGCGGAAAATTCACCTGCGATCCTGGAAACCTGGCATTCCGGCACCATGGGCGGGCCGGCGGTTGCCGATGTACTGTTCGGCGATGCAAACCCGAGCGGCAAGCTGCCCATTACCTTTCCACGGAGCGTCGGTCAGATCCCGATATATTACGCCGCCATGCCGACCGGTCGGCCGCTTGAGACGGAGAACAGATACACCTCAAAATATTTGGATACTCCAAATACGCCGTTATATCCATTCGGATTCGGCCTGAGCTATACGACATTTAAGCTTTCAAATTTGCGGTTGAGTTCGCAGAATATCCCCAAAACCGGCAAGATTCGTTTTAACGTTGACATCGAAAACACGGGAAGCCGGGATGGTACCGAGGTTGTCCAGCTGTATATTCACGATCTGGTAGCGAGCGTTTCCCGGCCGGTCAAAGAACTTAAGGGCCTTCATCGCGTCCTCTTAAAAGCAGGCAAAAAGCAAACGATCGAGATAAGTCTCGACGCCAAAGATCTGGGTTTTTACAACGCTGCGAATCAGTACGTTGTCGAACCTGGGAAATTTGACGTCATGGTTGGGACCAACTCGACTGACGGACTACGGGATTCATTTTCAATAATCGGGAACTAGGTGAGATGATTCGGCTCTTAAACGTAGTTCTCATATTTATTTTCATCTTCACGGTCATCTCCGCCCAAACAGGCGACGATGCGAAATGGGAAAGCGCCGGAAAACAGGGCATCGGGACCGCTTTGAGTTTGAACTCTAAGGTATGGTTCACGCTCCAGGGCGGATCGCTTACTGAGGTGTTTTATCCCACCGCTGACATGGCAAATGTCCAGCTTTTACAGTTTGTAGTAGTCGATCCGGTCAAAAAAACGGTGGAAACCGAACGAGATGACGCAGATCATAAAATAAAACCGCTAAGGCCCGACTCATTAAGTTTTCAACAGATCAATACGGCCAAATCTGGCGAGTGGACGCTCACCAAAACCTACACAACCGACCCGGAAAGAGATTCCGTGCTGATCGACGTCCGATTTCAATCAAACGACAAAAATCTTAACCTCTATATTTACTACGACCCGTCGCTTGGCAATAGCGGAATGGGAGACACTGCAAGTACGAAGTACGGTCCGAATGACGCGGACGTGAAACTCGTTGTCGAAAAAGCCAGTCCGCAAGTTGCATCCGCACTATTGTTTACGAGTCCGATATCAGAGCTAACGAATGATTATTTCGAGCAAAATGATGGTTTGACGCAGCTCCGGCAATGCGGCAAGATCGTGGATGCGCACGAAAAAGTTGCAAACGGAAATGTGGTTCAATTGGCACGGATCGTCGAGCCGGGGCACTTTACGGCGGTCCTTTCATTTGGAAAAGAGTGGCAAAATGCGGTCGAGAATGCAGGCAACTCGCGAAGCAAAGGGTTTGAAAAATGTCAGTCGGTATACGATAAAACCTGGAACCTCTATGTAAAAACGCTGCCAAAAATCGGAGCGAAATATCAGGCTCAATTTAACTATGCGGCAATGGTCCTAAGAGCAAGCGAGGATAAGATGTATCGGGGCGGAAATGTGGCATCGCTGTCAAATCCGTGGATAACAGGCTCGGGGGCAAATGGCCCGTACGTCGGCGGCTATCATCTCGTCTGGTGCCGCGACCTTTATCAAATTGCAACAGCATATATCTCCATTGGCGACCTCGACTCGGCAAACAGGGCTCTCGATTATCTTTTTTCCAAGCAGCAAAAACTGGACGGGAGTTTTCCGCAGATTACGTGGCTTGACGGCCGTCCGGTGGGGGAGGCGATCCAGATGGACGAGGTTTCGTACCCCCTAATCCTGGCCTATCAGCTGGCGCGATTTGACGCAGAGACATTCGCGAAACATATAAGGCCGACAGCTGATTACATTCTGAAAACCGGCCCGAAAACACAGCAGGAACGGTGGGAGGAAAAGCCGGGATATTCACCCTCGACGATCGCAGCCGAGATCGCCGGCCTCGTCTGTGCCGCTGATATCGCAAAACGGAATGGCGATGTCGTATCGGCCGGAAAATGGCTCGCCGTTGCAGACGAATGGAAGGCTAACGTTGATAAATGGAGTGCCACAACGACCGGTAAATACGGCGATGGCAATTATTATGTAAGGATCACTCGAAATGGAGCACCGGACGCAGGCGAAAAAGTCGAACTCAACAACAACGCCGGCCCGGCCGACGAACGAGACATTGTTGACGCGGGATTTCTGGAACTCGTCCGTCTTGGCATTAAATCTCCTGATGATAAACTGATCGTGAGGTCGCTAATGGTGGTCGACGAACTGTTGAAGGTAAAAACCCCAAAAGGGGACGGCTTTTATCGCTACAATCGTGATGGGTACGGCGAAATGTACGATGGCAGGCCGTGGAACTGGGACCTTAAATACACGGGCAAAGGGCATCTTTGGGCGTTGCTGAGCGGCGAACGGGGTGAGTTTGAGATCGCAGCCTGCTTGCACGGGTCAAGGACCGGAACCGCATCTTCCGCGTGTTTACTGGGTGCCGAAAAACGTCTCGACACGATGTCGGGTTTTGCTAATGAAGGCATGATGATCCCTGAGCAGGTTTGGGACAAGCCTGACTCGGTATTTCCGTTTGGCGAAGGAGCAGGTTCAGCGACTCCGCTGGCATGGTCGATGGCACAATATATCCGGTTGGCAGTAAACTTGAAACGCGGAAAAAATATCGATACGCCCGATGTCGTCGCGCGGCGTTACGTCAAATAGACTTGATGCTCAGATTCTCCAGAAGTTCAATCGTCGCCCTGCTGGTCGTGGCGTGGTTTGCCCACGGCTTCGTGCCAGGCCAAGCCGCCGCTCCTCAGCGTTTTGTACTGACCAAAGAGGACGACGAATTTCTTGAGGACCTCGAACACCGGGCCTTTCTTTTCTTTTGGGAACACAGCGATCCAAATACCGGTCTTACGCTCGACCGGGCCGGAACATCCGGCGATGCTCCCGCAGGTGGAGATTCGCATTACAGGATTGCAAGCATAGCCTCGACGGGGTTTGCCCTGACGGGGTATTGCATTGCCGCTAAACGTGGTTGGATCACGAGAAAGCAGGCTCTCGACCGAACCCGCAACACACTTAGTTATTTCGCGAACAAAGCCTTTAATAAGGGCGGCTGGTTTTATCATTGGCAGGATCAGGCGACGGGAGAACGCCGATGGAAAAGCGAGATATCCTCGATCGATACGGCACTTCTGATGGGCGGTGTTTTGACGGTTCGGCAGTGTTTTGCGGACGACCGAGCGATATACCGCAATGCCGCAAAGATCTATAACCGGATCGATTTTCGTTGGATGCTGAATGGCGACCCATATCTTCTTTCACACGGCTGGCGCCCTGAAACCGGCTTTCTAAAAAACCGATGGCACGACTACAGTGAGCAGATGATCCTGAATCTGCTTGCGATAGGTTCACCGAAACACCCGATCCCCTGGCGGTCGTGGTATGCATGGGAGCGCGGATATATATCATACGATCGATTTCGATATCTTGCAGCTGTGCCGCCTCTTTTTATTCATCAATATTCTCACGCATGGGTGGATTTCCGAGGGAAACGAGAAAGATACGGCACCTTTCGAACGGACTATTTTAGTAACTCCGTTATCGCCACCCGTGCACAACGGCAATTCTTTATCGATGTTTTGACCAAGGATTTCCCCCAATATGGACCAAATATGTGGGGTCTCACTGCATCCGACGCGGTTGACGGGTATAAGACCTGGGGAGCTCCACCGCGTGACCCGACGACGGACGGCACAGTTGTACCCTACGCGTCAGCGGGCTCCTTGATGTTTACTCCCGACATATCGCTCCCGGCCCTGCAGGAGATGAAAGGGAAATACGGGGTTCAAATATACGGACACTACGGATTTGCCGATGCGTTCAATCCGCAAACCGGTTGGGTCGATACTGACGTGATCGGCATCGATCTGGGTATCGCCTTATTAAGT